>JAKAOO010000126.1 GCA_021812165.1 Pseudomonadota bacterium | reverse complement strand
CGGCGCAACGACATGATCGACACTTCCCCCCACGGCATCGACAACCCCCTTCCCGAGGCCGTCCATAATCGTGGAATGTGTTCACCATGTCCCCGAACAGCCGTTCACTATCTCCCCGGTCCATACATCTAAAGGGCGGAGAGGAGATTAAGACTTATTCGGACCTTCCCTAATTCGAGGGGCGCGCAGGATTGATGGCGGGCTTTGATGCAATGGGTTGATCGAGGGTTTGTGCTCGCGGCGCGGCCTCATGGCGAAAGCGCGGCCGTCCTCGAACTTTTCACCTCCGAGCACGGCCGGCATTTGGGGCTCGTCTACGGCGGCCAGTCGCCGAAGCGGCGCGCGAGCCTGCAGCCCGGAAACGCGGTCGAGGCCAAATGGCGCGGGCGCCTTCCCGAACATCTCGGCAGCTTCACTCTTGAGCTCCTCTTTGCCCATGCGGCGCGGCTACTCGATGAGCCTTTGCGGCTATTGGCGCTTTCTGCGGCAATGGCGCTGCTCTCGGCGGGCCTGCCCGAATGCGAGCCAGCCCCCGACCTTTTTGCGGCGACGCAGGGCCTCCTCGCCGCCCTCGACGAGGGCGACCGCTGGGCGCCGCATTACATGGTTTGGGAGCACCGCCTTCTCGCTGCTCTCGGCTTTGGCCTGCCGCGCGGCGTAGAGAGCGATGTCCGCGCGGGGTTGCGGCTCACCGGCCGCATCCTTTTGCGCGAGGTGCTCGCCCCGCAAGGGCGCGGCTTGCCGGCGGCGAGGAAGCGCCTTGCCATTCTCTTAGAGCGCGCCGGGGCCGAGGTCCCGGCCGCAAGCGCGGCGTGGGCGCGATGAGGAGCCTCGCGCCCGCGGGCGAGATCCGCGAGATCGATTTTGCCGAGGCGCTCTCTGAGCGCTACCTCTCCTACGCGCTTTCCACCATCGTGTCGCGCTCGCTTCCCGATGTGCGCGACGGCTTGAAGCCGGTGCAACGCCGGATCCTCCACGCGATGCATGAGCTTCGCCTCGATCCCGCCTCGGGCTACAAGAAATGCGCGCGCGTCGTCGGCGATGTCATCGGCAAGTTCCACCCGCACGGCGAACTCGCCGTCTACGAGGCGCTGGTGCGCCTCGCTCAGGAATTCTCGCAGCGCTATCCGCTCGTCGATGGCCAGGGAAATTTCGGCAATGTCGACGGCGACAACGCCGCGGCGATGCGCTACACGGAAAGCCGGCTCTCGAAAGTGGCGCAAGCGATGCTCGACGGCCTCGAAGCCGACGCCGTCGATTTGCGCCCGACCTATGACGGCGAAGAGCGCGAGCCCGTCGTTCTTCCCGCCCGCTTTCCGAACCTCCTTGCGAACGGCGCCGCCGGGATCGCGGTCGGCATGGCGACCAGCATCCCGCCGCACAATGTGGGCGAAATCTGCGCCGCGCTCCTCCATCTGATCGATCATCCGCAGGTTCACACCGCCGAGCTTCTGGAGCATGTTCGCGGACCCGATTTCCCGACCGGCGGGGTTCTCGTCGAGCCCGCCGAAAATATCCGCCTCGCTTACGAGACCGGACGCGGTTCCTTCCGCCTGCGCGCGCGCTGGGAAAAAGAGGCGGCGGCGCACGGGCTCTACCGCATCGTCGTCACGGAAATTCCCTACCAGGTCCAGAAAGGCCGGCTCGTCGAAAAGATCGCGGTGCTTCTCGAAGAAAAGAAACTGCCGCTCCTTGCCGATGTCCGCGACGAGTCGACCGAGGACATCCGCCTTGTCCTCGAGCCGAAAACGCGGAATGTCGATGCCGAGCTTTTGATGGAACAGCTGTTCCGCCTGACCGAGCTCGAAGTCAAGGTGCCGCACAACTTGAACGTTCTCGACGCCGCCGGGGTGCCGAGAGTGATGAGCCTCAAAGCGGTCCTTCAGGCATTTCTCGACCATCGCCGCGAGGTCTTGCAGCGCGAGAGCCGGCATCGCCTTGCGCTCCTCCTGCGGCGGATCGAGATCCTGAAGGCCGAACTCGTCGTCTACAGGAACCTCGACGCGGTGATCCGGATCATCCGCGAGGAGAAGGACCCCAAATCCGCGATCATGGAGCGCTTCAAGCTCTCCGAGGTGCAGGCGGAGGCGATCCTCAACATGCGTCTGCGCGCGCTCTCTCGCCTGCAGGAAGCCGCGATAAAAAAAGAGCTGAAGGAGCTCCAAAACGAGGAAGCGGGGCTATTGGCGCTGCTCGAAAGCGAGCGCCGGCAATGGCACGCGCTTGCAGAGCAAATTCGCGCGACGGCCGCCGAATTCGGGGGCGAGAGAGACCCGCGCCGAACCCTCTTCGCCGCCCCTCCGGCGATCCGCGAGATCCCGGCCGCCGCCCGCATCGAGCGCGAGCCCGTGACCCTCTTTTGTTCGGCAAAAGGCTGGGTGCGCTGGGTCAAAGGCCACAGCCTCGAAGGCCAAGAGCCGCGCTACAAGGAAGGCGACGGACCGCGCTTTGCGCTCCCCGCCGAAAGCACCGACCGCATCCTTCTCTTTGCGACCAACGGCCGCTTTTACACGCTCGCGGTCGATCGTCTGCCGGGCGGACGCGGCCAGGGCGAGCCGCTGCGGCTTTTGATCGACCTCCCGAACGGGCATGACGTCGTGGCGATCCACGTCTACCGGCCTTCTCTTTCCTTTCTCCTCGCCTCGAGCGATGGGCGGGGGTTCCTGCTCGCGGGCGAAGACGCGCTCTCCGACAGAAAGGCCGGAAAGGCGGTTTTGAACGCAGGCGAAGGCGCCCTTGCCCGGATCTGCATCGATGCGAGCGAAGGCGACGCCGCCGCCTTTCTCGGCCAGAACCGCAAGCTTTCGATCCTGAAGCTCGAAGAGATCCCGAGGATGAGCCGCGGGCGCGGCGTCATCCTGCAGCGTTACAAGTCGGGCGGGCTTGCCGACTGCAAGGTCTTTTCCCTTGCCGAAGGTCTTTCCTGGCGGGTGGGCGAAAACCGCACGCGGACCGAAACGAACCTTCGCCCTTATCTCGGACGGCGCGGCGGCGCGGGCCGCCTTGTTCCCGCAGGCTTCCCGCGTTCCAACCGTTTCGGCTCGTAGCGCGTGCGCACCTCTACCGGCTTCGAGCTCAGAGCCTCAAAGGCGCGCGGACCCGGCGGTCACTCAACATAGTGGTAGACGAGCACGGTCCCCACCGTGATCAGGAGAATGACGCCGGAGAAAGAAACGAGGCCCAGCGCCAACCTGCGGTTTGCCGCGCGCCGCTCCAAGAACCAATCCGCCGTCCGTTCGCGGACGGCTTGACGGCGAACCTCCCGGCGCTCTTCATCGCGGGCGAAATGACGGATCGTCAAAATCGCCGCAAGCGCGAGCATCTCGCTGCCCATGATCCACATGATAAGGCCGCCGAAACGCTCGTCATCAATGGCGGCGATGCCAAAGAGGTGTGGCGAGGGCCCGTAGGCTGGATAGAGGATCGTGTTCTTGAAGGCGAGAAAGGAGCCGACAAGGATATTGGAAATCGACGCGAGAGAGAACATGAAAAGGCGCGTGCCAAGCGAGGCGCCCAGCGGATAGGGCCTTTTATCGAGCACGCGCCAGAAAAAGATGAGGCCGCTCGCGAGGAGCGTCGCGTGCATCAGATCGTGGAGACGCTCGTTCTCCAACGCCGCATCTTGCATATGCGGGATCATCCAAAAATCCATGGCGCCAATGAAAAGGGCCGTGGCGACCGCCGGATGAGTGAAAAAGCGCAAGAAGCGGAAGATCGCGCTGCCCAAGCTCGGGCCCACAACCCTTCGCCGGAACGGACGCGGCAGGCCGCGCAGGAGCGCCGCCTGAGGCGCCGCCAGAACGAGAAGGATCGGCGCCACCATGTCGAGCAGCATGTGTTCGATCTGATGGGCGAAAAACAGCCGGTCGGAAATCCAGTCGAGCGGCGACTGAAGCGCCAGATAGATCGCTGAAAAACCGCCGAAAAAGGCGAGATGCCGCCATCCTTCGGCGTGCTCTTCCGTGCTCCGGCGACGCCGCGCGCCGAGAATGTAGAAAAACGCGAAGAGAAGGATCGGCAGGGTGATGGCGGGATCAAAGCGAAAGCGCCAGAAGAGAGCCGAGGCGCCGTTTTCTGTAATAGGACCGTAGCGGACAAATAGCGCAATCAACGCGAAGAGGAGGTTGAGGACGCCGATGATTGCGATGAGGCCGAGGGCGCTTCGATCGTCGGAAACGCTTTCCTTTTTCATCTCATTTAAAGGCCATGGGATCGAATTGAGCTTACGCCCCCTGCCGGCGAGCAAGCAAGCGCCGGGCGACTATCTAGTTGACAAACCCTACAGCGAGATGTTGAAGTGGCGGAGCGAACGCGACGTTTCGGAGGAATTATGGGCGCTTACGCGCCAGCTTGCCATAGGGCGTGGTCGAGATCGCGGAGAGGTATGTCGAGCTCTTTCGCCTTGGCATCACAGAACCTTAGGTAGTCCAGGTAATTGTTGATCGTCGGCGTCAGTTGCTTGGTCCCGAGCGTCTTAAGAGCGCGACGGTCGATAACCGTATATCGCGCCGGCTTGATCGCGGTAAGGATCGCTGAGGCCATGGGAACCTCTACCCCACGAAGGCCGCAAAGGACGGCCATCGCCGCGCGCGGGGTCTTGGCATCGAGGGCCAAACGGAGGGAATCCGAAATTTCGCAGCTCTTATTGCTCTTAATGTGTCCTAGTGAGCGTGGGGATTTCCAGCGGACAATCACTAGGAGATTGTCGCGGCTGAAATCGCCTGCGGCGAGCTTACGGCCAGCCTCCATCGCTTCGCGCTCCCAGCCCATCCCGTTCTCATCCGCGAGATAGGCTTCGCGGTGCCCCCGTATCTGCTCAAGGGTCAGCTTCAGATTGAAGCTTAATGAGGTTCGCGCCTTCACGCCTTGCACCGCTTTGGCTTGCCGCCGCGATTTGGCCGGTAATTCGGCTTGTCTCTCGTCGGCGCCGTCTGTGCGAGGGCCTTCACGGCTTTCTCAAATGAGAGCGGCGCGAGTGAGATCGGGCGTGATTTGCGCCCGCTCGTTTCAGTCGATCGCGACTTTTTGTTCGCCATGAATTGCCACCCGAGCAAGGATCTCGTATAAGAGAAGGGTCGCTCGCCCGCTACAGCCCTTATGGAAGGGGCCGCAGCGGGCTCGTCGAGGCCCGTTTGGACCGGGCCGCACCCGTGGGCGAGTTGTGGTCGCCTACGGGAAAGAAATGTATGAGGCGCTACGAGGGTCCGGGATCGAAGCTACCTCCATCAAGGTCAAACTTGCGTGCCCAGGGTGGGACTCGAACCCACACGGCTCTCCGGGAGAACCCGCCGAATCCAACTCGGCTGCGTCTACCAATTCCGCCACCCGGGCATCGGGCGCCGCTGATCCAACCAGCGGCGCTTTCTTCTTGAGGTCATGAGGCATCGGCGTGCCCCCCCCCGCGCAGGCCAAGGCGGCAAATAGCGGCCTCGGAAATCCTGTAACCATGCTCTCCGCGCTCGGCGAGACCGGTCACAAGATACCGGCGCATTCTGCCGCCCACTTGCTTCGACGAGACTGCGAGCCCCAAGGTATTTGCGAGAGTCGCGATCTGCCCCCTGTTCATGGGCTGATTGCCGCGAGCGACCATCTCGGCGACGAGGCGAAGATATTCTGGGGAGAGTTCCCACTTCTTCCTGAGGCCGAGCTTCGGCAATCCCGGCAGCGGCGCCCCCCCATCGCCCACGGTTGGCGCGGCGCGGTCTTCGATGGTCGGAACGCCCAGGATTGAGGCTGCTAGTTCCAGCCCGTCAAGCCGAGCACGCTCTCGGTCGAGATCGCGTGATAGCTGGTCGTGATCCTGGGCCAACTTGGCGCACAGCTTCCGCTGTGCCTCCAGGCGCGCCTTGAATGCGTCGAGATCCATAGGCGCGTTCTTAGGGCCGGGGGCGCCCCAGCGTCAAGCGCTTTCTTGCGCTGGTACGCCCATGGGCGCCTTCATGCGCCCATGGGCGCATGCCGAGGGCCGATCTTGCACGGACCCCGCGCCTCTGGGCGACGCAAGAAGATCGCGGGGTTCACCGGCCGATTAGGGGACGATAGGTCAGGCGCCTTCCGGCGCCGCTGCGAATCGCCCGCTCAGTGCGCTCGCCGTCGCTTTCCTTGCGGCTATTCCAACGGAACGAGAATTCGTTCACATAGCGGTGCAAGTGTTCGGCCGAGACATGATGGAACGCCCCGATCAGCCCCCGCTTCAACAGGCTATGGTAGCTCTCAGCGAAATTCGTATGAATGATCATGGCGCGGACGAACCGCTTGTCGTGATCAACCGCGTGATGGCCGCGGAAATAATCGTCGAGATTAGCGTAAATCGGGTTCCCGTCCGTCATGATCGTGGCCGAGCGATCGACGATTGGCTTCGCGACCGCCTCTAGGGTTTCTTTCGACGTGTCGGGAACCACGACGCCGAGCGCATCGCCCTGGCGATCGACCAAGGTCATGACGATGGTCTTGCGGCCGGCGGCTTTCGTCTTATCGTGGTGCATGTTGTTCACCACCTTGCCGCCCACGAAAGTCTCGTCGATTTCGACGATCCCGCCATCTTGGCCGAGCAACGATTTCAGTGGATCAACCGTCATCGCGAGCCGGATGCGGTGCGTCAGAAACCACGCGGTTTGATAGCTGACGCCGAGCTCGCGCTTGATCTGGTTTGAGCTGATCCCCTTCTTCGACGAACACATAAGGTGGATCGCCAGCAACCACTTGCTGAGCGGGATCGGGGAATCTTCGAAGATTGAGCCGACGCGCACGGTGA
Source organism: Pseudomonadota bacterium (assembly GCA_021812165.1). Classification (GTDB taxonomy): domain Bacteria; phylum Pseudomonadota; class Alphaproteobacteria; order ATCC43930; family CGMCC-115725; genus AP-15. Next base: position 3,693 of record JAKAOO010000126.1, on the reverse strand, counting down.
ATTGCCGCCGGCAGGCGTAGCACTTCCACAGACCGTAAACCGACTTGCCTTCGGGGTGCTTCTTGCTCGGCTTCGTCCGCTGCGCCGGGAGCCTGCCGGCTCGGCTAGTCGCGCCGCAATGCGGGCACACCGGGCCGTTCGGCCAGCGCAACCGCTCGACCAGCTCGAAAGCCTTGGCTTCGTCGGAAACTACGGCGGAAAGCTCGGCGAGATTCATTGGTCCATCCTCGATCTCTGAGGATGAATCTAGGCATTGGGCGCGGGTTTGTCAACTAGATAATCGCCAATCGGCGACGTGCCGCTCTCATTTGCGCGGCATCCGCAGAGCGAGGGGGCTCGTTCGCCGCGCGGCGTTCTCCCGAAAACGCGAGGGTTTAGTAGAGTGCCGGTCGCGGTCGCTGGTGGTCAAAATCAAACGGATAGAGCCGTTGTCGCCTGGCGTGTCGGGATTGCTTCGTCGCGCAGTTTATCCTCGGGCCGCGCGAAGCGCGGACCCGTGGGCTCCTCGCAATGACAAGAGCTCACGTGTCATTGCGACCCCCGGACGACCGTCCTGCGGGCGTTCCGGGGGGAAGCAATCTCGGCGGAATCCGCCACGGTACCAATCGTCAGATTCCTGCCGCTAGAGCCAATAGACGAACAGGAACACGAACAGCCAGACCACATCCACGAAATGCCAGTACCACCCGACGGCTTGAAAGGCGAAATGATTCTCGGCGCTGAAATCGCCCTCGACGAGGCGGGCGAGGATGACGCAAAGCATGATGAGCCCGATCGTCACGTGCAAAGCATGAAATCCGGTCAACAGATAAAACGTCGCTCCGTACACCCCGGACCCGAGAGTCAGATGAAGGCTCGTATACGCGTGGTAGAATTCGTGAGCCTGGAGCCCGAGAAACGTCACGCCGAGCGCGATCGTAACGCCCACGAGCAGTGTGGCGAGAGCGCGCTCGCGCGCCATCATCTGCTTCAGGGCCAAGGTAACGGTGCCGGCCGACGCGAGAAGGATGACCGTATTGACGGCCGGGATTCCCCAAGCGTCCTGCGGCGTGAACGGCGCGCCGTGCGGACCGCTCGTTGGCCAGACGGCCTTGAAGCCCGCCCACGGCGAAAAATGCGGGCTCAAGGACGCAAGCCACGGCACCGCGATGACTCGCTCATAAAACAACACACCGAACAAGCTACTGAAAAACACGGCTTCTGAAATGATGAACCACCACATGCCGACGCGGAACGACAACCCCTCCTGCTTTTGATAAGCCCCCGCCCGGTTCTCGCGAATGACGGCGCCGAGCCATCGGCTCAGCGCATAGGCCGAGATGAGCGCCCCAATGAGCGCCGACCAGCGGCCGGCGGAACTGCCGTTGACGGCGAGAGCGCCGCCCAGAGCCAGAAGAAAAAGACCCGCGGAAAGGAGGATGGGATAGGGGCTCGGCGTCGGAATAAAATAGTGGGCCTCGTGATGCGCGTCGCTCGTCGCCGACGCCATTGTCGCCTCACCGCCTCCGGATCGCATTCTATTGGGATTCGTCATGGTAGTCTGGCCGCTTTACTGGACGACCGGCGGCAAGAGGAATGTGTGGTAGGGAGGGGGCGAGGAGACCGTAAACTCGAGACCCTGCGCCCCCTCCCACACCTTCGAGGAGGCGCGCTCGCCGGTGCCTGCGGCGGTCTTGATGATGTTGATGAGAAACAGCAGTTGCGACGCCCCGAGCACAAAGGCGCCAATGCTTGAGGCCATGTTGAGATGGGCGAATTGCAGGGCGTAATCCGGGATCCGCCTCGGCATGCCGTCGATGCCGAGCAGAAACTGCGGAAAGAACGTGGCGTTGAAGCCGATCATGGTGAGCCAAAAGTGCCATTTGCCGAGTTTTTCGCTGTACATTCTGCCGGTCACCTTCGGCAGATAGTAATAGATGGCCGCGATCACGCCCATGATCGGTCCGCCAAAGAGCGTGTAATGAAAGTGGGCCACGACGAAATAGGTGCCGTGGTATTGTTGATCGGCAGCGGCGTCGGACAAGACGAGGCCGGTCAGCCCGCCGATCCCGAACAGCACGAGGTACCCGAGCGCGAACAACATCGGCGTCTCGAAGGTCATTGATCCGCGCCAGATCGTGCCGAACCAGCAAAAGAAGAGGATGCTCACGGGGATGGAAATCGACATCGTGGCAAACATGAAATAGATGTTGGCGACGGCGGGGAGCCCGGACGTGTACATGTGGTGCGCCCAAACGATCACCGACAAGAGGCCGATCGCGGCAAAGGCATAAATCTGCGCCTTGTAGCCGAAGATCGGCTTGCGCGCGAACGTCGAGAGGATATGCGGCAATATCCCCACTGTGGGAAAGAGCAGGATATAGACTTCCGGGTGACCGAAAAACCAGAACATGTGTATCCAAAGTATGGGGTCGCCGCCGCCGGCCGCGCTGAAGAAATGCGTACCGAAATGGCGGTCTGCAAGAAGCATGATCACCCCGGCGATGAGGTCCGGAAATACCGCGATCAGCAGGAACGCCGTCCACAGCCAGCTCCACACGAAGAGCGGGGTTTTGTACAAGGTCATCCCGGGCGCCCGCATATTGAGGACCGTGACGATGACATTGATGGAGAACACCGTCGAAGACAGGCCGAAGAGAAGGACCGTAAAGATCGCGAAATCCATTCCGAGACCGCTTTGTATGGAAAGCGGCGCGTAGATGGTCCATCCCGTGTCGATCGTTCCATTGCCCGTGCCGAAGAGCGCCAATAACCACGGCGCGACCAGCAGGATCGCCGCAGGAGGCAGAAGCCAGAACCCAAAATTGTTGAGCCGCGGAAGCGCCATGTCGGGGGCGCCGATCATCATCGGAATGAGATAATTGGCCATCCCCGCCGTCAACGGCATGAGAGCGGCAAACACCATCACGAGGCCGTGGACCGCGATCACCTGATTATAGAGTTCGGGCGGCATGATCTTCATGCCGGGCTCGAACAATTCCGCGCGGATCAGCAACGAAAGCAGCCCGCCGACGAGGAACATCGTGAGCCCGAATCCCATATAAAGAATGCCGATGTCCTTGTGGTTCGTCGTAGAGAGCCAGCGCGTGACGCCTGTCGGGTGGTGCTCTTCGGGGGCGCTTTCGAAGTCCGTTGCGCTCATCTCTTCGATCCTCTGCGGTCGGCAGCCCGAGCGGACTATTTCTTTTTAGCCAAGCGAATGTTCTTAACCTGGCCGGGTTGGACGACCTCGCCCGTATGATTGCCGAACGAATTTCTTTCGAAGGTGATGACCGACGCAATCTCCGCATCGCTCAGTTGCGAAGCCCATGCCGGCATCGCCGTTCCCGCAATCCCATGCAAAACGATCTCCATCTGCTTCGCGACGGGTCCTTCGACGATTTGGCCATGCCGATAGAAGCCGCGCGCCCGCAATTTCGCGAGCATCGCCGCCGGTGCCGAAAACGGGTGGCCGGCGGCAATCGGCGGAAAAGTCCCCGCAACCCCGAGACCATTTGCTTGATGGCATACGGCGCAGTTCTTCGCGTACACAGTCTTGCCTTGTCCCATTAGCGCCGCTTTCGTCCATGTTTTCGCGGCCGCCCCGCGGGCCTGCGTTTCTTTCGAGCGTTCGCTGCCCACCCATTGGATAAAATCGGCCGGGGTCTTTGCCGCCACCACGATCGGCATGAACGCGTGGCCGACGCCGCAGAG
>JAKAOO010000125.1 GCA_021812165.1 Pseudomonadota bacterium | reverse complement strand
CGCGGCCGGTCTCGCCCCGGCGCCGCGGCGCAGGCCGAAGTGAAAGAGGTAAGCGCCAAGAGAAAACCCGCAAGGGCAAAGTGCGTTCGGCGAAGGGCGATCGCTCGATGGGACATGGCATTTCAACTTTCGGGCGGGATAATTGCGGGAAAATGCCGGAGACGGCAAGCCTCTTGTGAGAAGCTCTTGCGAGAAGCTCTTGTGAGAAGCTCTTGTGAGAAGCTCTTGCGAGATGCTTCCTCTCTCGGCACTCGGCGATCGCCACCGAGAGTCTCGGCAGCGTATACGCACCAAACCGTTAGCGGTTCCCGAATCCGGGAAAAAACCGTGCCGAAGCGTGCGAAAAAAAGTTGACGAGATAAAGATATCTCTATATGTCTTTTTCCAGATATCGTCAGAGCAGAAATGGAAACGCTTCTTGCCCCGCTCCGCGCCGTTGCCGAACCGACCCGGTTGCGCCTTCTCGCGCTTCTCGCGCGGGGCGAACTCACCGTCAGCGAACTCGTCCACATCTTGGGGCAAAGCCAGCCTCGCGTCTCTCGCCACTTGAAGCTTCTTTGCGATGCGGGAGTGCTCGACCGTTTCCGCGAAGGAAGCTGGGTCTTCTACCGCCTCGCGAGCGCCGACCCTGCCGCCGCGCTCGCCCGCCATCTCGTCTCCGCTCTCGGCACCGAGGGTCCGATCCTCGCCCTCGACCGCCAGCGTCTTGCGGCGATCAAACGCCAGCGCGCGGAGCACGCGGAAGCCTATTTCCGCGAAAATGCCGCCGAGTGGGACCGCATCCGCTCGCTTTATATCGACGAGCGCGAGGTCGAGGCGGCTCTGGTCGAGATCATCGCCGCCGCCGATCCGCGCGACCTTCTCGATATCGGAACCGGAACGGGACGCATGCTTGAGGTCTTGGCGCCTGCCGTCGAGAAGGCGCTCGGCATCGACACCTCGCGCGAGATGCTCGCCGTCGCCCGCGTCAACCTCGAACGCGCGGGCTTGAAAAACGGCGCCGTGCGGCTCGCCGACATGTATCAGCTGCCGCTTCCCGACGCCTCCTTCGACGCCGTGGTCATCCATCAGGTATTGCATTTCGCCGATCGGCCGGAGGCGGCGATCGCCGAGGCGGCGCGGGTCTTGCGCCCGGGTGGGATCCTCGTCATCGTCGATTTCGCGCCTCACGATCTCGAATTTTTGCGCGAAGAGCATGCCCATCGCCGCCTCGGCTTTCGGGATGCGGAGATCGGCGCCTGGTTCCGGAGAGTTGGGCTCGATCCGGCGCCGTCGCGTCGTCTCGAAGGCAAGCCCCTGACCGTCGCGATCTGGACCGCGCGCCAAAGAGGGGGCGTCCCGCGTCGCGCGGAGGCGGATGAGAAGGCGCCCCCCGTGTCGGAGCACAGGGCAGGCTTGACGCTCGAAAGGGAGGATCGGTGATGGATGCGCTCACCCGCCGCGGTCTTCTCGCCGCCGACCCGGTCGGCGATTTCGACGGCCGCGCGCCGCGCGTCTCCTTCGAATTTTTCCCTCCGAAATCCGCGGAGATGGAAACGCGGCTGTGGCAAGTCATCAAACGGCTCGAACCTTTGGGGCCGCGCTTCGTCTCGGTCACCTATGGCGCCGGCGGCTCGACGCGCGAGCGCACCCACGCGACGGTGCACCGCATTCGAAACGAGACGGCGCTCGAACCCGCGGCCCATCTGACCTGCGTCGCCGCGACGAGGGAGGAGATCGACGCCGTCGCCGAAGAGTATTGGCGGGCGGGGATCCGCCACATCGTCGCGTTGCGCGGCGACCCGCCCGAGGGTGAAGGAAAATACCGCCCGACAGCGGCCGGCTATGCCTATGCCGCCGATCTTGTTGCGGGCCTCCTGCGATTGGCTCCTTTCGAGATCAGCGTCGCCGCCTATCCCGAGACCCATCCCGAGGCCGAAAGCGCCGAGCACGATCTCGACAATCTGAAACGCAAGATCGACGCCGGCGCCACTCGCGCGATCACCCAGTATTTTTTCGAGGTCGATTCTTATCTGCGGTTCCGCGATCGCGCTGCGGCGAAGGGGATCGGGGTTCCGATCGTACCGGGGATCCTTCCCGTCACCAATTTCGCCCAGGTCAAGAAATTCAGTGCGCAGTGCGGCGCCTCGATCCCCTACTGGATGGCGGGACATTTCGGAGGGCTTGACGACGACCCCGATACGCGTCGTCTCGTCGCCGCTTCGATCGCCGCCGAACAGTGCCGGCGCCTCCACGCGAACGGGGTCCACGAGTTCCATTTCTACACGTTGAACCGCGCCGATCTCATCGTCGCGATCTGCCATCTTTTGGGCGTGCGCGCGCCGCGCGCCTCCGCTGTAGCCACTGTGTGAGCCAGTGACCTTCGCAATAAATTCACTCCAGAGCCTAGTGTCCCGAGCCACAAATTCGCAGCATTGCTTGCTGTCATTGCGAGGAGCGGAGCGACGAAGCAGTCTCGGGCAATCTCAAGGCCATCGAGTGCGAGATTGCTTCCCCCCGGAACGCCCGCAGGGCGGCCGTCCGGGGGTCGCAATGACAGCGCGGATATATGTCAAGAACTTCCCGGTCCGGACACTAGGGCCGTCCCAGATAAAATTGGCGGGCTTCCAAATCCTGGCGCACGGACGCGACGACGCCGCGAATTGCTCCCTCTCCGCCTCCGGGGGCGGAGAGGGTCGGGGTGAGGTGGGGGATTCCAGAGCGCATGCCGGTGCCCACTTCACCCTCCCGCCGCTAAGCGACAGGCCCCTCCCTCTCGCCCTTCAGGGGTGGAGAGGGGAAAATGCGCCGTCGGAGCTGCGATGACGCGTCTTCTCGACGCTCTCGCCGAACGCGTCCTTCTTTGCGACGGGGCGATGGGGACGGAGCTGCAAGCGCGGCGGCTCGATGTCGCGCGCGACTACCGGGGCCTTGAAAACTGCCTCGAGATCCTCTGCGAGACTCGTCCCGACATCGTGCGCGAGATCCATCGCTCCTATCTGGAGGCTGGCGCCGACATCATCGAGACCAACAGCTTTGGCGGCTCGCCCTTGACTCTCGGCGAATTTGGGCTCGCGGCGGAGGCTTTTGCGCTCAACCGCCGCGCCGCCGAACTCGCGCGCGAGGTCGTCCAAGAATTCGCGACCGATGGGCGGGAGCGTTTTGTCCTGGGGTCGGTCGGGCCGGGAACGCGCCTGCCCTCGCTCGGCCATATCTCTTACCGGGCGCTCGAAGAGGCGTTCCGCGTGCAATGCGCGGGTCTTCTTGCGGGCGGGGTCGATGCGTTCCTCATCGAGACCTGCCAGGATCCTTTGCAGATCAAGGCGGCCGTCAATGGCGCCAAGGACGCGCGCGCGGAAGAGAAGCGCGAGGCGCCGATCCTCGTCCAGGTGACGGTCGAGACGACCGGCAGCCTTCTCGTCGGCACCGAGATCGCCGCCGCGGCGACCATCGTCGAGGCTCTCGACATCCCGGTCCTGGGCCTCAATTGCGCGACCGGCCCGCGCGAGATGGCCGAGCATCTGCAATGGCTCGGCGAGAACTGGCCGCGCTTCATCTCGGTTCAGCCCAATGCCGGCCTTCCCGAACTCGTCGAAGGGGAGACGCGCTATCCTTTGGGCGCCGAAGAACTCGCAGAGTGGCTCGAGCGGTTCGTGGTCGAGGACGGGGTCGGTCTCATCGGCGGCTGCTGCGGCACGACGCCCGCGCATATCGCCGCGCTCGACCGCATGCTCCAGCGCCTCGGAGAGGGCCGCCGGCGGCCGCCGGCGCGCCGCCGCAGCGCAACCCTCCAGCCGGCGATCGCCTCCCTTTACAGCTCCGTTCCGTTGCGCCAGGAGAATGCGTACCTCTCGATCGGCGAGCGCTGCAATGCCAACGGATCGCGAAAGTTCCGGGGATTGCAGGAGCGGGGCGAATGGGACGGCTGCGTCGAGATGGGGCGTGAGCAGACGCGGGAGGGTTCGCACGCGCTCGATCTCTGCACCGCCTTTGTCGGACGCGACGAAGTCGCCGATATGACCGAGGCCTTGAGCCGCATGCGCGGCTCCGTCAATGCGCCGCTCGTCATCGATTCGACCGAATACCCGGTATTAGAGCGTGCGCTCGAGCTTTTGGGCGGCAAGGCGGTCATCAATTCGATCAATTTCGAGGAGGGCGAGAAAGCGGCGGATGCGCGCCTCAAACTCGCGAAACGTTTTGGCGCCGCGGTCATCGCGCTGACGATCGATGAAAGCGGCATGGCGAAGGAAGCCGCGCGCAAGCTCGCGATCGCCGAGAGGCTTTGCGAGTTTGCCTGCGAGCGGCATGGCCTTCCGCCTTCGGACCTCTTTTTCGATCCTCTGACTTTCACGATCTGCACCGGGAACGAGGACGACAGGAGGCTCGGGCTCGAGACTCTCGATGCGATCGCGATGATCGCCGAGAGGATGCCGTCCTCGCAGATCATCCTCGGCCTTTCCAACATCTCCTTCGGCCTTGCCCCGCCCGCGCGCCAGGTCCTGAACTCGGTCTTTCTCGACCACGCCTTGCGGCGCGGGCTTTCGGGCGCGATCCTGCATTTCTCGAAGATCCTCCCGCTCCATCGAATCAGGCAAGAAGAGGTGCGGGTCGCCGAAGACCTGATCTTCGATCGAAGGCGGCAAGGCTACGATCCGCTGCAGGCCTTTATCGCGCTTTTTGCCGGTCGCGCCGCCGCGAAAACCGAAGAGAAGCCGAAGGCTCTGACGCTTGAGGAGCGGCTCCAGCAGCGCATCGTCGATGGTGACCGGCAGGGCCTCGAAAAGGATCTCGATCAAGCCCTCCTTTCTTACCCGCCTCTCGACCTCATCAACAATATTCTGCTTGCCGGGATGAAGACGGTGGGCGACCTCTTTGGCGCCGGCAAGATGCAGCTTCCGTTCGTATTGCAATCGGCCGAAACGATGAAGGCGGCGGTCTCCCATCTCGAACCCTTTATGGAGCGCGTCGAGGGACAGGAGAAAGGCCGGATCGTTCTGGCGACGGTTCGCGGCGACGTGCACGACATCGGCAAGAACCTCGTCGACATCATCCTTTCGAACAACGGCTACCGCGTCATCAATCTCGGCATCAAGCAGCCGCTCTCCGCAATCCTCGAAGCGGCAAAAAGCCATCGCGCGCATGCGATCGGCATGTCGGGCCTTCTCGTCAAATCGACTGTCGTCATGCGCGAAAATTTGGAAGAGATGAGCCGGGAGGGGATCGATCTGCCGGTCATCTTGGGAGGCGCCGCGCTCAACCGCCGCTATGTCGAGGAGGATTGCGCGCGCGTCTATGCCTGCCGCCGCGTCGCCTATGCGAGGGACGCCTTCGACGGCCTTCATCTGATGGACAGGATCGTCAAGGGCGGCTTCGACCAGCATCTGTTGGAAGAGCGCCAAAAGAGCGAGGGAAGGCCCCAAAACCAGAGGCGCAAGCTCGGCCGCGCCGCCGATCCCCGGCCGTTGCGCCCGATCGACCTCGAAGAGCTGCGGCTCAAACGCGCGCAATTGGGGCGCGGCGTGCCGGTGCCGAAACCGCCTTTCTGGGGGCCGCGCCGGATCGATTGCGTGCCGCTTCCTGCACTTCTTCCCTATCTCAACGAGCGCATGCTTTACCAGTTTCATTGGGGCTATCGGAAAGACGGGAAGACCCTCGAAGAATACAAGAAGTGGGCGCGCGCGGAATTGCGCCCGATCCTGCGGCGCCTTCTCGAAATCGCGATCCGCGAAGAGATCCTTTCGCCGCAAGGCGCTTACGGTTTTTGGAAATGCGCCGCGGACGGAAACGACGTGATCCTCTTTACGCAAGACGGCGAGCGCGAGATCGCCCGCTTCTCCTTTCCGCGCCAGAACAAGAACGGCGGCCTCTCGATCGCCGACTTCTTCCGCGATGTCGGCGAGGGCGAGCGCGACGTCATCGGCCTGCAGGTGGTGACGATGGGAAGGCGCGCCTCCGAGGTCGCGCGCCAATGGTTCACGCAAGACCGCTATCAGGATTACCTTTATCTGCACGGCCTTTCGGTCGAGATGGCCGAGGCGCTCGCCGAATACATCCATAGACGCATCCGCGGCGAATTGGGGTTTGCGAAGGAGGAAGCGCGCGGGCGCGAGGCCCTTCTCGCCCAAGGGTATCGCGGAAGCCGCTATTCCTTCGGCTATCCCGCCTGCCCCAATCTCGCCGACCAGAGAGAGCTTTTGGCGCTGCTCGACGCCGAGGCGATCGGCGTTCGGCTGAGCGAAGAAGACCAGCTCGACCCCGAGCAATCGACTTCCGCGATCGTCGTCCACCACCCGCAAGCCAAGTATTTTTCGGTGTAAGGCCCTCGTCCCTCGTAGCTGCGCGGCGCCAACAGACCGTCCACGCGTTATCCGAAGAGGGACACTCCGCCCAAGACGTGGACGGCCGGCACAAGGCCGGCCGAGGGGCGATAGCGATTGCATGAATGGCAAACCCCCGTGGCCGTGCTCGTCACGGCCACCCACGACTTTGCTTGCCATCGCCAGGCATTGCCGGCATAGCCGTCGCAAGCCCGGCGATCACGCATTCGAGGGTAAGCTCTGTTCCAAGCCGCTGAAACCTGCTCAGATCACGGCGAGGGTTCGCGCAGCGATCTGCCGTCGGGTGACGTTCGTCGAACGCCCATGCGTGGACGATCGACGCGTCGAGAACAAACGGCATCAGTATTTGTGCCCCTCATGACGGAGCGAGAGGATTTCGTCCACGGTCATAGGGCCGTAGCGTTCCCGGATCTCCTTTCCCAGAGCCTTGATGTCGTCGAGTGCTTCGGCGATCTCCGCCTGCCGGCGTTCGACCTCTGGGACGAGGCGCGCTACTCGGCGGCCGTGACGGGTGATGACGAGGGTCTCGCCGCGCTCGACCTCGTCGAGCAACTCGGAAAGGTGGGTCTTCGCGTCGGAGGCTCGGACTTGGCGCATAAGGTAAGGTCGCTTCCTTTGGTCGACTTTGACGGTGAGATGAGTGCGGCCGATCCGGAGCGCAAGCGCCCGCCTCGCGCCCCTCACACCTTGCCGGCCGAACCCAGGGCGGCATAAAGGCGGTCGATCTCGCTCTGGAACTCGGCGCGCAATGACTTCGCCTCTTCGTCCGGCAGCCAGCGGGCGATCGAATGGAACCGCATCTCGGCGAGCGTCGCCTGCGTCAAGTCGCGCCAGGGCAGCGCGATCGCGCGCTCACCCGGTCTGACCCGATGGGTAGGATCCTTAGCGCGGGCGCATTCAAATTAGCGGCCTCGGCGCGCGCCAACATACGGCTCCCGACCACTACCGCCACGAACGCCACCGCCATGCGCCCCGTTGGCGTGTGCACTTCTCTGCCCCCACCGCGGATCGCGCGATCCCACCCGCGTCCGAATACCGGCCTAATGACACATAGCTTGCACGAAATGGCTCCTCGAGCCAGCGGCACAAGCCACCGCGGTTATCAGCCCCACAGCCGCGTCGGCACGTTGCTGGGCAGCCTCCGCGCGCTGTAAAGTCTCAGCCTGATCCTCCGCGTCCAGTACCGCCAGCCACGAGTGTAACGCGGCGAGCAGCTTTTCGTGAGTGTTCTCACGTTTTTGGTTGAACTCCGCAAACGTGAGTTGGCCGTTGTAGAGCGCGGCCGTCAGCGAGTTAGAAAGACGCTGCCCCTGGTTGATAAAGGCTGCCAATCCCTCCCGCACACGCTCCTTCAATCCCTCGTCCATGCTCGGTGGGAGCGGCAATGCGGCAAAAAAACGCCTTGCGATCACAGCGCAACGTTGGCGCGCATCCGCCCAGGCAATGAGAGCCGTCCTCTCCTGCTCGTCGGGCCGGGAATTTATGATCAGCAACGCCATAGGCGTCGGCCCAGTCAGCGCGAGCGCGACTTTGTCTCGGATTGGGTCCAATTGGGGAGATTTAAACATGGCTTGGCATTCCGTCAGAACGGGCAAACCGCGTGCTTGAATGCGCGCATCAGCAGCAGCGTTTTCCGCTGCCCGTTCTTGTATGACGGCGGATGCCCCGCAACCAGCCAAAACGACGACGAGCGGAAGCATGGAGTAAAGCGAGCAACGCATCGGTCTGTCTCCCCACCTCTTTGGGCAGCGTTGCATGTCGGAAGCAGCGGCTTTCCGCGCGGAGCGACATAATAGTAGCGCGAACGCAGAAAAATTCAATTTAATTGTGGAATCACCCCGCCAGGTTCGGCGGCCTGCGCCTTTCTCGGCTGGCAACGCCAGCAATAGCCCTGCCTCAGTCGCGTTTGTACGAACGCGGGAAAACACAAGCGCTAGTTCGATCGAAACGCGATCGCGGCGACTCCCGGGGGCGGAGCGTGAAGCACGTCTTAGCGAGACTGCTCGCCATGCTGTTCCTCGGAGCAACGCCGGCGGTATCGCGCCGGTGGTGGATCATCGACCCGGCAGGCGACCGCTGCGTCGCCGTTACCGCCGCGATCCGCAGGCCGAAGCCGTCGCGTTTGGCCGACACGGTCGCGTCCTCGCGCCGAGCGATCCGCGAGGCGCTCGCCGAAGTTGGCATCGCCGAGAAGATCGACGGCGTCGTCGCGTGGCTGCTGGCCGATTGAGCCCGGCTGGCCCGCCCAATATTGAGGGAGCGGCTGTTCAGGGTCGCTCCTGCTTGCGGCTTTCGACGAATGCCCGCAGCACGTTGTTGATCCGCGTCTGGTATCCCTTTCCCGTTTTCCTGAACCAATCCAGCACGTCGGCGTCGATGCGGATGTTGATGTGCTCCTTCGGCGGCGGCAGTCCTCTGACGGCTTGGGTCCAGTCTGGCTCCCTGTGGACATCGTCGGGGTCGGCAGCGATGCTCGCTTCGAGCTGCTCTTCGATCATCGCGTCGAACTTGGCCCAATCGGTGCGACTTTCGCCGCGCCGACGCTTCGTTTCGAGTTCCTCAGCCGTATAGCGCACGGTATAGCGCTTTCTCTGGATCGCGTGCTCACGCATGTGGGTATCGTCAAGGCAATTTCCGGCCGGCGCCGGCCGTCCTTTTCAAAAGGCTGAGGCTGCGGGATAATCGGGGATGAACGCGCGTTCGTGCGCGCCCGCGCCGGGCACGGCCTCCGTCATCCTGAGGAGCCCGCGCAGCGGGCGTCTCGAAGGACGCACCCTGGCGCCACCTTTCATCGGCAGAAGCCGTGACCGCATATCTCTACATTCTCCGCTGCGCCGATGGCTCGTATTACGTCGGCACGACGGTTCGCAGCCTGGAAGCGCGGATCGCCGAGCATCAGGCTGGCGCGTATGACGGCTATACGGCTCTCCGACGACCGGTGGAGCTGATGTTTCACGAAGCCTTTGAACGACTCGATGATGCTGCTACGGCCGAACGCCAGGTGAAGGGCTGGCGCCGCGATAAGAAAGAGGCGCTGATTCGTGGCGATTTTGCTGCGCTGCCGTCCTTGGCTGGCCGTGGCGTTAAGGCAGTGCGTCCTTCGAGACGCGGCCCGCTGGGCCGCTCCTCAGGATGACGGAGGTCTGTGGGACACGTAGCGAAAAGGAGCGCTAAATCATGCCCGAAAATCCGCGTTGGAAGCGCCGCCCGGAGGGATCGACCTGGGGCGATTGGGGAGCGGAGGATCAGAAAGGCCGGCTCAATCTCTTGACGCGAGAGAAGGTCCTGGGAGGAATCGCCGAGGTCAAAGAGGGCCGCACCTTTTGCCTCTCTTTGCCTCTCGATTATCCGGGCGGCACTGCCGTCAATCCACGCCGCCATCCGCCGCGTCTTTTTCCGACGGAGCGGCGCGGCATGGCCAATTTCACCTACCCGCTCGCCCGCGAAGACGCCCGCTTCCTCGACGTCATCTGCGACGACGTGGTCGAGTTGACGCTCCAATATTCGAGCCAGTGGGACAGCCTCGCCCATGTCGGCCAGCTTTTCGACGCCGATGACGACGGCACCCCCGAGATCGTATTCTACAACGGCTATCGCGCCGGCGAGCACATCATCGGCCCCGTCGATTACCGCGGCGGGAGGCAAGAAAAGACGGCGGGGCATCAAGGCGCCAACGCGCTCTCGATCGCCAATCTCGCGGCCGACGGCGTCCAAGGCCGCGGCGTCATGATCGATCTCGAAGCCCATTTCGGGCGCGGCGAAACCTTTGTCGATTACGACGCGCTCATGCGGGTGATGGAGGCCGACAAGATAGTGGTGGAAGAGGGCGACCTCGTCTGCTTCCGCACCGGCTACGATCGCGTCCTTCTCGGCATGAACAAGAACCCGGATCCGCAAGTGCTCAAAGAAAATCCCGGGGCCGGGCTCGACGGGCGCGACGAGCGTCTTCTCGAATGGGTGACGCGCTCGGGCGCCGTCGCGCTCATTTCCGACAACCGCGCGGTCGAGCAGATCCCCTCGCGCCCATCCGAGGAGACGCGCCACGCCTTTCTTCCAATTCAAGGCCACTGTCTATTCCAGCTGGGCGCTTCTTTGGGCGAGATGTCGCTTCTATACGAGCTTGGGGACTATCTGCGAGAGA
>JAKAOO010000124.1 GCA_021812165.1 Pseudomonadota bacterium | reverse complement strand
CGGCACCGTCCGCCGCGCAACGATCGTCGATCAGGCGCGCCTTGCCTCCGATCCCGTTTTTCGTTCCGCGGCCGAAAGCGCGCGCCGCGCCCTTTTCGATCCGCAGTGCATGCCTCTACACCTTCCGGCCGATCAATATCCGCTCTGGAAGGACATGGATCTGAGCTTTAGTCCGAAGGACATCTTATGAAGCCGTGGCGTTCGAAGTTGAGCCGCGCGTTCCTCGCGCTGTTGGCGTCGCTCTTTTGGGTCGCGACGGCGCGCGCCGCTCTGCACATCAACATAACAAGCGGCGTCGTCACGCCCATGCCGATCGCGATCCCGGCTTTCTTAGGCGGCCCCAATGCCGCCGCGATGGGAGCGAACATCGCTCGCGTCGTCGCCGATGATCTCGAAAGCTCGGGCTTCTTTCGGCCGCTCGACCCGAGGAGCTTTATCCAGACGATCACCTCGCCGAATACCCCGCCGAACTTTCCCGACTGGCGGCAGATCAATGCCCAGGCGCTCGTCATCGGGGGGGTCGGAACGACCCCTGACGGCAAGCTCGACGCCCAGTTCCGGTTGTGGGACGTCTTTGCCCAGCAGCAGCTCGCCGGTTTCAGCTACGCTTCGGCGCCCCAAAACTGGCGCCGCATCGCCCACATGATCGCCGACGCCGTCTATAAGCAGCTCACCGGCGAAGAAGGCTATTTCGACACGCGGATCGCTTATGTTTCGGAATCCGGTCCGTTGCGGCGGCAGATAAAACGGCTCGCCATCATGGATTATGACGGCGCCAACAACCGTTTCTTGACAAACGGCCGCTCGCTCGTCATGACCCCCGCTTTTTCGCCGTCGGGACAGGATCTCGCCTATGTTTCCTACCGCAGCGGCCAGCCACAGGTCTATCTCCTCAACCTCAACAGCGGGCAAGTGAGGAGCATCGGGAGAATGCCGGGCATCACCTTTGCCCCGCGCTTTTCGCCGGACGGCGGGCGGCTCGTCTTCAGCGTCGCCGCGCACGGGGTCACCAATATCTTCACGGCCGATCTGCGGACGGGCAACACGACCCGCCTCACCGAGGACGACGCGATCGACACCTCGCCTTCGTTTTCGCCGGACGGCAGCCAGATCGTCTTCAACTCCGATCGTGGAGGCGTGCCGGAGCTTTACGTCATGAGCGCCAGTGGCGGCGCCGCGACGCGCATCAGCTTTGGCTCCGGAAAATATGGCGATCCGGTCTGGTCGCCGCACGGGAACCTCATAGCGTTCACGAAAATCGACCATGGCTCGTTTTACGTCGGGGTGATGAATCCGGACGGCTCCGGCGAGCGGCTTTTGACCGAAGGATATCAGGTCGAGGGGCCGAGCTGGGCGCCGAACGGGCGAGTGCTGGTCTATTTCAGTCAGACGCCGAGCGACCCGCAAGGCCGCGGATTTTCGAGCCGTCTCTATTCGGTCGACTTGACCGGATACAACAAACGCGAGGTCTTGACCCCCGGCAATGCTACGGACCCCGCGTGGTCCCCCTTGCTTCATTGAGCGGGGACGCGTTATATGGTGCGAGTTTGTGTCTATTTGCCCCAAAGGAGTGCGGAGGACGCGCAGGGGGCGCCTTTCCGCTTCTGCAGCGGGGCCACGCATTTGCGGATCATTCCGATCCTCCGGAGGAGTTTGACATGAAAATGAAAATGATGGGCCTCGCGGCCTCGCTTCTGCTGCTCGGCGCCTGCGCGGGCCCGCCGCCACCGTCGGCAGCCGTCCCTGGCGCGCCCCCGCCGGGACCGGGCCCCAGCGCACGCGCGATAACGCCGGGTTCCGAAGCCCAGCTCAAGTATCGGGTCGGAGACCGCGTCTATTTCGCGTTCGACCGCTCCGACATCAGCCCGGAAGCGCAGCAGATCCTGGAGCGTCAGGCCGCCTGGCTCAAGCGCTATCCGAATGTGGTCGTGAGGGTCGAAGGCCACTGCGACAAGCGCGGCACGCGCGCCTATAACTTGGCGCTCGGAGAGCGCCGCGCCCATGCGGCGAAAAGCGTTCTCGTCGCTCTCGGGATCGCGCCGTCGCGCATCGGGTTGATCAGCTACGGCAAGGACCGGCCGATCGTCCTCGGCGACACCGAGCGGGATTACGCGCTCAACCGCGTCGCCATCACGCGCGTGCGCTGAGGTTCCGGTTCAAGGCCCGAACCCTTCCGAGGCGCTTCAAGAGAAACGGCGCTTGGTCGGCCGCGCTCGCGGCCGACAGCGCCGTTTTTTTGCCTCAAAATGACACTAGATAAGACGCTAGTGGCCAAGATCAAACGGATGGAGCCGTTATCGCTTGCCGTGTCGGGATTGCTTCGTCGCGCAGTTTATCCTCGGGCCGCGCCAAGCGCGGACCCGTGGGCTCCTCGCAATGACAGTGACTTGCGATGTCATTGCGACCCCCGGACGACCGCTCTCGCGGGCGTTCCGGGGGGAAGCAATCTCGGCGGGAGCCACCGCGGTACCAATCGTCAGATTCTCACCACGAGATGAGGCGAGCCCGCGCGTCCACGCGGGCGAGACCGGATCTCATGGCGGCCGGTTGGAGGAAGGAGAGGAACCGTGATGGCGATGAACCGGCGCCTCATGCCGGCACGCGCCGGCCAGAGGGTGCTCCTGGCGCTCGTCGCGGCGTTGGCTTTGGCGCCGGCGGCGCAGGCCCAGGGGAACGACGTGCGAGAACGCCTCAGCCGCCTCGAGCGCGATCTCAACATGTTGCAGCGACAGGTCTATGGCGGGGGATATGGCGAGCAGAGGGCGCCGGGCGCGCGGCCGAACCTCGCCGTCCATAACGAGATCCGCATGCAGCAGCTCGAAGGCGAGATGCGCCGGTTGACCGGGCGGATCGAGGACACGATGAACGCGATCAAGGAGTTGCGCCAACGGGTCGATGCGCTCGCCAATGCGGTCGGCGAGCGGTCCGGGAAGGTTGCTGCCGCGTCCGGCGCGGCGGCGCCGAGCGCGGCGCCGCCGAACCAGGGTCCAGGCCCTGGGACGCTCGCGCCGCCCGTCCATTGGCGATCCCCCGGAGCGGGTCTGACGCCGCCCCGACCCGCCGCGGCAGAACAAAAGAACGCGAGTTCGGGGGAAGCCTCGACGCCGCCCGGGAGCGGCATGTTGCCGGGCGGGCGCGCTCTCGCCGAATACAGCCACGCCTTCGGCCTTTTGAAAGCGGCAGACTATTCGGGCGCAGCCCGGGCGATGCAGGCCTTTCTGGAGGCCCATCCGAAAGATCCTCTCGCCGGCAATGCCCAATACTGGCTTGGCGAAACCTATTACGTGCGCGGGCGCTATGACGACGCGGCCGCCGCCTTTGCCACCGGCTACAAGAACTACCCGCATGGGGCGAAGGCGCCGGACGATCTTTTGAAACTGGCGATGTCGCTTGCGCGCGCCAACCGGAAACAGAATGCCTGCGTCGCCTTCGCCCAGCTTCACCAGTCCTTCCCGCATCCGGGAAGCGCGATCGCCGAACGGGCGAGGGCGGAAGAAAAACGGCTCGGTTGCTGAAGGCTGCGGCGCCTCCGCTCTCGCTCGGGGAATTCGGGGCGGCGCTCGAGAGGATCGCGCGTTTCGAGAGGCGGCCCCTTATCGCCGTCGCCGTCTCGGGCGGGCCCGACAGCCTCGCTCTGGCGATCCTCGCCGACCGCTGGGCGAAAGAGCGCGGGGGCGAGGCGTGCGCTTTGACCGTGGATCACGGCTTGCGCCCGGAAAGCGGCGCCGAGATTGTCCGGCTCAAAGGCTGGCTCAAAGCCCGCGGGATCCGCCACGAGGTTCTCCTCTGGACGGGCACAAAGCCTTCGAGCGGCATCGAGGAGAAGGCGCGTGCGGCCCGTTATCGGCTTCTTTCCGAGTGGTGCCGCAGAGAGGGGTGTCTTCATCTCTTGACGGCGCATCATCGCGAAGACCAGATCGAGACCCATGTGATCCGCGCGCGCGCGAAAAGCGGTCCTGACGGTCTCGCCGCCATGTCGGCGGTGCGCGAGATTGCGGGCTGCCGCCTGCTGCGACCTCTCCTCGCCACGCCGAAATCGCGGCTTGCCGCAACTCTCGAAGCGGAGGGCCAGCTTTTTCTCAGAGACCCGACGAACGAAGACCCAAGGTTCGAGCGCGCGCGCCTGCGCGGGGGCGCTTTCGGCTCCGATCCCGAGAGGCTCTACGCCGAGATCGCGGTGCTCGGGCGGGCGCGGGCGGCGCGCGCGCACCATCGCGACCGGCTGTCTTCGCGTGCCGTCGCCTTCAATTCCGCGGGCTTTGCCGTCGTCGATCCGGTTCCGGTCTTCGCGGCGCCGCGCGAGGAAGGAGAAGCGCTCTTCGCCGCCCTCCTCGCAACCGTCGGTGTCGCCGACTATCCGATCCGCCGCGAGCGGGTGGCGCGGCTCCTCGCCATGCTGGCGGCCGAACCGAGGCGCGGGCGCACGCTTGGCGGCTGCCAAGTGGCCGCGTGGCGCGGGCGCCTTCTCGTTCTGCGCGAACTGGCGCGGGCTTCGCCCCCGCTTCGCCTCGATCGCGAGAAAGAGACCGTGTGGGACCGGCGGTTCCTCGTCGCTTCAGGAGAAGGTGGCGCGAGGGGTCTCGTCCTCGGCTATCTCGGCCAAGCGGGGGTGTCTCGCCTCGCTCTGCGGGCGCGACCGCCTCTCCTGCCGCCTATTCTCCACGCCCATTTGCCGGCGTTCTGGGACGAGGAGGGGCTCCTCGCGGTTCCCGCGCTTCATTATCGGCGCGAAGGGAGGGCGGCGTTGCCGACTCTCGCCTTTCGTCCGATCCACCCTTTTTCGAGCGCAGCCTTTACAGTTGTCTGAATTCGGGCGCATCCTATCTCTTGGGGGGAAAGGCTGCGGCGCTTCCGCCGCGAGGGTGCGGAAGAGCCGCAAAGCGGTTCGCGGCCCGGTATCGAAAGGCCCCTTCTTGTGAACAACTTCGGCAAGAATCTCGCGCTCTGGATCGTGATCGGGCTGCTTCTTGTCGCCCTTTTCAACCTTTTCCAGACCTCCTCGAACCACGGCCCGCAGTCGACGCTTGCCTTCTCCGATTTTTTGAATGACCTCAATAAGGGTCAGATCTCCGATGTCAAAATCGAGGGCCACACGATCACCGGCCACTTTACGGACAGCCGTTCCTTCTCGACCTACGCGCCCAATTACCCCGGGCTTGTCGATCAGCTGACGAAGAAAAAGGTCCGCATTACCGCGGCGCCGACCGAAAACAATGTGCCCTCTCTCTTCGGGATCCTCATCTCCTGGTTCCCGATGCTTCTCTTGATCGGCGTGTGGATTTTCTTCATGCGCCAGATGCAGGGCGGAGGCGGCCGGGCGATGGGTTTCGGCAAGAGCCGAGCGCGTCTCTTGACCGAAAAAGTCGGGCGCGTCACCTTTGAGGATGTCGCCGGGATCGATGAAGCGAAGAACGAGCTCGAGGAGATTGTCGAGTATTTGAAAGACCCGCAGAAATTCCAGCGCCTCGGCGGCAAGATCCCGAAGGGGGTGTTGCTGGTGGGCCCGCCTGGAACCGGGAAGACGCTCCTCGCGCGAGCGATCGCCGGCGAAGCGAACGTGCCGTTCTTTACGATCTCCGGTTCGGATTTTGTGGAGATGTTCGTCGGCGTCGGTGCGAGCCGCGTGCGCGACATGTTCGAGCAAGGCAAGAAGAACGCGCCCTGCATCATCTTCATCGACGAAATCGATGCCGTCGGGCGGCATCGCGGCGCCGGTCTCGGCGGCGGCAACGACGAGCGCGAGCAGACGCTCAATCAGCTTCTCGTCGAGATGGACGGGTTCGAGGCGAATGAGGGCGTGATCCTGATCGCCGCCACAAACCGCCCCGACGTACTCGATCCGGCGCTCCTGCGTCCCGGGCGCTTCGATCGCCAGGTGGTGGTGCCGAACCCCGATGTGCTCGGGCGCGAGAAGATTTTGAAAGTGCATATGCGCAAGGTGCCTCTCTCGCCCGATGTCGAGCCGAGGATCATCGCCCGCGGCACTCCGGGGTTTTCCGGCGCCGATCTCGCGAACCTCGTCAACGAAGCGGCGCTGATGGCGGCGCGGCGCGGCAAGCGCTCGGTCGGCATGAACGAGTTCGAGCAGGCGAAGGACAAGGTCATGATGGGCGCCGAGCGGCGCTCGATGGTGATGACCGAGGACGAGAAAAAGCTCACCGCCTACCATGAAGGCGGCCATGCGCTCTGCATGATGTATGCGCCGGGGCACGAGCCGTTGCACAAGGTGACGATCATCCCGCGCGGGCGCGCCCTCGGCGTGACGACGTTTTTGCCCGAGCGCGACAAGTACAGCCAGTCGCAGCTCGAACTCAAAGCGATGGTGACGAGCCTTTTCGGCGGGCGCGTCGCCGAGGAGCTGATTTTCGGGCCCGACAAGATCACGACGGGCGCCACCGACGACATCCGGCGGGCGACGGGCCTCGCGCGGCGGATGGTCACGGAATTCGGTTTCAGCGCAAAACTGGGACCGCTTCGGTATAGCGAAAACGAGGAAGAGGTTTTCCTCGGCCACTCCGTCACGCAGCGCAAGAACATCTCCGATGCGACCGCGAAATTGATCGACGAGGAAATTCGCCGCATCGTCGAGGAAGGGGAACAGCGCGCGCGCGAAATCCTCACCGCGCGGATCGATCAGCTCCACGCGCTGGCGCGAGCGCTTCTCGAATACGAGACGCTGACCGCCGACGAGATCCTCCGGGTCATCAAGGGAGAGCCGATCGTGCGCGAATCGCCGGCCGCGCCGGCCCCCGAGGAGCCGCGTTCGGGGCGGCGCAGTTCGGTTCCCTCTTCGGGTCGGCCGGGCAATATGGAGCCGGAACCGCAGCCCGGCGGCTAGCGCCGCCTGTCGTATGCGAACCCGCGCCTCGCGGCGGGGGATTCCTTGGGGATGACCGGGACAAGCCCACGGCTGTGCGATTAGGAAGAATGGATTGCAGGGAGATACACCGAGACGGCTCTGCGTCCCCGTGGCCGGTGGGCCTTTGGCCCGCGGGCGCGGAGCGGCCCGCGGGTCGGGCCCGGCCACCCACGACTTCTTTCCGCTCGGCGCAGCGATTGGCAAAGACGTGGATGCCCGGATCGAGTCCGGGCAAGGGGTGCTGCAGATTGTATTCGCATTTATAGGGACCGTTCCAGTGTTGGGGCGACTGCGCAACCGAAAGCCGTCGGACAAACCGCGTCATGACGGTGTGGGAAACGGCGAATGGGAAGGCGATGGCGCGCAAGCTCTTCGGCACTGACGGCATCCGCGGCACCGCCAATATCGAGCCGATGACGCCCGAGGTCGCGCTCAAGGTCGCGATCGCCGTCGGCCAGTCGTTCCGAAACGGCACGCACAAGCATCTCGTCGTGATCGGCAAGGACACGCGGCTTTCGGGCTATATGCTCGAACCGGCGCTGACCGCCGGTTTCATCACCATGGGGATGGATGTGGTCCTGGTGGGGCCGCTTCCCACTCCGGCGATCGCCATGCTGACGCGGAGTTTGAGGGCCGATCTCGGAGTCGTCATCTCGGCCTCGCACAACCCCCACGCCGACAACGGCATCAAGCTTTTCGATCGCGAGGGCTACAAGCTCTCGGACGAACTCGAAAGCGCGATCGAGAACGCGATCGAGAAGGGACCGCGAGGCCGCGCCGCGCCTTCCGAGCTTGGCCGCGCCAAACGCCTCGATGACGCCGGCGGGCGCTACATCGAATTCGTCAAGCAAAGCTTTCCGCGCGGCCGGCGCCTCGACGGGTTGCGCGTCGTCGTCGACTGCGCGCATGGCGCGGCCTACAAGGTGGCGCCGACCGTGTTCTGGGAGCTTGGCGCCGAGGTCTTTGCGATCGGCACATCGCCCGACGGGATGAACATCAACCGCGAATGCGGCGCCACGAACCCGCAGCAGATGCGCGCCGAGGTTCTGGCGCGGCGCGCCGATCTCGGTGTCGCGCTCGACGGCGATGCGGACCGCCTCATCATCGCCGACGAGCAAGGCGCGATCCTCGACGGCGACCAGATGATCGCGCTCATCGCCAGCCGGCTCGCAAAAGGGAGCACCCTCAAAGGCGGAGCGGTCGTCGCGACGGTGATGTCGAACGGCGGGCTCGAACGCTTTCTCGCGGGCGCCGGCATCGGCTTCCATCGCACCCCGGTCGGCGACCGCTACGTGGTCGAGCGGATGCGGGCGCTCGGCTGCAATCTCGGCGGCGAGCAATCGGGCCATGTGATCCTCAGCGATTACGCGACGACCGGCGACGGGCTGATCGCGGCCTTGCAGGTGTTGGCCTCCATCGTCGAAGAGGGAAGGCGGGCAAGCGAGGTCTGCCGTCTCTTCACCGCTCTGCCGCAACGCCTCAAAAGCGTGCGGTTCGAGGGCGGCGAGCCCCTTGAAGCGCGGGCGGTCAAGGAGGCGGTTGCCGACGGCGAGGCGCGTCTCGGCAGGGCGGGGCGGCTCGTCCTGCGCAAATCGGGGACCGAGCCCCTGATCCGGGTGATGGCCGAAGGCGAAGACGAGACTCTCGTGGCCGATGTCGTCGAAGAGATTTGCGCGGCGGTGCGCCGGGCGTCGGCAACGGCGGGCGAACGCGAAAGGCCTCGGCTGCGGGCGGCCGAGTGATGCGCGGCCGCGTTCTCATCATTGCCGGCTCGGATTCCGGAGGCGGCGCCGGGATCCAGGCCGACATCAAGGCGGTGACGATTGCGGGCGCTTATGCCGCGACGGCGGTGACGGCGCTGACGGCCCAGAACACCCTCGGCGTCTTTGGCGTTCTTCCCGTTCCGCCCGAGTTCGTAGCGCAGCAGATCGAGGTTGTGCTCGACGACATCGGCGCCGATGCGATCAAGACCGGGATGCTCCACGATTGCGCGGTGATCGCGGCGATCGTCGCGAGCCTCGACCGGCGCGCACGCGGCATCCCGCTTGTCGTCGATCCGGTGATGGCGGCGAAAGGCGGGGCGCGGCTTATCGAAGAGGACGCGATCGAGGCGCTCAAAAAGGATCTGGTCGCGCGCGCGAGCCTCGTGACGCCGAACCTGCCGGAGGCCGAAATCCTCTGCGGCCGCGCGATCGCGAGCCTCGGCGACATGCGGGAGGCGGCGCGCTCGCTTCTCTCCTCGGGGCCGAAGGCGGTGCTCTTGAAAGGCGGCCATCTCGCGGGAGAGACGATTTACGACGTGCTTGCGACAAGCGCGGGGTCTCGCGTCTTTGAAAGCCCGCGGATCGAAACGCGCCACACCCATGGTACGGGCTGCACGCTCGCTTCGGCGATCGCCGCCCTTCTCGCGCAAGGCGAGGATCTGGAGCGCGCGGTCGAGCGGGCGCGCGCCTACGTTGCGCGCGCCATCGCCTCGGCGCCCGGTTTCGGCCGCGGCCACGGCCCTCTCGACCACGCCCATCCGCTCGGGAGAGAAATTCTCTAGGGTGCTGTAGGATGGGTTGAGCGACGCGAAACCCATCGAGTTCGACAAAGGGTGGTGGGTTTCGCTCCGCTCAACCCACCTACGACGGAGCCATTGA
Source organism: Pseudomonadota bacterium (assembly GCA_021812165.1). Classification (GTDB taxonomy): domain Bacteria; phylum Pseudomonadota; class Alphaproteobacteria; order ATCC43930; family CGMCC-115725; genus AP-15. The sequence goes on along the minus strand of JAKAOO010000124.1, from coordinate 1,042 downwards.
ATGGCAAAAACATATCGCATCGCGGTGATCGCCGGGGACGGCATCGGCAGGGAAGTGATGCCGCAAGGGATTGCCGCCATGGAAAAGGCGGCGCGCAGTTACGGGTTCGGCTTTTCGTGGACCGAGTTCGATTGGAGCTGCGAGCGCTACGCCAAGACCGGCCGGATGATGCCGGAAGGCGGGCTCGACGAGCTCCTGGCGTTCGACGCCGTCTACCTCGGTGCCGTCGGCACTCCCGGGGTTCCGGACCACGTTTCGCTTTGGGGACTCTTGATCCCATTGCGGCGCGGCTTCCGCCAATACGTCAATCTGCGCCCGGTGCGGCTTCTCGAAGGCGTCGAGTCGCCGTTGCGCGGGCGCAAGCCGGGCGAGATCGACTTTTACGTCGTGCGCGAGAACAACGAGGGCGAATATTCCGAGATCGGCGGCCGGCTCTATTCCGGCAGCGAATTCGAAATGGCGATGCAGGAAGCGGTCTTCACGCGGCGCGGCTGCGACCGGGTGATGCGCTTTGCTTTCGAACTCGCGCGAAAGCGCAAAAAGCACGTCACCTCGGCCACCAAATCGAACGGCATCATCCATACGATGCCGTTCTGGGACGAACGCTTTGCGGCGATCGGGCGGGAGTTTCCCGATGTGCGCACGGACCAGTACCACATCGACATACTCTCGGCCCATTTCGTGCGCCATCCCGATTGGTTCGACGTCGTCGTCGCCTCGAACCTCTTCGGCGACATCCTTTCCGATCTGGGGCCGGCGGTCGTCGGCTCGATCGGCATCGCCCCCTCGGGAAACATCAACCCCGAGCGCGAGTATCCTTCGATGTTCGAGCCGGTGCACGGTTCGGCGCCCGACATCGCCGGGCGCGGCATCGCCAATCCGATCGGCCAGATCTGGTCGGGCGCGATGATGCTCGACCATCTGGGAGAGTGCGACGCCGCCGCGGCCGTCGAGCGGGCGATCGGCGAGGTTCTGGCGGAAGGCGGGACCCGCACGCCCGATCTCGGCGGCAATGCCGGGACCGCCGCGCTCGGCGCCGCGA
>JAKAOO010000123.1 GCA_021812165.1 Pseudomonadota bacterium | reverse complement strand
CAGCCTCCAAGTGCGTGTCGTCGTCGACTCGCAATATGACCTATTCATCGCCGACGCCTCGCACCCGGCCGTCAGGATCGAGCACACGCGCCTTATCGATGGGCGGGAGAATTCGATCCTTGCCGGCGAATGGGGGCTCTCGCTCCATCTCGAATCGCGACGCGGTGGGGTGACCTCGCGCTACCTTCTCGATTTTGGCTACACGCCGCAGATCCTGATCCGCAACTTCGATCTCCTGGCCCTCGATCCGTCGCGGCTCGATGGGCTCATCTTGAGCCATGGTCACATGGACCATTATGGCGGGCTTTTGGGTTTTCTCGACCAGTACCGCGGCCGGATGCGGCAGGATCTGAAGCTTTTTGCCGGGGGTGATGCAAGTTTCGACGAGAAATGGCGGAAGCGAAGGGGCGGCGAACTGGTTCCCTGGGGCAGACTCGACCGCGCGGCCGTCGCGGCGCAGAAGGTTGAAACTCAGAACTGCGAGAGCGCGCGGGCGCTTGGCGGGCCCTTTACCACCGGGCGGATCGGCCGCGGCTCCTTTGAGCGCGTTCTCGAAAACAGCTTTGTAGAAAGCGCCGGGCACTTCACGGAAGCCGAGCTTCAAGGCCGTCTCGTCCCCGACCAGCATCCGGACGAGCACGCGACCGCCTATGTCGTGCAGGGGAAGGGGCTCGTCGTCATCTCCTCATGCGGCCATGCCGGGCTCATCAATACCATCCAGACCGCGGTCAAGGTCTCGGGCGTCGCGAAGCTCCACGCCGTCCTCGGCGGCTTCCACTTGGGTCCGGCCCCGCAGGATTATGTGGAGCAGACGGTGAGGGAACTCAAAGCCCTCGCCCCCGACGTCGTGATTCCCATGCATTGCAGCGGCGGCAAATTCGTCGAGGCGATGAAGAGGGAAATGTCCGAACGACTCGTCGTCACGAACACCGGCAGCCTCTTTACTTTCGGAGCGTGACACACTCGAAGGTCAGGGCGGCGGCACCCTCGCCCCGCCTACCTGCGCCGCGACCGCCTCCAACCTTTTGTCTCGCGTCCACAAGCTGGCGCCTGCCATCCAGCAGCGTGCGGAGCAATGGGTCGCCGCTGCGCAGATGCTCGACCCAAACCGATGTATCGACGAGGATCACTTCGCCGTCGGCCGCCGCCTTGGCGGTGCCGCGAGGCCGGGTTCGCTGCCGCCGAGCCGGGCCAGCCGGCGCGCGCTTTCGCGTTCGATCAGTGCCCGGAGCGCTTCGCGGACCAAAGCGGATTTCCCGTGCAGCCCGGTATAGGACTCCGCCCTTTTGAGCAATTCGTTATCAAGCGCGAGAGTGGTGCGCATTTCCTGATCTTTTGAGGTTGATTGACAATTTTTTATCACCAGAAGATGCCGAAATCAATGCGGATCGGACAAGGTTGAGGGCCGCTCCAGCGGCAGGCGCGCCGGCGAGCGGCTGAAAACCTTGGTTCCCTTGGCGGCGAATTGTGGAATGCTCGGAGTATTCGGCCGCCCCAAGGCGCTGCGGCGCGGGCTCCTCCTTTCGGGCCTCCGCTTCGCGCGGGACGAGGCCACCTTGACTTTGCGAGAACCATTCCCATGAGCCGACCGCGACGCCCCTACCCCGATCTGCACGAGCATCTGAAGGCTCTCAAAGCGCGAGGCCTGTTGCTGCAAATCGACCGCAGAATCGACAAGGACAGCGAACTTCATCCCCTGGTGCGCTGGCAGTTTGTCGGCGGGCTCGCCGAAGCGGACCGGAAGGCGTTTCTCTTTACCAACATCACCGACGGGCGCGGACGGCGTTATGAGATCCCGGTCGTGGTCGGCGCCATCGCCGCCAATCCCGAGATCTACAGCGTCGGCATGAGGACGCCCATCGAAGAGATCGCAGCAAAATGGCAGCGCGCGCTCGCGGGCCCGATCCCGCCGCGCCTCGTCGAAACCGCGATCTGCCAGGAAGTCGTCGTCGAAGGCGCGCAGCTTCAGGGGGAAGGAAAGGGGCTCGACCTCTTGCCGATCCCGATCTCGACCCCGGGCTTCGACAGCGCGCCGACCTTGACTGCGACCAATGTCATCACGCGCGACCCCGAGACCGGCGTCCAGAACATGGGGACCTACCGCGCCGCTCTCAAAGCCTCGGACCGGCTCGTCGTTCGGATGGCGACGCGGGTCGGGGGCGCGGGCGGCTATCTCCACTACCTCGCCTATCAGAAGCGCGGCGAGCGCTCGATGCCGTGCGCGATCGTCCTCGGCTGCCCGCCTTTTGTCGCCTTTATCGGACCGCAGAAGCTGCCGATCGGGATCGACGAGATCGAGGTCGCAGGCGGGCTTGCCGGCGCTCCGATCAACGTCGTGCGGGCGCGCACCCAACCCCTTCTCGTCCCGGCCGAAAGCGAGATCGTGATCGAGGGGCTCATCGACACCGAATTCGTCGAGCCGGAAGCGCCCTTCGGCGAGTCGCACGGTCATGTCGCGCTCGAAGAATACAACATGCCGATGCGGGTGACGGCGATCACGATGCGCCGCGACCCCGTCATCCCCTCCTATATCAGCCAGGTCGCGCCGAGCGAATCGAGCGTCATCAAGCGCGTCGCCTATGAGCCTTTGTTTCTTTCGCACCTTGAGGGCGCGCTCGGCATCCGCGGCGTCAAGCGCGTGTCGCTGCACGAGCCTCTGACGGGCCTGCTCAGGGTATTGATCGTCACGCTCGAAAAAGGAACGCCCCGCACCGAGGTCTGGCGCGCGCTTTACGGCGCCGCCTTTTTCAAAGGCGATTGCGGAAAGATCACGATCGCGGTCAACGAGGACATCGCGCCCGAGAACGCCGACGCGCTTCTGTGGGCGCTCGCCTACCGCGCCAATCCGGCCGAGGACATAGAAATAGTGCCGCATCGCGGGCAGGGCCACGGGCCGAAGCGCGAGCAGGAAGGCGAAGAGGATTCGACGCTTCTCATCGATGCGACGATGAAGGCCGACATGCCGCCTCTCGCTCTTCCGAAGCGGGAATACATGGAGCGCGCCAAGGCGATCTGGGAGGAACTCGGTTTGCCGGCGCTTTCGCCGCGGCCGCCGTGGCACGGCTATTCTTTGGGCGATTGGCTCCCGGAATGGGACGCGGCGGCGCTTCGCGCGGTCGAGGGGCTTTATCTCGAAAACGGCCGCTTGAGCGAAGCGCGACGCCGGCGCGGGCTCAAACCCGAAACCAAGTTCCGCCCCGATAAAGCCCCGACTTAGGCTGCGGCAAAACCCCCCGTCATTCCGGGACGGCCCGTGAGGGCCGGGCCCGGAAACCATGAACACAGGCCACGCCATTGATTTCTCGGGCCTGTGTTTATGGATTCCGGGCTCGCGGCCTGCGACCGCGCCCCGGAATGACGACGTTCGAGCATTTTTCCGCATCCTGTTAAAGGCGCGCATCGCTGCGGCGAGCGTGCCTCACGGCGAAAATTTCGACATCCTCGCCGCGGCGGCGATAGGAAAGAATGTAATTTCCGACGATGAGCCGGCGAACTCCCGGAAGGATGCCGGGCGCGCCCGCGTTCGGAAATTGCGAGAGCTGCCGCGCGGCGCGTTCGAGCGCCTCCAGGAAACGCTCTGCCGCCGGAGGGCTGTGCTCGGCAAGATAGAATGCGATCTCGTCGATCTCCAACGCCGCGCGGCGTGAACGACGGACGCGCGTCGTCATTTGCTGTGCGCACGCTCCGCTTTGGCCTTATCGATGATCTGCCTGACCCGGCGCAGCGAATCTTCAAAAGGGGCAGTCCCTTCCCTATCGAGTTCGACCAGGCGCTCGACATCGTCGAAGATTTCCGCGCCCTCTTCCTCGAGGTAGGAACGCAGCGCCCGCACCATGACCCAGGAACGCGGCCTGTCGAGCGCAGCGGCGAGCTTGTCGAACGCCTCGATGAGGTCGCTCGGGAGGCGGAGCGAAACATGGCTCGAAAGGGCGCGAGTGTGGGACATCGATGCCTCGTGTAGCACAGCGTGTGTTAATGTAGCACGGTTCTTCCCCGCGGCAAGGCGCGTCGCCCTCAGTAGGACCTTGGGAGGCCGAGGACGTGCTGGCCGATAAAGGCGAGGATGAGGTTCGTCGAGATCGGCGCGGTGCGGTAGAGGCGCGCCTCGCGCCATTTGCGCTCGATGTCGTATTCGCGTGCAAAGCCGAAGCCGCCAAAGGTCTGGAACGTCGCCTCGGCCGCATTCCAGGTCGCGTCTGCCGCGAGGAGCTTTGCCGTATTGGCGTCGGCGCCGCATTCCTCTCCGGCATCGAAGAGCGCCGCCGCACGCCGGCAGAAGAGTTCGGCCGCTTCGAGTTCGGCCCAGGCGCGGGCGAGAGGAAACTGGACGCCCTGGTTCTGCCCGATCGGCCGGCCGAAAACCTGGCGCTCCTTCGCGTATTCGACGCCTTTTTTCAAGAGCCAGCGCCCGTCGCCGATGCATTCCTGGGCGACGAGGATGCGCTCGGCGTTCATGCCGTCGAGGATATAGCGAAACCCTTCGCCCTCCTTGCCGACGAGATTTTCCGCAGGGACCTTCAAATTGTCGATGAAGACTTCGGTCGTGTTGTGGTTGATCATGACTTCGAGCGGCCGGATTTCGAGGCCGCGGCCCTTCGCTTCCCGGAGATCGACGAGAAAGACCGAAAGCCCATCGGTGCGCCGCCTCACCTCGGAAAGCGGCGTCGTGCGCGCGAGAAGCAGCATCAGGTCCGAATGGAGCGCGCGCGAGGTAAAGACCTTCTGGCCGCTCACCACATAGCTGGCGCCTTCCTTGACGGCGCGCGTTTTGAGCTGCGTCGTATCGGAGCCGGTCGTCGGCTCGGTGACGCCGAAGGCTTGGAGGCGCAGCGCGCCCGAGGCGATCTTGGGCAGATACCGCCGCTTTTGCTCTTCGCTTCCGTGGCGCAAGACGGTTCCCATGATGTACATCTGCGCGTGGCCTTGGCTTGCGGTGCAGCCGGAGGCGTTGATCTCTTCGAGAATGACGGCGGCGGCGCGGATCGGCAGCCCCGAGCCGCCATATTCCTCGGGAACGAGGGAGGCGAGAAAGCCGCCTTCCGTCAGCTCCTTGATGAATTCGCTCGGATAGGCTTGTTCGGCCTCGAGCCTTCGCCAATAGGCGCCGGGATAGCGCTCGCAGATCTTGCGCACGGCGTCGCGCAGCTCGGGATAATCTTCGCCGAGGGCGACCATCGTCGGGGTTTCGCTCACGTTCTTCTCCTCTGCGCCGGTCGTTCGAAAATAGGCGCTTACCTTCAGCGTGTCTAAGAGGCTGCGGAAAAACTCTGTTGTCGTTCCGGGACGGCCCGTCAGGGCCGGGCCTGGAACCCATGAACATCAGCCAAGCCATTGATTTCACAGGCATGTGTTGATGGTTTCCGGGATCACGGTCTACGACCGCGCCCCGGAATGACGACATTCCAGTATTTTTCCGCAGCCTCCTAGAAAGAAACAACCCGTTTCATCCCCTGCGGGTCGGCAACGCCGGTGGGAAACTAAGCGGCCTTCGCCCGATCCACCAATCCGCGGTCTTCGAGAAGCGGCCGCAGTTCCGGCTCGCGCCCGCGAAAGGCGCGATAAAGTTCCATCGGCTCCGCGGTGTCGCCAGCCTCAAGAATCGCGCGAAGAGAAGCCGCGAGCGTTGGCTCGAAGATGTCTCCCCGCTCCTTGAAGGCGGCGAACCCGTCGGCGTCGAGCACTTCGGCCCAGAGATAGGCATAGTAGCCCGCGGCATAGCCCGCACCCGCGAAGAGATGCTGGAAATGCGCCGGGCGATGGCGGAGCGCGATTTCCGCGGGCGCTCCGATCTTCTCCCGCAACTCTTTTTCGAAGCGGTCGATATCGAGAGATGCGGCACCTTCGCGGTGAAGCGCAAGGTCGAAAAGCGCGGCCGCCGTGTATTCGACCGTCAAAAAGCCTTGGCCGAAGTGGCGCGCCGCCTGAAGGCGCCGGATGAGGTCTTCGGGCATCGCTTCGCCCGTTTCATGGTGACGGGCGTACTGGCGCAGGATCTCGGTCTCGCCGATCCAATGCTCGAAAATCTGCGACGGGAATTCGACAAAATCGCGCCGGACGGCCGTTCCCGATTGCGAAGGATAGCGGGCGCGCGAAAGGAGCCCGTGAAGGCCGTGCCCGAATTCGTGAAAGAGCGTCCTCGCGTCCTCGAACGAGAGGAGCGTCGGCTCGCCCTTCGCGAAATTGTTGTTGTTGACGACGATCGGCAAGACTTCGCCCTCGAAGCTCTCCTCCGCGCGGTAACTCCCCATCCAGGCCCCCGAGCGTTTTCCCGGACGCGCGAAATTGTCGTGGAGAAAAAGGCCGATCGTGCGGCCCCCGGCGGCCCTCACCTCATAGACGCGGACATCGGGATGGTATCGCGGCCAATCCCGCCGCTCGACGAAGCTCAATCCGAAAAGCCGGCCGGCAACGGCGAAGGCGGCGCGGACGATGGTGTCGAGAACGAAATAGGGTTTCAGTTCCCGCTCATCGCGATCGAAGCGCTCCCGCCGCACCTTCTCGGCGTAATAATGCCAATCCCAGGCTTCCAAGGGATCGTTCTGGCCGTCGGCGCGGGCGAGCCTTTCGAGAAGGGCGCGCTCTTCGAGCGCCTTTCTTTTGGCGGGTTCCCAGACCTCGACGAGAAGGCGCTCGGCCGCCGCGGGCGTCTTCGCCATCGCCTCGTCGAGTTGGTAATCGGCAAAGCTTTCGTAGCCGAGAAGCCGCGCCTTCTCTCTGCGCAAAGCGACGATCTCGGCGATGAGCGGCCGATTGTCGAATTCCCCCGGATGGGCGCCGCGCGAGGCAAAGGCCTCGTAAAGCTTTCGCCGCAAGTCGCGGCGCGGCGAAAAGGAGAGAAAGGCGTCGACTGCCGAGCGCGAGAGAGGGATCAAAAAGCGGCCCTCCATCCCCCTCTCCTGCGCCGCTCTCGCCGCGGCGTCGCGAGCGAAACCGGGAAGCCCTTCGAGATCCCCCTCGTCGAGGTCGAGTCCAAAGCCTTCTTCATCGTGAAGGACATTCTGCCCGAAAGCCGTGTGGAGAGAGGCAAGGCGCTCTTCGATCGCGAGGAGGCGCGCCCTTCCCTCCGCCTCGAGAAGGGCGCCCGCCCTCACGAAATTGCGATAGCGCCGTTCGAGAAGGCGCCTTCTATCGGATGCGAGGGAAAGCACCTCGCGCCTTTCATAAAGGGTCGCAAGCCGCGCAAAAAGCGCCGGGTTTTGCATGATCTTGAGGCGATGAAGCGCGAGCCTTGGCGCGTAGTCGCGGGCGATTTCTTCGATCGCATCGTTCGTATGGCTCGAACGGAGATTGAAAAAGATCGCCGAAACCTGATCGAGAAGGCGGCCCGATCCTTCGAGCGCCTCGATCGTGTTGGCGAAGGAAGGCGGTTCGGGGTTTTCGGTAATCCCGAGGATCGCCGCATTCTGCGCCTCCATGCCGCGATCGAAGGCGGGAGGAAAGTGCCGGGCTTCGATCCGATCGAAAGGGGGAAGGCCGAATGGCGTCGCAGAGGGCTCGAAAAAGGGATTGTCTGTCATCTCTTTTTCCGTGAGGAAGGGGATTTCTGGCGGCCGAGATCCGGCGCTAGTATCGCCCGGTTCAACCGTTTTCGCGAGGAGGGGTGAGGATGCGCACGAGCTTTGCCATCGACGACATCATGATCCATCGGGTCGTCGAACAGGAGCAGGGGTTCACCCCGATACTCGAATTTCTTCCGAGCCTCTCGAAGGGGCTTCTCGACGAAAACCGCTCCTGGCTCGAACCCGCAGCGCTCGATCCGGAAACGGACAAGATCGTTCTCTGTTTCCAATCCTATGTGGTGAAGACGCCGCATCACACCGTGCTCGTCGATGCCTGCATCGGCAACGACAAGAATCGGCCGATGCGAGCGGCCTGGAACAAGAAAAAGGACGACCGCTATATGCGCTCGCTCAAGGCGGCCGGCATTTCGGTCGAAGACATCGATTTCGTCCTCTGCACCCATCTCCATGCCGATCATGTCGGCTGGAACACGCGTCTCGAGGATGGCCGTTGGGTTCCGACCTTTCCCAATGCGCGCTACTGCTTCTCGCGCCGCGAATACGACTACTGGGTCGAACAGAACAAGAAGACCCCGATCGAGTGCTTCGAGGACAGCGTTCTGCCGATCGTCGCGGCAAAGCGGGCGGAATTCGTCACGAGCGATCATGGTCTCGACGACCACATCCGCCTTTTCCCCACTCCCGGCCACACTCCCGACCATTTCGCCGTCTCTCTCGGCCGCGGCGGCGAGCGCGCGGTCTTTTGCGGCGACCTCATCCATTCGCCGCTCCAGGCGCGCTATCCCGACCTTGTGATGCGGGTCGATTACGATAAAAAGCAGGCGGTCGAGACCCGCCGCCGTTTCTTGGAGCGCTACTGCGACAGCGAGACGCTCTGCTGCACGATGCACTTTCCCTCGCCCTCGGTCGGCCACATCAAGCGCTGGGACGAGGGTTTCCGGCTGGTGCCGCTGGATTAGCGGCACCATAACGATCTGTGCGTCCGGTTGCGGAACGGCCCTCGGTAATCGCGCGCCGCTCCTGTTTCTCCTGTTTTTTGCAGGTCCATATCAGGAACCCCCCACTTCTCCGCGCCGCCCCGCCCGGCGCCGGCGGACGCCCCGATAAAGACGCATTGTGCCACACTAATATGGCAATTTTATGATTGCTTTTCTCGCAATGCCGGGAGCCGACGACCCGCGGCGGCATGTCGGATGACGCCTCCGCGCCGAAAGCAGACCCGCTGCGCCGCGGAGCCGTGAGGTCCAAAAGAGGAGCGGGCCCTAACATAAACGCTGCCGACAGCGTATCCGTTCATTCTTTTGGATTCGTGAACCTCTTTGGGAATCCCGCCAACATTTCTGCCAGTATTTGGTGAAATCCCTTGTGGCGGAAAGGGGAAGGTGGACGACGAAGCGGCGACTCAGCCGCCCTGTGACCCGGCCACGCGAGCTCAATTGCGGGCCTGATGAGCTTCTGTACGTCCGGTTTCAGATCCTCAAAGCCCCGGAACCAATAGATCGCAAGGTTGCGAAACGAATCTGTGATGACTTCGCCGCGATCTGTCAGCAACGTGACCGCCAGAGCCGCAGCAACCGGGTTGAAACCGTCAGCTACAGCCGGGCAAGGAAGAGAGACGAAGTCGTCGAACCCCTGGCGCTCGGGCCGCCGATTGCCTAGGGCCATCAGCGCTGCAAGAGCTTGGATCGCGAATTCTGCTGGTAAATGGAGGTTCAAGAGAGCTCCACGTAAGTCGGCCATTTGGTTATCATCTTTGGGATCCGCGCAAGTGGTCAGGTTGCGGAACAAGTCGGTCACCCGCTCTCGCAAGCTCATCGGTATGAGTGCAAGGTCAAATGCCCCGCGAAACCCCGAGATACCCGCCTCAAAAGGCCCCGATTTGGCTATCCTTTCGACCGCCTCAACCTCAAATTCGGTCGCTACTCGTGCGTTGATCTCCTCGCCAGAGAACAGCGCTTCTAGGCCGCAGCTGGCCTGTATCGAGATTGTACGATCGCACAACTCTTTCAGGCATCGCTCGAATGCATCAGCGTTAGTGCTGGCAGTCGGACAAAGGCGGCGCGGGTTGATCACCTCGACGCCGTAGGTCCGGTAAAGACCATCCATCGATGAGTCGTAGTCGAACGCGAGAAGGTAGGAGGGTGGGAGCCGTCCAGCAGCAGCGCGACGGACGGTGTCCAGCAGCTTGTTTACGTTCTCGTCGTGTAGACTATAACCGATGAAGAGCAACCGCTTGCCGAGCAGATCCGCCCTAAGTTTGATGTCAAGCGGATGGTTCTCGCTCCTTATGCGCTCCTGGTACGACCGGTCCCCGAAAACGAGCGACGACGGAAAGCCCGGATCGCCGTGAAACTTGATGAGCAGCGGCTCTCCTGGGATGGCGTCGCTCAAATCCTGGAGGGTCACTATGGGTCGGTACCGTCGGCCGTAGTTCCGTGCCGCCAGCTCGAAGACGTTATCTTGGTTTGTCGTATACAGAAGCCTCGGGGAAAGGCTGAGCAACAATCGGTGAGCCGATACTTTTGCATCGTCGACCTCGGGAAGCACGAGCTTCGATTTCAGAAAGCTGATGAACGCTGACTCGCCGAGCTGGTCGATGAAGTCGTCCGCCAATTGTGACAAGAGCGTTTCGGGCGGCTTGTGCACCAACGGTGCGATTTCCTGCGCGAGCTCTGCAGCAGCGAACCCCAATTGGCGCCGAGATATACCCGCGCCAAAAAATGGTATCAGCTTGTGTTTCGCTAGAAGATCAGCGAGCTGGTCCAGGATCGCGGTTTCCGGCCCGTTCACCTCGGATAACGTGCCGAACTGAGGGGCGTCGGACGGGGCTTGGTCCGCCGAAGGGGTCTCTCCGTTGTCCACCGTTGCCTCGGCGAGGCTAGACTTTAGGAAAATCTCATCGATCTAGCTCAACCGGTATATGGATTCACAGACCGCTGTCTTCCACCCTCTTCCGCCGAGGAGACCACCAAGGGTCCGTTTCGGGGCAGAAGCGGCGGATCGTCGCGGCGGCCGGAGACGACGGCTTAGGCTTGAGGGGTGGCCGGTCGGCTTCACGAGGTCGCGCCGGCGCTCTTTCTTCCGACGGCGCAATGGAAGGGGTGGGCCATGAAGAGAAGGCCGTCCGCTTTCGCCTCTGCCGTCGCCGCCTCCCAAATCGCAACCTCTTCCGGGGGCAGAAGCGAGAAAACCTGGTCCTCGCGGTTTTTCCAGATCGGCCCGCCGGGGTTGTCGAGCGTGATGAGATAGGGAAACGCCACGAGGTCGTCGAGCGGGAGCGCCTTCATGCGGCGGTAAAGGCTCCTGTCGGCGACGCCGCGCTTGCCGACCGAATAGGGCGGAGAGGAGACTTTCTCTGAGATCCTTTGCGGCAGATCGAGGTTCCACCATTGCGGCAGGTCGAGAGCGCGCACCGCGACCGCGATCCGTCCGCCCGCTCGCGTCACGCGCGCCATTTCGGCCAGAGCCTTCTCCGCATCGCATTCTTCGAGCACGGTCACCGAATAGACGCAGTCGAAAGCGCCGTCCGCAAAGGGAAGGCTCTCGGCATTCCCGTGCAGAAAGCGGATGCGGTCCTGGAGCCCCTCGGCAGCCGCGAGCGCCTGCGCCTCGCGCAAGAGGAAGGGGTTGAAGTCGAGCGCAGTAACCCGGTTCTCTTCGTGAGAGCGGACGA
>JAKAOO010000122.1 GCA_021812165.1 Pseudomonadota bacterium | reverse complement strand
GGCCGGCTTGTCGAGGGCGAGCAGCCAGTCGTCCTCGTGCAGGACGATCGGCGGCGCGCCGGGCGCCTCGTCCCGCGAGGCGAGGTGGAGCACGTAGGTCTCGCCGGCCTTGACCGGCCGCGTAAACTTGAGGCTGTCGAAGCCGAGAAATGCGATGAGCGTGTCATCGTAAAGATGAAGCTGGAAAAGCAGGCCTGCGGCGATCGCATAGATGAGAGGACCATGCGCGATGCGCCCGCCGAAGGGCGTCGCTTTCGCGAACTCTTCGTCGGTATGGAGCGGGTTGTAGTCGCCCGACAGCCCCGCGAACATCACGATGTCGGCTTCCGTCACGGTGCGCGCCGGGGAAACGAACTCGGCGCCGATCTCCCATTCTTCCCAGTAAAGGCCCGTCATCGATTCTTTCCTCAGGGACGCCTCAGGCGATTGCTCCCTCGGCGCGAAGGGCGGCGATCTCGCTCGCCGACAGTCGCAGCAGGCGGGCGAGCACGGCGTCGGTGTGCTCGCCTTTGCGTGGCGCCGGCTTCGAAATCGTGCCCGCCATGCCCGAGATCCTGATGGGATTGCCAGGGAGGCGCACCAAGCCCACCTCGGGATCTTCGTATTCGACGACCATCTCCCGCTCGGCGACCGGCGGCTCGGCGAAGGCGCCGTCGAGATTGTTGACGGGCGCGGCCGGAACCTCGGCGGCACGCAGACGTGCGAGCCAATCGGCGACGGTCCGGGTGCGAAAGATCCGCTCGAGGCGGGGCACCAGGTCCGCTCGGTTCTCGACCCGGCCGGCATTCGTCTCGAATCGCGGGTCCTCGGCGAGGCCGGGCTCGGCGAGCACGCCGCAAAGCTTCTTCCAGAACCCGTCCTGGCGGGTGGCGACGACGAGGTAGCCGTCCTTTGCCGCAAAGGCTTGCCACGGCACCGTATAGTCGTGGCTCGAACCCGGCGGCTTTGGGAGGACGCCCGCCGTCAGCCACAGCGTGCCGATATAGCCGAGAAGATGAAGCATCGCGTCGAACATCGAAAGCTCGACCCGCGAGCCCTTGCCGGTGCGTTCGCGCAGGAACAACGCCGCGAGGATGCCCTTACAGGAATAGATGCCGCCGGAGAGATCGGCCAAGGGAATGCCGATGCGCACCGGCGGGCGTCCCGGCTCGCCGGTGATCGCCATATGGCCGCTGATCGCCTGGATGATGATGTCGAGCGCGGGGTAATCCTTGTATGCGCCTGCCGCGCCGAAGCCGGTGACCGAGCATTGGATGAGGCGCGGGTTGATGCGGCTCAAAATGCCGTAGTCGATCTTGAGCCGCTCCAGAACGCCGGGCCGGAAATTGTCGACGACGACGTCCGCAACCTTGACCAGGTCATAAAAAAGCGCGCGCCCCGCTTCGCTTTTGAGATTGATGACGATGCTCTCTTTGTTGCGGTTGAGCGTCAGGAAGAGCGCGGAGAGACCGCGATAGGGCCCGACCGAAGGGATGCGGCCGAGATCGCCTTCGGGCGGCTCGACCTTGATCACTTCGGCGCCAAGATCCGAGAGCACCTGATTGCCGTAGGTGCCGGCAATGATCTGACCCAGCTCCAGTATCCGGATCCCTTCGAGCGGGTAGGACATCGCGCGCCTTTCTGGGCGTCCGCCTGAAGGCCTAAAGCCCGAGGCTTTTCGCGATGATGTTGCGCTGGATCTCGCTGGTGCCGCCGCCGATCGTGGCGAGGCGGGAATCGCGGAAGAAACGCTGCATCGGGTATTCCATGCAATAGCCGTAGCCGCCGAGGATCTGCAGCCCCATGTCGGCGACCGCCTTATAGGCTTCGCCGGTGTAGAGCTTCAAGATCGCCGCGTCGTGACGGCTTGCCCGGCCTTGCTTGAGCAGCCAGGCAAAGCGGTAGACGAGAACGCGCGAGACTTCGATCATGACCTTCATGTCAGCGAGCTTGTGGGAGATCGCCTGGAACTGGCCGATGGGCCGCCCGAACTGCCGGCGTTCCTTGGCATAGCCGAGCGCGCACTCGAAGGCGGCTGAGGCCGCGCCGGTGCGCGCGGCGGCGAGCGAGAGCCGCTCGTACCAGAGATAGGCGTCGACCGCCTCCCAGCCGTGGCCGACGGCGCCGAGGACCGCCGAAGCGGGTACCGTGACGTCGTTGTAAAAAACCTGGGTCGTGGCGATGGCGCGCTGGCCCAAAGTCTTGATCTTGCGCACCTCGATCCCCGGGAGCCGCGTATCGACGAGGAAATTGGTGATGCCCTCCTGTTTGCGGCCGCCGGTCGCGGTGCGCGTCACGAGGAGGCAATAGTCGCTGATGTCCATGCCGGAGGTGAAGACCTTCTGGCCGGTGATGACATAGCCGCCGCCTTCCGCCTGTGCGCGGGTCGTCAATGCCGCGGCGTCGGAGCCCGATTGCGGCTCGCTGAGCCCGAAGCAAAAGGAGAGTTCGCCCTTCAGAACCGCAGGCAGAAAGCGCGCCTTCTGCTCGGCCGTGCCGTGAAGCATCACCGCAAAGCCGCCATAGGTGAGGGTGCGGAAAAGCCACATCGCCAGTTCTTCGAAATGCCGGCCCGCCTCTTCGAGGAGGATCGCAAGCTCGATGGCCGAGCCTCCCGCGCCGCCATATTCGGGCGGCAGGATGAGACCGAACCAGCCGTGCCGGGCGAGCGCGTCGTAAGCCTCGCGCGGGGGGCGGCCTTCATTGTCGCAGCGTTCGGCATAGTCGGGCGGGCAGACCTCGTCGAGGAGGCCCGTCAGATGGCGGCGCAGCGCCTCTTGTTCCTCGGTGAAGGAGAAATCCATCGCTCCTCCCTATCGCTCTCTGCCGGCGCGTTCGAGCACGCGCCGCGCGCGCTCGTACATGGCGTAGTCGACGAGCTTGCCTTCGACCGTGATCGCCGCGGCGCCCTTTTCGAGGGCCGCCTCGAACTCGCTCACCACCTTTTGATAATAAAGGACCTCGGCCGCCGGCACGGCATAGGCTTCCTTGACGGGAGCGATCTGCTTTGGATGGATGAGCGCGCGCCCCAAATAGCCGAGGCGCGCCGAAAGACGGCTATCGGCGATGAGCCCCTTTTCGTCTTCGAGATCGCTGAAGACGCCGTCGAACGGGACGAGATGCGCTCCGGCGGCGCGCGTATCGAGCAGCACCTTGGAGCGCGCGTAAAGGAGTTCGGTGCCTTCGATCGACCAGGAACAGCCGAGATCCTTTTGCAGATCGCCGTCGCGGCCGCTGCCGATCGAGGTGGCGGCAACGCGCGACGAGGTCCCGGCGAGATCGAAGCAGCGGTAGATGCCCAAGGCGCTTTCGACCTGCAGGATCATTTCGACGGCCCCCGGCTTCAGCCCCCGCGCCCGTTCTTCGCGCTCGATCGAGGCGGCCGTCCGCCGCACCTCCTCGACTGTCTCGACCTTGGGCAAGAAGACCGCGTCGAGGCCGGGACGAACGACGGCCGCGAGATCGCCTTCGAGAAATTCCGTGGCGGCGGCGTTGACCCGCACCCAGATGGCCGGGCGCGAAGGGCCGCCCGAGAGCGCCCCATCGATCGTTTTGGCGACGAGGGTGCGGGCTTCCGCCTTGGCGGCGAGCGGGACGGTGTCCTCGAGGTCGAGAATAACGGCCTCGGCGCCGCTTGCGATCGCCTTCAGCATCACGCGCTCTCTCGTCCCCGGCGCGTAAAGGGCGGTTCTCAGAGGCTTCACGGCATTCCTCTCCTTTCCCCCGCCATTCAAACGCGGCCGCGGCCTTCGAGCAAGGGAGGCGATAACGGCAGAGGGCGGACGGTTGCATTGACACGCCTCAGGAATCGCGGCAAGAGAAAAGGCCGCAACGTTTGGCGGTTCCGAGAGGGTTCCCAATGAAGATCTGGTGGCAGAGCAGCTCGCCGATACACCGGCTCCACGACTACCGAACCGCCCTCGAGGCGCATCTCGAAAGCGTCAAGCGGGCGCAGACGGAGATCGCCGTCAACGGCGTCGACGACGGCTCGATGGATCTGCATTACAACGCCGTGGTCGCGCTCAACAGCTACGGCCCGGGCGGGGTTCTCAACAAGATCATTCAGGCCGCGGACCACGGATACGACGCCGTCGCCATCGGCTGCTTTCTCGATCCCGCCATGCAGGAAGCCCGGGAGGTCGTAGGGATCCCGGTCCTGGGGCTCGGCGAGACCTCGATGCTGACGGCGTGCATGCTGGGAGAGAAGTTCTCCGGCGTCGCCTTCCATGCCAAACAGTCGCAGTATTACGACCGCAAAGCCTTCGAATACGGGCTTCGCGACCGCCATCTGCCGTTCGGCGATCTCGGCATCGATTTCACCGAGGTGCAGGACGGGTTTTCGAACCCCGCGCGGATGACCGAGAGGTTCGTGAGGGAAGCAAAGCGGCTCGCCGGAGAAGGGGCCGAGGTGATCCTCGCCGCGTGCGCCACCGTCAACGCCATCATTCACCGCGAAAAGATCACGGAAGTCGGCGGCGCGCTCGTCCTCGATTGCAACGCCGTCCTCCTCAAGATGACGGAAGCGATGGCGGAGCTCAAGGAAAGCATCGGGCTCGCGCCGAGCCGGCGCCTCCTTTACCAGGGACCGCCGCGCCGTTCGCTCGACGACTGGATGCGGATCTACGGCTTTCGCGACAGGCCGCGGCTCGCCCCCTGATCCGCGACCCGCGCGGATCCGTCTAGAGGGTACGGAAAAATGCTCGAACGTCGTCATTCCGGGGCGCGGTCGATCCGCGGGCTATCAGCCGTGCGCGGCCTTCGCGGCAAACCTCCGACGGCCGTGCCCGGCACGGCGCCCGCGGACGCGAGCCCGGAATCCATAAACACAGGCCCGAGAAATCAATGGTTTGGCCTGTGTTCATGGTTTCCGGGCCCGGCCCTCACGGGCCGTCCCGGAATGACGGGGGGTTTTTCCGGATCCGTCTAAAGGGCTGATACCGCGCGGTGCCGCTGCAGTTGCCACGGATCGTTTTGGCGCATCACCGGGCGGCTGAGAGAGAGCGCCGCGCGGCAGGTTTGCAGCGAGCGCGGCGACGACCCTGGAGATCTGCGCATCAGGGAGATCGGGCGCCATCGGCAGGCCGATGAGAGAGGGGAGAATCGCGTCGGTGGCCTTCAGGTCGTCACGCGGCAAATCCCGGAAATAGGTCTGATGATGCAGCCCGCGCCCGTACCACTGCCGGGTATCGACGCCTTGCCGCGCGAGCCCGGCGACGACCCGAGCGGCTTCCGCGGCGTTGCGACAGCGGTAAAAAGCGTAAGTGAGGCTCATGAGAGGCGCCGCGAGGAAATCTTCCGCCAACCCCGCCTTCCCCATCTCGATGCGATAGCGGGCGACGACCGCTTCGAGCGCCGAGCGTTTGTTCTCCCAGCCGGCGAGTTCGGCGAGTCCGACGGCGGCGTGATACTCGCTCATCTTGCCGTTCAATCCCGCCATCTCGGGATCGCGGTCGCGGCAGACGCCGAAGTTGAGCGCCTGAGCGGCACGGCGGGCGATCTCGATCTCGGTCGAGACAACGGCGCCGCCCTCGCCCGTCGCAAAGGCCTTGGTCGCGTGGAAAGAGAAGGTCAGCGGAAGGGGCCCGACGAAACCCTCGGGGGCGAGGGTGAGGCGATCGAAGCTGGCGGCCGCGTCGATGACCACCGGGATGCCGGTGCGTTCGCGGAACTCCCGCCAGGGGCCGTGGGGAACCGGGCGGCCAAAAGGCGCCACCGGGAGGACAAGACCGGCGCGCGCAAGCGCGGGGTGGGCGATGAGAGCCTCGGGCTCGAGCGTCCAGCTTTCTTCCGAGACATCGACGAAATAAGGGCCGTAGCCGCACGCTTCGGCCGCGGCCGCAGTGGCCGCGAAGGTGAAAGCCGGAAGAAGCGCCAGAGCGCGCTCCGGGCGCGCGCGACCGGCGGCCGCGAGGATGGCGCCGATGAGGGCTGCGGTGCCCGAGGCCGCGCAGGCAACGCTCTCTTCGCCCACGAAAAGACGGCGCGCGAGGGCGCTTTCGAGCTCCGCCGAAAGGGCGCCATGGTTCGTATAATAGCGGGCGGCATCGATGCGGCGCAGATAAGGCAAAAGACGCTCGGCACTCGGCAGAAGCGGGCAGAGCACAGGGACGCCCTCCTCCCCGTCACTCCCGTCAGAGAGGCGGCGATCGAACGCGCGAAAGAGAGGTTCTTCGGGCCTATCTCCGTTCGAGCCGTCGCCCATGTGCGCTCAACCTCGGGGAAGGGTTTCAATTCATAACAGGCTCCGGGTGGAGACGCCAGATCCAACCCGTTCCGCGAAGAGGGTGCGCGTGCGGGCGGCTTCGTGGAAAACCGCCGCAGACGGCGCCATCACGCCCTAATCGTGGTCCCCCAGCCTTCGCAGAGACGAGACGTCGGGGCGCCGCCGGCGAGGTCGAGTGGTCGGTCGAGACCTCCGTGCCCTTCGTGCGTCTGGCGCGCGCCGGGCCGCACGCAATACTATGGGAGATGCGGCCGCAGGCCTTCAAATGGTTTAAATTCTTGAGGGCATTAAAGAGTAGATCGCTTCGGAAGGCGCTATCTTCACTAATTTTTAACCATGATCGAGAGGATGTTTAATATTAATTAAGATTAATGGAATAAAGATTACGAATTCGCAAAAAATTGCTTGACAATCCGTTAAAAAGTCCTAAGTTTGCCACAGTCGCATACGGAGCATTCTGGCGGAAGGGAAGAGGAGTAAAGACCGGGTCTGAGGAAGACGCATCGCGAGCGGCAGCCTCGCGACAGCGCTTAAGCCTCGGTCGGGCGCGGAATTTTGCGCGATAACTAGCGTGTTGCGCGATCTGCGTAGGACATGTGTGCGCATTGCGCGCTCTTCTTTAAGAGGAACGCCGGCGAGAGGCGACGCCTTGCGTTCGCGGAGGAGTAAAGAAGATGTTGAATGCGTCAAACGGCAACCATCGCACGGGCAACCGGACGCCGGCGCCGGACTTGGCACTCAATACCTACTGCTCGCAACTCGGGAGCCTGCTCGAGCGCCGTTACACCGAGATCGCGCTCGTGGAAGCAAAGCGCCGCGCCGAAAGGGCGGCGGCGATGGCGAAAGAAGCAATGCTGCGAGCGCAGGCGGCCGATCGTGCGAAGACCACGTTTCTCGCCAATATGAGTCACGAGTTGCGCACCCCGCTCAACGCCATCATCGGCTTTTCGGAGCTGATGAAGCTGAAGCCCGACCGCCATGATCCCGAGCACGTCGAGTGCATTCTCGAGGCCGGTCGCCACCTGCTGACGATTGTCTGCGACGTGCTTGATTTGGCGCGGGTCGAAGCGGGCAAGGTCGATCTCGTGGAAGAGATCGTCTCGATCCGCGAACTCGTATCCGCAGCGGTTCGAGCCGTCTTGCCGCTCGCCGAGAAAAAATCGATCGGCATTTCCTACGCGGCCGAAGCGGACGAGGATACGGTATTGGGCGATCCTGTGAGGCTGAAGCAGGTGTTCGTCAATTTGCTGTCGAACGCGATCAAGTTCAGTCCAGAAGGCGCTCAGATCCGGATCGCCTCTCGTGCGGAGAGTGACGGCGGTCTCAAGATCTCATTCACGGATACCGGGATCGGCATCCCGGAGGAGCAGCTTCAAGCCGTGCTCGAGCCGTTTGAGCGTGTGGGCGAGCACATGACGCGGGGAAGCGAGGGGACGGGGCTGGGCTTGCCCATCGCCCGCGCGCTCGTGAGGGTGCACGGAGGGGATCTGGTTCTCGAAAGCGAGGTCGGCGTCGGAACCACGGCGGAGGTGCGAATACCCGCTGATCGCATCCGCGCCGGCGCTGCCATGCTCGCCGATGCGAGGTGCGCGTAATGTCCGCCAATCTCAACGGAGCTCAGGCAATGAGCGCGTTTGCGTTCAGTCCAACATCGGACTCATGTTCCGAAAGGCAAAGCGCGGATCCCCTCGTCAATGCCCGCCGCCAACAGCTCCGGATTGGACGCGTGGTAGCGGTTTCGGCTTCGCGCATCATTGCGCTCATTGAATCCGAACCGGACTCGCTCGACACGGGGGAGCCGCTGACGGTCGGCAGCCTGGTCAAGCTAAACACCGCGACCTCGACGGTATACGGCATGATCCACGGCTTGCGGGTGCCGCTGCCCACCTCCCTCCCCGCCGATGATTTGAGGGTCGCCGAGATCGATCTGGTCGGCGAGGTGGTCTCGGGCGCCGACGAAGACGGCGGCTCGTTTCAACGCGGAGTGTCGGAGTTCCCGACATTGGAAGACGCCGTCTATCGCGCCTCTTCCGCGGACCTGGCGCGGGTTTATGCCCGTCCCGGTCCGGACGCGGTGCCGATCGGCACGGTTCACCCCGCCAATGCCGTCCCGGCTTACATTTTGGCGGACGATCTCCTCGGCAGGCACTTCAGCATCGTCGGCACCACCGGGTCGGGAAAATCCTGCGCGGTCGTCACGATCCTGGACTCCATCATCTCCCGCAATCCCAACGCGCACGTCGTCGTGCTCGATCCGCACAGCGAATATTCAAGGGCCTTCGGAGAGTGGGCGTCGGTTTTGAGCCCGAGCAGCGGTCTCTACCTGCCTTATTGGCTCTTCAACTTCGATGAGATCGCGGAAGTCATCATTGGGTCGAGCCCCCATCTGCCGGAGCAGAAAGGGATTTTGAGCGAGGCGATCCTCCGCGCCAAGAAGCCGTTTTTCAAGAGTTGCGGGCTCGAAGGCGTGGGCACGGTCGATACGCCGGTGCCCTACCGGATGCCGGACGTTTTCAGCTATCTCGAGGCGGCGCTTGGCCAGCTCAGCAGAGCGGAGAGTTTTGCCGCCTATCGCGGGCTGCAGAACCGCCTCGCCTTCCTTCAAAACGACCCGCGCTATGCGTTTGCCTTTGGCAAAAAGCTTATCGTTCGGGATTCGATGGCGGACATCCTGCGTCAGCTCTTTCGCATCCCCGTCGATGGCAAGCCGATCACCATCCTGGACCTCTCGGAAATCCCCTCCGAGGTGCTCAATGTGGTGGTCTCCGTCCTGTGCCGCTTGCTCTTCCAGTTTGCGCTCTGGAGTGAAACGCGGTTCCCGATCACGATCGTTTGCGAGGAAGCACACCGCTACGCGCCGAGAGATGAAAGCCTCGGATTCGAGCCGGCGAAGCGCGCGCTCTCCCGCATCGCCAAGGAAGGGCGACGGTTTGGCATATCATTGGGCGTCGTCAGCCAACGCCCTTGCGACCTCGCAGCCGGGCTCCTTTCGGAGTGCAATACCATGTTCGCGCTGCGTATGACGAACCAGGATGACCAGGAGATCGTCGACAGCGCACTTCCCGAAGGATCGACCAGTCTCATGCAATTCCTGCCGTCGCTTCGTGACCGTGAGGCGATTGCAATCGGCGAGGGTGTTTCGATGCCGATGCGGATTCGTTTCAACCTTCTCGCCGAAGAGCGTCGGCCGCGGACTGTCAGCGCCTCGTTTACGCGAGCCTGGGCGAGTGACTGCGATGGGTTGGAAGTCGATGGCGCCGTCGAGCGCTGGCGGCACGGGCTGCGCGACCGCTGCGTGGCTCTCAACAACGGCTCGAGGCATGTCGAAGATTCCCCTCCATAGGGGCATGCTGAACAAATAGCCGGTTTCTTTCTACGGGTCTGTTGGACGTGGGGTGTCTCCTTGGCAGGCGGCAATAGCCCGAAATGTGCCAACCCCAGTGCAGAGGAGAGGGACAGATGTTCAATTCATCGAGAACCGCAATCGCGAGATTGTGGGGAGACCGCAAAGGAACCATCGCCGTCATGACGGCGCTCGGTGCGGTCGTTCTGATCGGCTTCACGGGTGTCGCGGCCGATGTCGTCACCTGGGAACTCCACCAGCGCAAGATGCAGACGGCGGCAGACGAAGGGGCGCTCGCCGGCGCCATCGCCCAATCGGCCGGCGAGAACGTGCAGAGCGCCGTCTATGCGTTGACCGGCAACAATGGCTTTGCCAACGGCCAAGACGGCGTCGCCGTCACCGTCAACCCCGGCGTTCCCGCGGCTGATGACGTGGAAGTCGTCATCTCGGCGCCGCAGCCGCAGTTTTTCAGCAGGCTCTTCCTCGCTTCGGCGCCAACCGTCACGGTAAAGGCCGCGGCGCGGCTGGGCGGCGGCAACCCCGGCAGCATGTGCGTAATGGCGCTCGATCCCAACGGCAGGCTGTCCGTCGGTTCTCTCACTTTCACGGGAACCACAAACGTCGATCTGCAAGGCTGCGATCTCTATAACAATTCGGCCGCGAGCGACTCGACGAAGTTCAGCGGCACCTCGACTCTGTCGGTGCGCAACATCTATCTTGCGGGCGGCTACTCGCAGACCAACAACGCCAACGTCTATACGGGCAACTCGACCTCGTCGCCATACCCGGTCGCGACCGACGTGCAGCCGACGCCCGATCCGTATGCGGGCCTCTCGGTCGATTCCGAAGGCGGCACGATCACCGTCGATGACCCCTACGCCAACATCTCTCAATCCTATAGCGGCTGCAATCAGACCAACTACAGTCTTGTCGCAAACACGAGCGCGACGATATCGCCCGGCGTCTATTGCGGCGGGATCACCGTAGACAGCGGCGGGACGCTGACCATGAGCCCCGGAACCTATATCCTCGACCAGGGCAACTTCGATGTCGCCGGAGGGGCGACGGTCATCGGCAACGGCGTCACCATCATCCTGACGAGCAGCACCGGCACCAATTATGGAACGGTCAAGTTCGCCGGCAATTCGACGGAAACCCTGACCGCGCCCGCCGCAGGCGCCAGTGTGGGGCTGCCCGGGATCGCGCTCTGGGTCGACAAGAACGCGCCGAACGCGACCGACTGGCTGACCGGCGGCAGCACCCAAAACATCAACGGCGCCATTTACATGCCGAGCCAAAACGTCAACTACGCCGGCGGCAATTCGACCTCGGCCTCATCGATGCCCGTATCGGGTTGCGTCCAGTTGGTTGGGCTTACCGAGACCTTCACCGGCAACAGCAATTTCGGCCATGGCAGCTGCGGCAGCATGGGCCTCTCGCTCAACGAGCCGCAAACGCCTCCGATTCTGGTCGAGTAGGGGGGCGCCGCGATGCAGCCTCCGTGCGAACTGCGCCGGCCGCGATCTGCAGCGTTGCCTTTGCAGACCTCGGCCTCTCTGTGCAGAACCAAACGCCGAGCCCGGGTGTCGTCCTCGCTGCGGCCAACGACGGAAGGAACGGAACGTGTCGGTGACGTATTTGATAGGTTCGGTCGTTGGATTTGCGGCTCTGGCGCGAG
>JAKAOO010000121.1 GCA_021812165.1 Pseudomonadota bacterium | reverse complement strand
GCGAGATCTGCGGCGAGGATGGGGTCGCCATCGAAGCTTTCCGCATCGTCCGCTCTTCGATCATGAGCGAGGCCGCCGCATTCGGCTTCCAGAGATGCGATTTGCGGTGAGGGTCTGCTCCCGCGTTTCGAGCTAGCGAGAGCGCTCGGCGTTCGGCAGCGGCGCCGCTTTCGCCTCCGGCCGGGCGATGTCCCAATCGGCGAGCCAGATGAGGCCGCCCGGAAGGCCGGCGGCGATAAGGCTGAGGCCCATCACCACCGATACCGCAAGCGCCGATTCGGCCGCGATCCCGAAACCCGCGAGGATGACGACGAGTGCCAGTTCGCGCGTCCCCCAGCCGGCGAAAGAGATGGGCAGGAGCTGAATGAGAGTGACGGGCGGCACCACCATGAGCCAGGTGGCGAATGGGAGGTTGGTGCCGAGGCTTTTGCCCGCGAGCATGAAGGCGAGAACGGAAAGACCGACGGTCAAAGCGGAGAGCCCGAGAACGCCGGCGCATCGCTTCGGTTGGGCAAAAAGCCTGCGGCTCTCCCGCGACAGTTCGGCAAGCGCGGCGAGGGGTCGCCGCCGCAAGACCTTCGCGGGCAGCAAATCCGCGAGAGCGAGGACCAAAAGCCCGCCGAGCCCCGCCGCAAAGACGACGAGGAGCCCAAGCCGTTCCCGCGCATCCGAAAAAATGTGACAGAGGGCCGGCAGGCTCGCCGCGTAGACGGCAAGCGTCACGAGATAACCGCTCGCCCGGTCGAGAAGGACGCTGCGGATCGCCGGCGCCAAAGCGATGCCGAGCCTCTTGCAGCGCCACGCGCGCACCGCGTCGCCGCCGACACCCGTCGGCAGCACCTGGTTGAAAAAGAATCCCACAAACAAGAGCTTCGTAAGATTGCCGAAGGGCGGTGAAAGCCCGGCCGCGGCAAGAATGATGCGCCAGCGCGCCGCGGTCAGGGGCGCCGTCGCGAAGAGGGCCAAAAGCGCGGCGGCGAGCCAGGGAAGGGAAGCATGCCCGATGATCTCTTCGGCCCGGGCAAGGTCGAGCCGCGTCAAAAGAGCCCACAGCAGACCGCCGGTGACGAGAAGCCTCAGGGAGGCGAAAGCAAAGCTGCGAATGAGAGCCAACTCCCAGCAGGAACTCGATCTACGCAGGCGGGCCGCGCGCCCCGGATAGCCGAAGAGCCCCGCCGAGGACGGTTTCTATTGATGGACTGCCAAGAGCGGGTGCAGCCCGCAGCGGTAGGCCTTCTTGCCATGCACCGAGTAAAGAATCAATTTCTGATTTCCCGATAATCCCTGCAAATCAAGGTTTACCGAAAATCCGGGGTCTTTCATCGCCGGCTCTTTGAAATAGGCGAGCACATCGGGGCGTTTTGTTGCTTTGGCCTTGTAGAATGTGCGTTTGCCGTCGGCCGAGGTGAGCGAGATCCAGGTCGCATCCGGCCCGATCCCGCGCCGCGCCGAAGGTGCCGTCCAGCCTTTGAGATCTACCCATCCGCTCACGACAATGGGCTCTTTCGGCGAATCGAAAGGCCGGCCGTCGATGGTGTCGAGCCAGCAGTCAGCCTGCCTACCCCCATGCGACGTGGAAACAAAGGCGGGAGGCGAAGCGGGCTCGGTGAGCGCGAGCCGTTGGACGCCAGGCTGCGGCGCGAGGCGCAGCGCCCTCAACGATATGCGGATCGGTTGTGCCCAAAGGCCGAGGTTCGGCGCATCCAGCTTGATCTGGCGCACGGCGCGATCGCGATACGAGCCTGCGGCCATCATGAGAAAGTCGGTGGTCGAGCCAACGTAAGGGGACAGCACAAATCCGGCCCGTCCCATTTCCGGAATATAGCGGCGCCGGACCACGCGGCCATCAGCGAGCTTCAGATCGATGAATACGCGCGGCAGCTTGTAGGCGGTGAGCGCCAATCTGCCGAGGAGGCTAGGCCTCATGTCGATTTTTGCCCAAATTGGGCCGCGCATAGAAGGAAGATCGACCCACTCGTTGATCGTGGCGCGTATCGGCGCGAGGGGTTGGCCGAAGCGGAGCGGAGCGGGCGCAGCCGCGCGAACCATGCGGAGGTAATTTCCGTAAACCCCGACGATCCGATATCTGGCGAGAAGAAGCGGCCAGCTCGCGCCGTCCTCGAGAGCGGCGAGGCGCCGGTCGATCGGACGTATCTTAAAAAAGATGTTTTCGGGTGCGCTCTTGCCGAGGAGGTGTGCGGCGTTCGTTTTTTCCAGCGTCGGCGTGTAAGCCGAATAGCTTTGGATGATGGGACGTCCGTCCCAGTCCATTCCCGCGGCGAAAAGAAGCGAAAGTTTGTACGGATACAGGTCCACAGTCCCTTTCACGTTGGGCAAGGGCGGAGCCGGGCGCATTGCCGCATTTGCGCGATCGAAGCTGGCGGCGAGCGTATCAGGGGCGCTCACCCGCAAGATGATCCCGTTTAGGGCTTGCTTGACCTTGTTCTCAAAACGCGCCACGACCTTATCCGCACCGAAATGGGTCGCGGATCGCTCCGATACTTGGATGGAGACCCATCCAAGAGACGCGATGACCGCGACTGCAAGCGCGGGCCGTGCCTCAAGAAGCGCCGACAGGAAAAGCCCTGTTATAAGGAAGACGTTGGCCGAGAAGAATTGATGGACATCCTGCCGAACGAATCCCTCTTTGAACGTCAGGAAGGAATAGAGCGCAAAGCCCAGGAGGAGAAGCCAGCCCCTCACGCCTTGGCCGCGCGCCACGGCGCCACAGAGTATCGCCGTCAACGCGGCCGCAGCCACAGCCCAAAAAAACACCTCGCGGAAGGGGCCGTGAACTGACATCGCTTCCGAATAGCCGGAGATGATAGGCTCTTGTGCGACAAAAAAATGGAACAGCGCTAATAGAGGTTGTCCGGCAGCGATCCAGGCAACGCACAATGACATGACCTCAAGGCACGCGATGCCCGCAGCAAGCAGCCTTTGCCGTGCAAGCAGCGCCACCAGAACCGCAAGACCCCCGTCCAGAAAAGCAAGAATCGCGTAAGTGCCTTTGATGAGCGGCAACAGCCCGACGGCGCAACTCAGCGCCGAAACGGCGAGAGCCGCGAAGCCCGTCAGAGGAAGATGGAGCGGGCTGCCCCGAGGGGAGCTGAGACGGAAAGTGACGAAGAGCAGAAGCAGCGGCAACGCGACCAAAACGGGCGAGCTGCCTGTTTCCGCTACAACGATCGGCAGCAGGAACAGGAGAAAGGTCCTTCTCGGCCAGGCCAATGTCGAGAAGCCGGCGCATAGACCGGCAGCCACCAGCGAACTGCCGGCGAGCATGAGCCCATCTGTGGCAGGGTGATAAAGCCACGTCTCCACCGAACCGAGAGGCCCGTAAGAAAAAATGAAATCGCGACCAAAAATGAGGTGCCGGGCAACCGCCTCATTGACCGCGTATTCCCACGAGGGATCACGGCCGGATGTCGGCATTGCGGGCGCCAACGGCACCAGGAACAAGCCGGCCAACACGGCGGCCAGAATCGCAAGGGCAGTGAGCCAAACCCTGGCACCGGCTCCGGCGGTCCGAAGGGAGGGGAGGAAGCCTTGCTCTGATGTCATCCTCCGGCTCCACGATCGGGACGGGACGAGGTGATGGAAGCGAAGGAGGGGGTTGCTCGGCGTGGCGCGATCCGCCCCTTGAGCCTCACAGCTTTCTCAGAGTGGCGGCTGCGCGTCAAGGCGTGGCGATTATCGAGAGCTCTTAGCACCGAGGTCCGGCAGGCAAGAAGGAGAAGCCGCCGATAATTACGGAAAACGGGGACGCCATCGCTCAGCGATGCCATACCTGCAACTGGCTTTCCCAATAGGGTTCCTGGCCGCGGTAGTCGCCGCGCGAGAGCGCGCGTTCGAGCCAGCAGTAAAGGATGATGAAAAGATAGCGCGAGCCCATCTCCTTGATCTTGAGTTTGGAGACGCCCGTCGTGCGGTTCTTCCAGGAATTTTCGAGCACCGCATAGCGGTAGCCGCGGACGATGCATTTGAGCGGCAGCTCGACCGTCAGGTTGAAATGATGCGAAAGGAGCGGCTGAATGCCGGCGATTGCGCTGCGCCGGTAAAGCTTGAAGGCGTTGGTGACGTCGTTGTAGCGCAGTAAAAAGAGGATCCGGATCAGGAAATTGCCGAGCCGGTTCAACACCAGCTTGAGCTTCGGGTAACCGGTCACTCGGCTGCCGCGCATGAAGCGCGAGCCGAAAACGCAGTCATATCCGCTTTCGAGCTTTCGATAAAACCTTACAAGATCCAGGGGATCGTCCGACCCATCGGCCATGACGATCGCCACCGCCTCACCGCGAAACTCCGCAAGCCCGCGCCGCACGGCGAACCCGAAACCGTTTGGCGGCGGGTTGTTGATGGCACGCACCCGGCCGTCGGCCGCGCAAAGCGCCGCAAGGACGCTTTCGGTGCCGTCGCTGCTGTTGTCGTTGACGACGAGGATCTCGTAAGGAATCCCGGCCGCACCGAGGGCGCCTGCAAACTGTTGCACCGTCTGCGCAATATGGCCTTCCTCGTTGTGGGCGGGTATCACCAGCGACAGCATCCCCTTGACGCCGGCGGCCTCCCATTCGGCAAGCGAGCGAACTTCGATCGGCATCAGGCGCCTCCCTTCGATTTCTGGCGCAACGACACGGCGTCGATGATCTCAGCGAGGATCGCATCATTGTCATAGCGGTAATGCCAAAGGGGATAATCGGCCTGAAATCGGCGCACGTCGGAAATCCACCAGATATGATCGCCTTTCCGGTTCTCCTCCGAATACGTCCAGTTGACCGGCCGCCCGACGAGCCGCTCGCAGGCCAGTATCGCTTCGAGCATCGAAGAGTTCGAATGGCGGCTGCCGCCCATATTGTAGACGGCGCCGGACCGGGGATTTTGGACAAAATGCCAGAACGCGTTGACGAGGTCGTAGGAATGGATGTTGTCGCGGACTTGCTTGCCCTTGTAGCCGAATACCGTGTAAGGCTCGCCGGAAACGGCGCATTTTGCGAGATAGGCGAGAAACCCGTGCAGCATCGTACCGGAATGGCCGGGTCCGGTGAGGCAACCGCCGCGGAACGAGGCCGTCTTCATGCCGAAATACCGGCCGTATTCCTGAACGAGGACATCGGCTGCGAGCTTTGAGGCGCCAAAAAGGCTGTGCAGGGAGGAATCGACGCTCATCGTCTCGTCGATGCCGTGCTCGGCAAACGGGTGTTCCGGGCTTACCTCCCAGCGCAGCTCCTGTTCGACCAAGGGCAAGAGATTGGGTCTGTCGCCATAGACTTTGTTGGTGCTGGTAAAGACGAAGGCGGCCTCCGGAGAGTGCTGCCGGCTCGCTTCGAGGAGCGTCAGTGTGCCGTTGGCGTTGACCGTAAAGTCGGTCTCCGGCGCGCGCGCGGCCCAATCGTGCGAGGGTTGCGCCGCGGTGTGGATGACGGCGGCGATCGCCCGGCCATAGCGGGCGAAGACCCTCGTCATCAGCGCCCCATCGCGAATATCGCCGTCGATGTGCCGATACCCCGTGACCTCGCTCTCGAGCCGCTGGCGGCTCCACGCCGTCGATGCCTCGTTGCCGAAAAAGCTGCGCCGCATATCGTTGTCGACGCCGACGACGTCGAAGCCCTCTGCGGCGAAAAAGCGGACCGCTTCCGCGCCGATGAGGCCCGCCGCCCCCGTTACCAGGACGACGCTCATACCTTTCCCCCGGCGGCCCGTTCTGCCAGCACCGGCTCCAACGCGTTGCGGTGACGGCCGAGCCAATCCATGACCTCGCCGAGGATCCTCTCTACCGAGCGCGCCGGCGACCATCCGAAGGCTCGGCTCGCGGCGCCATGATCGCTGACGTAGTAGGGAATGTCCACCGGCTGCGTCGCCGGTTCGGAGCCGAGCGCAAGCCGGACGCCGGTCTCTTTCGCGCAAAGTTCCGTCAATTCCGCGAGCGAAACGCTGACCGCAAGCCCGCCGCCGACGTTGAATGTGCGCCCACTCAGATGATCGAGCGCATCGATTTCAAGGCTGACGAGATCGTAGAGATCGGCGACATGGAGGACATCGCGGACCTGATAGCCGTTGCCGCCAAAGCCGCTATAGGCGAGGGGGCCTCCATAAAGATGGCGCGCCGCCCATAAGACAAAGAACCCTTGATCGACTTTCCCCATCTGCCAGGGTCCGGTGATGACGCCGCAACGGTTGACGATCGCCTTGAGACCGAAGGCGGCCCCATACTCTTCGATCAGGAGTTCGGACGCGAGCTTGGTCGTGCCGTAAAGCGAGCGCGCGCCTTTCGTCGAAAAATCTTCGGCAATGCCGCGCTCCGACCAGCCCTGCCCGGTCTTCCCCGGCAGCAAAGAGAAGCGCCGTCCTTCGACCGCCAACGGCAGATCAGAGAGCGCGGCGATCGAATAGACGCGGCTCGTCGAGAGAAAAATGACGCCGGCGCCGTGCCGCCGCGCCCATTCGAGGCAATTGAAGGTGCCGAAGAGGTTGGTGTTGACAAGATAGCGGGTCCCGCCCGCGTAGCCCGCGTGCACCGACGGCTCGCTCGAACACTCGATCAAAAGATCGGCGGCGAGCCCTTCGAGATCTTCGGGGTTCCGGATGTCGCCGTGAACGAAGGCGACCCCGGCGGCGCGCAGACGCAAGAGCGCGAGCTCGCTGCCGCGGCGGCGAAAATTGTCGAGCGCCGTCACCGAGAACCCGCGATTCTCTGAGAGCATCACGGCCAGACTCGATCCGACAAACCCGGCGCCGCCGGTTATGAGGACGTGCATCCTCCTTTTCCCCGAAAATTGTAGAAGCGCGAAGAGGCGCGATCAAGCCGCTTGGCTACCCCGAAAATTCGCTTAATTTGGAAAGGTTTGGTCCGTAGATCCCGGAGAAACCAGGTGCCGTGAATGAGCGGGCCGTCGCCCTATCCTCAGGCGTGAATTTTGTGCTAGAGACCTTCAGGCAATGTATGGAAAAGGCGTTCGCGCTTTAGTTTCATCGCTTGGAAATTGCAGTCGGCAACGCGGCGAGATGGGGAGGAACGAATGGAAGACGGAGAGCATTTTGGCCGGGTCCGCGGCGCTCTGCGCGCGAGGTGCAAGGTGCAGCGTTCCCGGAAAACCCTTTGTCGGCTCGCCTCCCGCGGCAGCCGTGGACGCGTGGGCCTCTTCGCCGCGTTCGCGGCCGCCGGCTTTTTCTTATCGCCTCCTCCCGCCCGCGCCGCCAACGCTTTCGGCATCGACGAATTAAAGCTCGGCGTCCTCGCGCACAGCGTCGGCGGCCACGAGAGCGGCGCCGACCTCAACGGCGAACTTCTTTTTCTCTCGCCCGTTCCGACGGATATCTTTCCCGGCCTGCCCCTTCGCCCTCTGCTCCTTCCGGCTTTGACGCCGCGCCCCGATATCGGCTTCGAAGCCAACACGGCCGGCCAGACCAGCCAAGTCTATTTCGGTTTGACCTGGACCTGGGTTCTCATCCGCGATCTCTTCCGCCCCGGCGATGGGATCGACGCCGGCATCGGTTTCGGTCCCGCCTTCAACAATGGCGAAATCCGCTCTCCGACGCCCGAACGAAACAGCCTCGGCTCGAATGTCCTCTTCCATGTGAGCGGCGAGATCGGCTATCGGATCTCCCCCCGCTACGAGGTCTCGTTTTATTTCGACCATGTATCGAATGCCGGCTTCGCAACCGAAAACGAGGGCCAAAACGACGCCGGAGCCCGCTTCGGCATCAACTTCTGAAGGAACGCGCGCGCACCCGCGGCAGGCTCGGGAAAGAAACGCCCGAGCGGTTACTCCGACGCCAGAACGCGCGCGAGCTGAGAGAGCGCTTCCTGATGGCGCAGGTTCGGGATCTGGGCGAAGTTGCGCGCGAGTTCGAGGCACATGCGCTCGCGCGGGCTGATGGCGCGCCCGGCCTCGCCTTCGAGCCCATCGAAGAACGAGCTGACCGGCACGCTCAACACCTGGGCAATCTCAAACAGCCGGCCCGCCGAGACACGATTGATGCCGCGCTCGTATTTATGCGCCTGCTGATA
Organism: Pseudomonadota bacterium; assembly: GCA_021812165.1. Classification (GTDB taxonomy): domain Bacteria; phylum Pseudomonadota; class Alphaproteobacteria; order ATCC43930; family CGMCC-115725; genus AP-15. The sequence continues at coordinate 3,244 of JAKAOO010000121.1, read as the reverse complement.
GGTGACGCCGATGAGATCGGCGAGCTGTTGTTGCGTCAAGCCCAGCATGATCCGCCGTTCGCGAATGCGCGCGCCGACATGCCGGTCGATGTCCTGGGTGCGCGCGGAGGATCGGCGCCCGCCGTGAACAGCGCCTTCCGCACTCCCCTCTCTCTGCGGGGCCGAGCCGCGCTGCGGTTCGGCCCGACGCGTCTTGACGATCTCGTCTTGCTGTCTCATCTCACCCCACTCGATCAACCCAAGATATGGGAAGTTCCCCACCCTCCCCCGTTGCCGCTCACGCGGCAAGGTTTGAACGCGGGGTTTTCTCGCCCGATGCGAAATCTAGAGATTCCCCCCTCAGCGTGCAAACATTCTGTAGCAGGAGCGGTTCCGTCGGCACGGGGGGCGTCAGCGCGAGAGAAGTCTTCGGCAAAGAACGCCGCTCACACCTGCTCGCCGCGCATAGGAGGCCGCGTTGACACCCCGCTTCGCCCGATGTTAACGACCTTGCATGCATTTGCAGCCGGGCTTCGATGCCGCGCATCTTGATCGGTGAGTGCTCGCTCTATTACGAGCGCCAGGGCGCGGGCTTCCCGGTTCTTTTTGTGCCCGGGCTCAGTGGGTTCGGATCATTTTGGCGCGATCAGGTTGCGGCTTTTGCCAAGAAATTCGAGGTCTTGACCCACGATCATCGCGGCATCGGGGAAAGCGAGGCGAGCCGCGGAGCCTACACGATCGAGAAGCTTTCCCGCGACGTCGTCGGCCTGATGGATGCGCTCGGCATCGAGAAGGCTCACGTCGTCGGACACTCGGCAGGAGGAGCAATCGCCCAGGTCCTCGCAATCGAGCATCCGGACCGTCTCGCAAGCGTCGTCCTCTCCGCCACCTGGACCAAGGCCGACGCGTATCTCCGCCGCGTCTTTGGCCTGCGCAAGGAGCTTTTGCAGCGTTTGGGGCCGAGCGCCTATCTCCAGGCCGGGACGCTTTTCCTCTACCCGAGCTGGTGGATTTCCCGGAACAATGAAAATCTGCGCCGGCTCGAAGCGCAGGCCCTCGCCGCCTTCCCCGCGGCCGAGATCATCGCCAGCCGGATCGATGCGATCCTCGCGTTCGATTGCACCGAAAATCTGGCGCAGATCAGGACTCCGAGCCTCGTCGTCGGCGCCGAGGACGATTTCCTTTCTCCCGCCTATTTTTCGGAAGAGCTGGCTCGGCTGATCCCGGGCGCGGAGGTCAAGATCTTTCCCCGCGGCGGTCATTGTTTCGCACAAGTCCTCGCGCGCGAATTCAACAACGCGGTGCTGCCCTTTCTCCTCGCGCACACGCCGGCCCGGTAGCGGATGAAATCTATCGTTTGATCCCTATGCAAGCCCCGGCCGCTTCGCGCAGATGGTCATTCCGGGACGGCCCGAAGGGCCGGGCCCGGAACCTATGAACACCGGCCGTTTCGTCTATGTCACAGGTCCGTGTTCCTGGTTTCCGGGCTCGCGGGCAAGCCCGCGTCCCGGAATGACGGCTCTTTGAGGGACATTTTCGGAAGGATTCCAGCGTCAGATTTTAACCGATGGCTACGCGGCTCTGCGAGCGAGAGCGGCAGGCTCAGGTCTCCTTGCGTTCGCGCTCTAGAGCCGCGAGTTGCCGCCTCAGCGCGTCGAGCTCCTTTTCGAGGCGCTGCAGGCGGCCGGCTTCCTCTTCTTCCGCCGTGACGGGAGCTCCCTTCTCGTCGCGAGCAAACGGCGCGAAGACCTTGAGCGCCTGCTCGAAAAGCGCCAGGTTTTGCTTGCCCATCTCCTCGAATCGACCGAGCGGAAAGAGCTTGAAGGTCTCTTCGAAGCTCTTGCGCATCTGCTCCTGATTCTTTGCAAAGGCCTGCATCGCCTGTTCGAGGTAGTTGGGGACGAGGAAGCGCATGCTGTCGCCGTAAAAGCCGACGAGCTGGCGCAGAAAGCCGAGCGGCAGCAGCGCACCTTCCTTTTGCTCGGCTTCGAGAATGATCTGGGCAAGCACGGAGCGGGTGATGTCCTCGCCGGTTTTGGCGTCGTAGACGACAAAATCGCCGCCGTTCGTGATGATCTTGGCGAGATCGTCGAGCGTCACGTAGCTGCTCGTCGCCGTATTGTAGAGTCGGCGATTGGCATATTTCTTGACGACAATCGGTTTCTTGCCGCGCGATCCGTCGCCACTCTCGATCGTCATGAACTCCCTCTCGCGCCCCGCTCAAGGCGCCATACTACGACACTAGGGAGAATTGTGCACGGATCGCAGCAAATCGCGCGGGGCGAGCGGCCCTTCTGTCGCATTTCGCGCCTATATTGGGGTCCATGAGCGACCCCGAAGAGCTGGCTCGGCGCTATCTTGCCCTGTGGGAGGAGTTTCTCGCGGCGTCCCGTTCCGATCCGACGGCGCTCGCCGTGCTCAAGGGATGGCTGACGCTCCTCAAGAAAGGCGGCTTCGATCATGACCGCGGCGAAATCGAAGAGGCCCGATCGCCGCCTGGCGCCTCGCCCGTTCCCGGCGCATCTCCTGGCGGCGCAGTTTCTGTGGCTGAGCTCGCGCGCCGCCTTGCCGGCCTTGAAGAGCGCCTCGCTCTCCTCGAAGCCGCAGGGGCGTCGCCTCGCGGCGCTCGTCCCCGAAATCGAAGAGGCGGGTGCGGCGGCGGTGGCGGCGGCGCTCGCCCGCGCCGTCGCGGCTGACGCGGAGGCCTATGGTGCCGGGGTCGACGCCTATCGCCGGCATCCGTTCCGCCGCGCTCGCGAAAAGGCGCCCGTCTTATGGCGCGAAGGGACGACGCGCCTTCTCGATTACGGCGGCGCGGGGGTTCCGGTCTTTGTCGTGCCGTCCCTCGTCAACCGGTATTATGTCCTCGACCTTCTGCCCGAGGCGGGCTTTCTCTCCTACCTGGCGGCAAGGGGTTTGCGTCCTCTCGTCGTCGATTGGGGGGCGCCGGGAGCGATAGAGCGCCGCTTTACCCTCTCCGATTACATCTCCGGGCGCCTTGCGCGAGCCTTTGATGCCGCGCGGGAGGTTGCGCAGAGGCCTCTCTTCCTTCTCGGCTACTGCATGGGCGGGGTGCTGGCGCTCGCTCTGGCGCTTTCCCGCCAAAGCGAAGTCGCCGCTCTTCTTTTTCTTGCGACGCCCTGGGATTTTCACGCCGAGAGGGAGAGTGCGGCACGGCTTCTCTCGCTCGCGCTCGATTGCCAGCTCTCTTTTTTCGGAAAGAGGGAACCCCTCCCGGTCGAGATCATCCAAAGCCTCTTCTTCC
>JAKAOO010000120.1 GCA_021812165.1 Pseudomonadota bacterium | reverse complement strand
GGCGGTCGTTCGCCTCGGACAGACGATACAAGGCGGCATCGGATTCATGATGGAATTCGACCTCCATCTCTGGTACCGTCGGGTTTGCGCCTGGACCATGAGATTGGGGACGAGCTACGAGCATCGGTCGAGGATCGCCGGGGCGCTTCTCGACCATCCCGGGCGGGTCATCCTCGGACGGCCGGTTCCCGTCGTTTCCGAGTAACAAGCGGATGACGCAGCAAAGGGAGAAGAGGGGAATGGCAACCTGTCCGGTATGCGGCAAAGAGGTCGATGAAGAAGCGGCGCGCGCAACAACCGGCTTTACCGCCCACGGCGCTCCCGAGACGGATCCCACCAAAGGGACGAGGCAGTTCCACGACGGCCGGTGGTATTATTTCGACAGCCTCGAGTGCCGCACCAAGTTTCTCGCCCGCCCCGAGACTTACGCGCGGCCGTCGTAGCACCGTAGGGTGGGTTGAGCCCGCGAAGCGGGGGAAACCCACCGCTGTGGCGCACCCTGCGATGGGTCTTTACACGGCTGCTGTTCCCCCGTGGCCGGACTTGGTCCGGCCATCCACGTCTTGGTCAAGCGGAGCGCCGATTGGGAAGAAGTCGTAGATGGCCGGGCCGAGCCCGGCCAAGGGGTGTTTGATTTGGGTATGACCGTTTGGTGGACGGCGAACCAATCGACGCCCGCCTCGGCGCCTTGCCCTCTCATCTCTCGGGGGTATTGTAATCAGCGAATGAGTTCCCGGTTTTCCGCGATAGGGTGTTCTGCTTTGAGCGCGGGAAAACTTTCCGCGAAGGCGCTGAGCACCCGCCTCAATTCGTCGGGGGCACTCTTCTTGCGGGAACGGACGCAGTTGAGTACCTGATAGCCGACTCTTCTCATTCCATAGCAGAGGTCGCGTTCGAGGGCGGCGGTCTTGTCCCGGAAGTGACGATGCTGAGCCTCATCCTCGTAGAAAAGAGGGCCATACGTGACCAATTCCAGCCCTTCGCACTCGGCAAGTTTTATCTTATGCTTCTCAAGATGGCTCTGTAGTGCATTCGCCCGCTTATTCGGGCCAAGGTGCCCACTGACTCGCGAGAATGGAGATTGTGCGTTCCGAGAGGAACTGTCTCCAGTCCTGCCGACGTAGAAAACCTCGCCGCCATGTCGCAATTTAATCCGCCATACGTTCAGCCAGAAGCCTCGGCGCAAGACTTCGGACGGTAAACAAAGCTGATATAGCTTTGCGTTCATATCACAAGCCTCAGGCAGCGAGATTACCGTTTCCTCTTCACCGCCTGATGACGAGGGTGCGCAAGGTCGCGCAAAGCGCTCCGTAGCGGTTCGTAAAGCGGCGCTCGGTCGTCAGGAAGCCGAGAAGGCCCGAACGGCCTTGTTTGACGCGCGCGTCGGTGACGGCGGCCTCGACGGTAATGGCGTCGCCGGCGAGGATGGGTTCGAAAAACGCGTAGGCGTCCTCGCCGTGAACGGTGGCTTTTCCGAACGAAAACTGCGGGCGTTCATGCGCGCAATTGAAATAGAGGAGCCAGAGGATCGGCCAAGGCGCGACGATCCCGCGATAGCCGCGAGCGCGCGCCGCGCTTTCGTCGAAGTGGATCGGGTCGAAATCTTCGACGGCGAGCGCCATGCGCCGGACCGCGAGACGCTCGACCGGCACCGTCTCGGGTTCGCCCATTGGCCCGAGCATTTTCTTGAGCGCCTCTTCGACCGCGGCGGCTTCCGCCGGCGCCGCGCTCTCGCTTCTCGCTGCGCCCGCAGCCAAATCCGATTCTCCCCATGCGGCAACCGTCTCCCCGCGCGGCGGCACCGCGACGGTCGCGGTCGCGGGCGTCGTGTTCTCTCCCCGCTGGTTTTCGACGCGGCAGTCGAGATCCAAGAGAGATGAGCCGCGTTCCCGGTATTTGCGCGTGATCCGCCCGTGGAAGGAAAGCCTATCGCGCGGCATCGTCGAGCCCGTATTGCGGTCGGCAAAACGAAGGACGCGCGCGTTGCGCCCCGTCCAGCCCTGGATGACGGACAAGAGATAGGCCGCGATAAAGGGTCCGGAGAGAAGGATCCCGGGCAGACCCTGAGCCTTCGCCACGTATTCGTCGTGGTGGAATTCCGAATCGTAATTGTCGGTCGCGCCCGCCCACCGCACCTGATGGCCGACCATCATCGGCCCTTTGGCCAGAATCGGAAATTCCTGGCCTTCGTCGAAGTCTTCGAAGGTGAGATCCGGCGGCTCGACCGTCTTCACCGGGCGCATCGGAGGCCTCTCTTTCTAGGCTTATGGAGGCGCGAACCCCGCAGCGGTGCCGACGACGCACTTCTCCCCGTTCTGGTTTTCGAGCCAGATCTCGAACTCGACCCGCTTGCGCCCGTTTTCGCTTGCGGCAGCCTTCTGCGTGGCGCGCGCGGTGACCTCGTCACCCGGACGCACCGGGCGGATAAAGGTGACGGAAATCTCGCCGCCGCTGAGGAAGCCCGGGCCCAAAGCCTTGAGCATCATCTCGTTCAGATAGCCGACGAGCTGACCCCCTTGGGCGAGCGCGCCGCCGAGCCCGCGCTCGCGCGCCGTCTCCTCGTCGCTGTGGATGTTACCCGCCCCCGAATAGCGGGCCATCTTCCCCATGGTGATCGTCTTTTTTACCGGATCCGGTTCCATCGCAGCTATTTTTTCTCGATGTTGAAGTCCTGGCCGAGGACGAGTTGGGTGCGCCGGTCGAGCACGAGCTTCTTGCCGCTGTCGTCGGTAAAGAGCGCCTCGAAGGTCACGAACCGCCGGCCGCGCCTCTCGTATTTTTCGACGAGGCGGCCGACCGCATGGACCCTCGTCCCGACCGGGATCGGAGCGTAAAAAGAAAAGGCCTGCTTCGCCCGGATGTTGGGGCCGATCTCGCGGTGCAGAAACTCCTGGAAGAGAGCGTTCATCGAGAGCTTCGGCACCATGTCCGGAGGCGCGATGCGAGCGGCGTAAGGAGGCGAGGGCGCGGCGAACCAGCGGAGGTCGAGTTCCATCGCCTCCAGATACTCCTCGATCATCGCATCGGTGACGAGGAGGTCGACGCGTCCGGTTTCCGCGCCGACCTTCACCTCGTCCCAAGTCAGAGGCATCGCCGGTCTCCTCGCCGCACGGCCGCGGGCCTCATCAGTGCGCGATCGCTTCAACCTCCAGATTGACGGTGCGCGGACCCCAGAAGAGCGACACAATACACACCAGGGAGCAGGCGGCGATAAAGCCGAACACGCCCGGAACCCCGCTGACACGCAGGAAAAAGGCTATGAGGAACGGGGTGAAGATGCCGGCGAGGCGGCTCCAGGCATAGACAAACCCGATCCCGCGGGCGCGGATCCGCGTCGGATAGATCTCCGCCTGATAGTTGTGAAGGACATAGGATACATACGAGATGCCCGCCGCCACGACCGCGCCGAGAAGGATGAGCCCAACCGTGTTGGTGGTGTACCCAAACCAAAGGCCGAAGACCGCGGTCATAGCCACCGCGATAACGCCGTGCCATTTCCTCTCGATCTTGTCGGCCCACAGCCCGATCATGAAGGGAAAGACCACCGAGGTGACCATGATGATCGCGGTGTATTCGAGGCTTTTCGCGATGTGGATGCCCTTCGCGAGCAAGAGGGTTGGGGCCCAGGCGAAAAACCCGTAATACACGGGTGTTTGGAAAAAGTTGTAGAGGATCAGCACGATCGTGCGCGTGCGGAACTGCGGTTCGAAAATCTCGGTCCAGCTGCCTTTGCGCGGATTCTGGTACTGCGGCGCATCCGGAGCCGGAAGAGGCCGTTTGTGTTCGGCCTCGACGCGCGCCTCGAGCCACGCCATCACCTTTTCGGCCTCTTCGACCCGGCCTTGCTGGGCGAGCCAGCGCGGGCTTTCGGGGAGACCGAGCCGAATCCACCAGACGAAGAGGGCGGCGGCAGAGCCGATCCAGGCCACCCAACGCCAACCGTCTTCGCCAAGCAACGTAACCGGCGGCGCCAGTCCCGCCGCGATGACAAAAACCACCGGCCCGCTGATTGAAGTGATGGCCTGCAACCAGGTGAACGCCTTGCCGCGCGCCTTTTTGGGAACCAGCTCGGAAAGGTAGCTGTCGCATGTGACGAGTTCGAGACCGACGCCGAGCCCGCTGATAAAGCGCCAGATGTCGAGCCCCAGGGCGGTCGTCTGAAAGCCCATGATGAAATTGGCGATGCCGAACCACACAAGCGAGAAGGTAAAGATCGTGCGCCGCCCGACGCGGTCCGCCACGTGTGAGCCGAAAAGCGCGGCGACGAGAAAAGCGGCGAACAACGACGCGATATAGCTCGCAAACCCGTTCATGCCGAAAAAGCCGACCGTGGTCGGGGTGATGATTTTGGCGTGGAAAAGGCCCGGAGCCAAAGCCCCGATCAGCCCGATGGCGTAACCGTCGAAAAAGCCACCGGCGCAAATGAGACACACCATGATCCATATGGTCCGGGTCATCGGCAAACGGTCGAGGCGGGCCGTGAGCTTCTCCGACGCTGACGGCGTCCAACCGGTTGGCGCTGCCGAAATCGTTGCTGAGGTCATTGCTTGCGTTCCCTTCTTCTTGGCCGCAATTGGTTGTCGATCTCCCTATGCCGAGAGCCGCTGCAGGCTATCCCCGAAGCCCCCGCTCCGGGTCAGGATCGAGGCCCGCTTCCATGGAGGGACCGGGCCGGATCCGGTGCGAGCGGTATCACGCTCTCAATTAAGCATGGCACGAGATAGTGATCCAGATCAATACGCCTCGTTGGGCCGCCGGCTCAGGCCGCTTTGGCGCGGGGCGCGGCCGAGCGCGCGGCGCGGCCGATCATATCGGCACCTTTTTCGGCAATCATGATGGTCGGCGCGTTGGTGTTGGTCGAGGTGACGGCCGGCATCACCGAGGCGTCGACCACGCGGAGATTCGTGAGGCCCCTGACCCTCAGCTCCTCGTCGACGACCGAGAGAGTGTCCGTTCCCATCCTGCAGGTGCAGCTCGCATGGTAGACGGTCGAGCCGTTCCGCCGCGCGTAATCGACGAACTCTTCATCGGTCTTGATCTTTGGACCGGGAAGGATCTCGGCGCCGACATGGCGGGCCAGCGAGGGCGCCGCAAAAAACCGCCGCAAAAGCTTGAGGCCCTCGGCGATCGCCCGGCGATCGGTTTCTTCGGAGAGATAGCGCGGATTGATCGCCGGCGCTGCGGTCGGATCAGGCGACTTGGCGAGCACGGTGCCGCGGCTCAGGGGCCGCATCTGCCACACCCCCGCGGTCACTCCCGGAAAATCGTCGAGCTCGCCGATCTGGCCCTCCTTGAAGCTTCCCGGAGCGAAGGCGCACTGCACGTCGGGAGTCGCCGATTCGGGAAGCACCTTGACCGAGGCGGCGACGAGCGAAGCGCTGTAGGTCAAGATCCCCTTGCCGAGGAAGAGATAGCGCAGCACCTCCCCGAGAAGGGAGAGGCCTTTCGACTTTTCGTTGATCGTAGCGACGCCGCTCACGGGGTAGGAGATGCGCGCGATGTAATGGTCCTGGAGGTTTTGTCCGACCCCGGGAAGCGGGTGACGAAGGGCGACGCCGATTTTGCGCAAATGCTCGGGGGCGCCGACCCCGGAAAGCTGAAGGAGGTGCGGCGAGCCGATCGCCCCCGCCGCGAGGATCACCTCGCTTTCGGCATCGACGCGCTCGATCTTCCCGCCGCGCCTCACTTCGACCCCGACCGCCCGCTTCCCGTCGAAAAGGATGCGCGTCACCAGCGCCTTGACGATGACTTCGAGGTTCTGCCGCCGCATCGCGGGCTTCAAATAGGTGCGCGCCGCGCTCGCCCTGCGCCTGCCGCCGCGGGTCTGCTGGCAAAAGCCGATGCCGCCCAGAGGAAGCGCGTTCACATCCTCGTGGTATTCGAGGCCGATCTCGCGTCCGGCGTCGACGGCGGCGCGGCAAAGAGCGGGAATTTCCGTCATGCGCGAAGTAAAAAGCGGCCCGCCTTTGCCTCGCCACGCGTTTTCCTCGCCCTCCCAGTGTTCGGACTTCTTGAAATAGGGAAGGACGTCGTCAAACGACCAGCCGCGGTTCCCCGCCTGCGCCCAATGGTCGAAGTCCTCGGGCTGCCCGCGCACGTAAATGAGGCCGTTGATCGAACTCGAACCGCCGAGTACCCGGCCGCGCGGATAGAGGATCGCCCGCCCGGCGGTACCGGGATCGGGCTCGGCATGAAAGCCCCAAGTGAGCGCCGGGTGGTCGAGGAGCTTCATAAACCCTGCCGGAATATGGATGAGAGGGTGAGTGTCGCGCCCTCCGGCTTCGATCAGAACCACCCGCGTCCTTCCGTCCTCGGTAAGCCGATTGGCCAAGACGCAACCGGCCGAACCCGCGCCGACGATCACATAATCGGCCTTCATCTCATCCCTCCTTGAGTCTCGTGCGGGATGCGAGCCTTCTCGAACGCGCATTCTCCTAGCAGCAAAAGCGAGCGATGTTAATGCCGTCCGCGCGCCGCGATCGCAACAGGTTGAAATGTCTGAGGCGTCTCGGCGAGAGGGCTTGCCGGACGCCGCGCTCTCTTCCCATAATAAAGACGCCGTTCCAAGCCGGGAGAAAAGCATGAGAGAGACGGAAAGGGACCTCGGTTTCGCCCCGGACGACGACGTGCCGATTTCATATATGAACAGGACGCACGACTATTATCTCGCGCTCGGTTACGAGACGCCCTATCGCTGGGCGCACTACGCGGAAGTGCCGTTCCGGCCGCTTGCAAAACCACTTCACGAATGCCGCCTCGCTCTCGTCACGACGGCCGCTCTCTTCCAGCCCGACAAAGGCGACCAGGGCGCGGGTGCGGCCCGCAACACCGCCGCCAAATTCTTTCGGGTTTATTCGGGCGAGACGGCTTCCGATCCCGATTTGCGGATCTCGCATGTGAGCTACGATCGCGCGCACACCACCGCTGAGGATCCCAACACCTGGTCTCCTTTGAGAGCGTTGCGGCAAGCCGCGGCAGCGGGGCGGATCAAGGCGCTCACGCGCCATTTCCATGGCTTTCCCACAAAGTACAGCCAACGCGCCACGATCGACGAGGATTGCCCGGAGCTGTTGCGGCGCTGCCGCGATGACGGCGCCGACGCCGCCATTCTTGTGCCCGTCTGACCGGTGTGTCACCAGACCGTGAGTCTGGCCGCACGCCATCTTGAAGCGAACGGCATTCCGACCGTCGTCATGGGCTGCGCCAAGGACATCGTCGAACATTGCGGCGTGCCGCGCTTTCTCTTTAGCGACTTTCCTCTCGGCAATCCCGCGGGACGCCCCAAAGACGCGCAGTCGCAAGCCCTTATTCTCGAGATCGCCCTGAAGCTCCTCGAAAGCGCGCCGGCGCCGCGCACCACGGTGCAGTCGCCGCTGCGGTGGAGCGCAGACCCTTCCTGGAAACGCGATTACTGCAATATTGAGCGTCTTCCTGCGGAGGAGATCGGGCGGCGGAGGCGCGAATTCGACCGCGGGAAAGAGGCAGCGAAAGCGGCGCGCCTGTCGGCGCAGACGGATTGACCTCGGATGACGAGCAGCTGCGCCGCGGCGCGCAGGGCCTGGCCGCGGCCAAGAGACCCGCGGTTTTCGGGCGGCCGGCGATCCGCGCCGGTCCGCTTGGTGGTCCGCCTGCGCGAGTTGGGTGCGACTTGGGTTGAATGGCGCGCCGCTTCGGGCTAGGCTAGGCTCAACTGGCGGAGGGGACACCTGGAGATTCAGTCGGAGGGAGGGCCGACATCTTGCCGGCAGGGGAAAAGATGCGTTCAGAGGCGAAAGCGATAATGCGCCGCGGCTGGCTGGCGGGCTCGCCTGCGAAAACCCTTGCGTTCGGCTTCGGTTCCGCTCTCCTCTTCTTCGCTCTCTTTGCGCAAAGCCGGGCGGTCGCGGCGGCGCCGATGCGGCTTCTCTACAGCGTGCATCATGCGATCTTCGGCAATATCGGCACGTACAGCAACACGATCGAAAAAAAGGACGGCGCCACGTTGGTTTTCACCCATGCGCATTTCCGGGTTCGAATCCTCGGGATCCCGCTCGGGGGCGAAGAAGGCAGACACGTCGAAGAATGGGCCAAGAACCGCCTCATCTATTTCCACGGGATCACCTATAAGGGAAGTAAACGGTTCGTGGTACTCGGGAAAGCGGTCGGGAACAAATTCGTCATCCACTCTTCTCTCGGCACGATCACCGCGCCGGCCTCGGTTCATCCCGCAAACCCGTGGTCCGCGAACATCCTCGATTCCCGCACGATGATGCGGGTGGATACCGGCAAGCTGGAAAAGGTCAGAGTCGAGCCCGGCAAGCCTGTCTCGGCGAAGATCGAGGGCGAAACCGTGCCCTGCCGGGAATACGAACTGATCGGCAACACGAAATATTGGGTTTGGCTCGACGCGCAGGGGGTGCCGGTCGAATTCAAAGTCGATGACAACACCGGGATGGTCACCTTTACCCTTTCCCATTGTACCGGTTGCAGCCTTGATGACCGTTACGCCTCGCGGCGTTAGGCCCCTCGCTTGCGCGCCCCTCGCGGGCCAAGGCGCTGTTGACAGCGCCGCTCGCCCTCTTTAATCGGGAACGACCTACCTCTCTCGGCGAGTGTCTTTTGAGAGCGGACGATGAAAATTCGCTTTGTCGCATCGGATGAGCGCGTCTCCGGAACCGTCGTGGTCGGCATCTGGGAAGGAAAAGAGCCGACCGCGGCCGCACGGCGATGGGACGAGGCGAGCGGCGGCGCGCTGAGCCGCGCGCTTGCGGCGCCAACGCGTTTCAAAGGCAAGAAAGACGAGTTTCTGCCGATCCTCGCCCCGCCCAATGTCAGGGCAACGCAGATCCTGCTGGCGGGGCTTGGAGGGCGCCAAACGCTCGACGCTCGGGTGATGCGCGATCTCGGAGGCAACCTCTTGGCGCAACTCAACGGCGCGGGAGAGACGGAGGCGACTTTTGCCCTTGATCTCGGGGCGCCGCTGCCCGTTGGCGAAGCCGAGGCGGCGGCTCTTCTCGCCTTTGGCGCAGAGCTCCGGTCCTACCGCTTTGCGAAATACCGCACCCGGGAGAAGCCCGAGAAAAAGCCGAGCCTTGAAGAATTGAACGTGGCGACGGCCGACCCCGCCGCGGCGAAGCGCGCGCATGAGCCGCTGAGAAAGACGGCTGAGGCGGCGTTCTTTGTTCGCGATCTCATTTCCGAGCCGGCCAATGTGATCTATCCCGAGAGCCTTGCGAGGGAAGCGGAAAAGCTCAAGGACTTGGGCGCCATCGTCGAAATCCTCGACGAAGGGGTGATTCGCCGGCTCGGCATGGGGTCGCTCCTTGGGGTCGCACAAGGCAGCGCCCGCCCGCCGCGGCTCGTCGTCATCGAGTGGCGCGGCGGGGCCCAAGGCGAGGCGCCGCTCGCCTTTGTCGGCAAGGGCGTCACGTTCGACACCGGAGGCATCTCGATCAAGCCTGCGGCCGGGATGGAGTCGATGAAGACGGACATGGCGGGGGCCGCGGTCACGATCGGCCTCCTGCGCCTTCTCGCCGCGCGCCGCGCCAAGGTCAACGCCGTCGGCGTCGCCGGGCTCGTCGAAAACATGCCCTCGGGCACCGCCCAACGCCCCGGCGACATCGTTCGTTCGCTTTCGGGCCAGACGATCGAGGTGATCAACACGGATGCCGAAGGCCGCCTCGTTCTCGCCGATGCTCTCTGGTATTGCCAGAACCGCTTCAAGCCGCGTCTCATGGTCGACCTCGCCACCTTGACGGGGGCGGTCGTCGTCGCCTTGGGGCACGACCGCGCCGGTCTCTTCTCGAACAACGAGGAGCTGGCCGAGCGTCTCGTTGCCGCCGGCAAAGCGACCGGCGAAGAAGTCTGGCGCCTGCCTCTTGCCGAAAGCTACGATCGCGAGATCGACAGCGACGCCGCCGACGTCAAAAATGTCGCCGGCGGTCGCGAAGCCGGCAGCATCATCGGCGCGCAGTTCCTGCAGAGGTTTGTGGGCGGCGTGCCCTGGGCGCATCTCGACATCGCCGGCGTCGCGTGGTCGAAAAAAGACGCGCCGACGGTGCCCAAAGGCGCGACCGGCTTTGGTCTCACCCTTCTCGACCGCTTTGTCGCCGCCCACTACGAAGCGCCATAGCGCGAACGCTGCGGGAGAAGGCGTGAGCGAGATCTCGTTTTATCACCTCTTATCGACGCCGCTCGAACGCGCGCTGCCGCGGCTCCTCGAAGAGGCGTTGGCAAAGCGCGAGCGGGCGCTCGTCAAGGCGCCTTCGCCGGAGCGCGTCGAAGAGCTCGATCGGGCGCTCTGGACCTACGGCGAGGCGAGCTTTCTTCCCCACGGCTCGGCGCGCGAGGGAAACCCGCAGGAGCAGCCGATCTGGCTTACCGCAGAGGACGAAAATCCGAACGGCGCCACCCTTCTCATTGTCGTCGATGGCGGGGAATGCGGCGCGCTCTCCTCTTTTGCCCGCGCGATCGATCTCTTCGACGGCAACGACGCCGCGGCGGTCGAGAGCGCACGCGCCCTCTGGCGTCGGGCGCGGGCCGAAGGTCACGCGTTGAGCTACTGGCAGGAGACGGCTTCGGGCTGGCAGAAGAAGCCTTGAGAGGGAATACCGCTCATTACCGGGGATGCCGATGGCGATCGAACGCACGCTCTCGATTTTGAAGCCCGACGCGACGCGCCGCAACGTCACGGGCGCGATCAACGAGCGCTTTGAAGCGCGCGGGCTTTCCATCGTCGCGCAACAGCGCTTGCGGCTCACGAAAGAAGAGGCCGAGCGTTTTTACGAGGTCCACGCGGCCCGCCCGTTTTATGAGAGCCTCGTCGCCTTCATGATCTCCGGTCCCGTCGTCGTCCAGGTTCTCGAAGGCGAGGGCGCGGTCGCGCGCGTGCGCGAGATCATGGGCGCGACCGACCCGGAAAAGGCGGCGCCCGGGACGATCCGCAAGGATTTCGGGCTCTCGGTCGAAGAGAATTCGGTGCACGGCTCGGATTCGCGCGAGACCGCGGAGAGAGAAATCGCCTTCTTCTTCTCGGAAATCGAGATCTGCCCCTAAAGGCGGGCGGCCGATTGGATTTCCCCGCGGAATCGACTATATGAGAGCCGACCCGCGGGCCGCTCGCGGGAAAGAAGCGGCGATGGAGTCCGCCCTAACCGCCCTTCAGGCTGACGACTCCTACGGTTGACCTCGCGTTTCCCGTCGTGACCGGCGGCGCGCGAGGGGTTTCCACGCGTAGGAAAGATCGTCGAGGGCCATTGTTGAAAGAGATCTCCGCAGCTTAGATC
>JAKAOO010000119.1 GCA_021812165.1 Pseudomonadota bacterium | reverse complement strand
AGAGAGCGGAGAACGGCGATCGCGGCTTGCAATTCGTCGCGGCTCTTGCCGCTCACCCTGAGCTCGTCGCCCTGGATCGCCACCTGGAGTTTCAGCTTTTTGTCCTTGAGTTCGCGCACGAGGAGACGGGCGAGGTTCGGATCGACTCCCTGCCGAAGCACGATCTTCTGGCGCAAGGTATTGCCCGAGGCCTTTTCGGGCGTCTTCGAATCGAGAGCCAGAGGATCGATCTTGCGGCGGGTCAGATGCACGCGCAAAAGCTCGTGCATCTGTTTCAATTTGAGTTCGTCGTCGGCGAGGATCGTCAACTCCCCTTCCTCGCGGCGGATCGAGCACTTGCTGCCCTTGAAATCGAAGCGTGTCGCGATCTCGCGCGTCATCCCCGCGAGGGCATTGTCGACCTCGGCGAGATCGAGGCGGGAAACGATGTCGAAGCTGGGCATCTTGACCCTCTCGCGCGACAGGAGCGCGTTCGCTCCCGCATATAGGGTGCGCCGCGCCATCCACATCCCCGTGCCGGAGAATACCGGCGGCTCTAAAATGAGGTTCAATCCCGTTCGGCAAAAGATCGCGCCGTTGCCACAAGCCCCGCCCTCGAGGAAAAGGGCGGCTTCCAGCCGAGGAGAGCGCGCGTCGCGCCGTCCTCGACGGTGAGAGAAAGCGTGAGGCGCGAGAGCGGAGCGCCGAGTCCCGGGATATGGCGGGCGAGAGAAAGCGCGGCGGGAGGCAGGCGGGTGAGCCTGGCGCGTCGGCCCATTCCGAGGGCGATGGCGCGGATGAGTTCCGGCGTCGACAGGTCCTCGCCGTCGCGACACAGAAAAAGGCCGTGGGTTGCCGCGGGATGGAGCGCCGAGAGAACCGCGAGATCGACGAGATTTTCGAGAAAGATAAGGCTTCGCTTGTTTTCGACCCCGGCAAAGGGAAGCGGCACGCCCTTGGCGACAAGCCGCAAAAGCGCGCGGAAGTTTCCCTTGACCCCGGGCCCGTAAACGAGAGGCGGGCGCAGGATGACGAGTTCGCAGCCGTCCTCTCTCGCCGCCGCTTCGAGCGCGCGCTCGGTTGCGAGCTTCACCCGCCCATAGGCGTCCTCGGGCGCGGGCGGGTCGTTCGGGCGCAAGGGCGCGCCCTGCGGCGTCTCTTCGCCCATCGCCTTGATCGAGCTCATCTGGACGAAGCGGCGCGCTCCGGCCTTCGCCGCCGCCCGCAAGAGGGCCGCCGCCGCGGCGGGCTCTTCGCCCCCTGCCCCACCGCCCGGCCGGTGCGCACGCGCGGCAAGATGGATGACCCTCTCGACGCCCGAGAGATGCGGCGACCAATCGGTCGATTGCGAAATGTCGCCCACCGCCCGCCACTCGACCCCGGCGAAATCGGGCCGCCCTTGCCGAACGATGCCGATGACAGAGTGCCCGCGTTCCAGCAATCCGCGGCAGAGCGCCCTGCCGATAAAGCCCGAAGCTCCGGTCACGAGAAAGCGCAAAACGCCCGCCTTTTCCTTGTCGGTCGCGATTTTTTGAGAAGCGATCGTGCCCGGAATGGATTAGAGAGAAGACTTTCTCTTCGCAACCCCCGGACTCTTTCCGGGGCAGGCCTGCCGGTGGCGCATTTTCTCACCTCCGAGCCTTTGACCCGTCCGAAACCCGCCGCTCCCCCGCCCGAGCGGCGGCCGAAGCTCCTCTTTCTCATCACCGAGGACTGGTTTTTCTGCTCGCACCCTTTGCCGATCGCGAGGGCGGCGCGCGAGGACGGCCTCGATGTCGTCGTCGCGACCCGCGTGCGCGCCCACGGCGAGCGGCTCAGCGCCGAAGGCTTCGCGGTCCGCCCTCTTCCCTGGCGGCGTCGCGGCGACGGGCTTTTCGGCGCCCTCGCCGCGATCTTTGCAATCGCCCGGCTCTATCGCGCCGAGCGTCCGGACATCCTCCACCATGTCGCGCTGAAGCCGGTGCTGTTCGGCGCTCTCGCCCGCCGCCTTGCGTTTCCCCGAGAGAGGAACGCGCCGGCCGTGGTCGCGAGCGTGATGGGGCTCGGCTCCGGCTTTTCCTCGCGAGAGTGGTGGGCGCGCCTCTTGCGGCCTGCGCTCCGGTTTGCGCTCTCGCTCGCGGCGGGTGCGCGGAGCGGCCGCGTCATCGTCGAAAACGGCGAAGACCGCGCACGGCTCGCCGGCTTTGGAGCGGCGCCCGAGCGCGTTCTCGTGATCTGCGGCTCGGGCGTCGATACGACCCGATTTGCGCCGCAGCCGGAGCCGGAAGAGGAAGGCGTGACCCTCGCTCTCGTCGCGCGCATGCTGCGCGAGAAGGGCGTGCTCGATGCGGTAGAAGCCGTCTCAAGCCTGCGCGCGCGGGGCTTCGAGGTCCGGCTGTTGCTCGCCGGCCCGACCGATCCCGACAACAAGGGCTCGCTCAGCGAAGAGGCTCTGAAAGCGCTTTCCAAGGAACCGGGGATCCTTTGGCTCGGGCCCGTCGCAGACGTGCGCACCGTGTGGCGGCGGGCGGCGATCGCCCTTTTGCCCTCGACCTATGGCGAGGGGTTGCCAAAAGCGCTCCTCGAAGCGGCGGCCTCCGCGCGGCCGATCATCGCGAGCGACGTGCCGGGCTGCCGCGAGGTCGTGCGGCACGGCGAGACGGGCCTTCTCGTGCCGCCCGGCGACGCGAAGGCGCTCGCGGCGGCGATTGCCGAACTCGCGGGCGACCCCGAGCGGCGGCTCGCGATGGGAAGAGCCGGGCGCGCCCTCGTCGAAGAGCGGTTTTCCGAGCGCCACGTCACCCGCGAGACGCTCGCGCTTTACCGCGCGCTGCTGGCTGAGCGCGGCAACGAATGATGAGGCGCCTTTGGATCGCCATCGCCGGGCTCGGCGGATTCTTGTCGGTTGGCGCCGGGGCGCTTGCCGCGCATTTCTTCGAGGGCGACCCGAGAAGAGCCTCGCTCCTCCACACCGCCGCCTATTACGGCCTCATCCACGCCGCTTCCCTCACCGCGGTCGTGGCGCTTGCGGAGCGCCGGGAGGTGCGCAGGGTCGCTCTCGCCGCCGCGGGCTGGGGCTTTTCCGCGGGCCTCATCCTTTTTACGGGGAGCCTCTTCGCGTTGGCCCTCACCCGCATTCGGGCCTTCGCCTTCGTCACGCCTTTCGGCGGCGCGGCATTACTTTTCGGCTGGGCGGCTCTCGCTTTTGCGGCTTTCGATCGCGTTCGGCCCGGCCCACAGTGAGGGGACGACAGTAAGGGAGGGAACGATAGGGTGAAGCCCGTTCATTTCTACAGCAAAGGAGAGCGGCCCGCCAGCGTCGTGCTTTGCCACGGCTATACCGGCGTCCGCAACCTTTACCTCCCGGACATTGCGCGCTCGCTCAAGGGACGAGGCGGCGGGCAAGGGCCTCGACGAGAGGCTCGAAAAGCCTCCCGACCCGCGGCGGAAGACCGAGCGGCTTCAAGAGCATCTTGACCCCCATCGCATGGGGAAATTGCGCGAAGAGCGAACGGCGAAACTCGCGCCGCACCGCGCGATAGACACGCGGGTCGAACCCGCGGCCGGGATGGCGGGCGAGATAGACGTGTTTCAAGGCGATGTAGCTGTCTTCGCCCTCGGTCATCCTGAGCCGCCGCCAGAGCGCTCCGAAAACGGCGGAGCGGCGGATGTTTTCCTGCTGCCGGTATCTGCGGAAATGGCGGTAGAAGTGCTTGTAATGACGCACTTCGTCCGCGGCGATCCGGCGCGCGAGGAGAGCGAGAACCGGCTCGGGGCTGGCGCGCGAAAGGGTCGTGTAGTAGCTGGCAGTCCCGGTTTCGACGACGCAGCGCGAGACCATTTCGAGGCTTCTTTCGGCTTCGAGCGCATCGAGCCGGCAGCACGGCGTATACTCGTCGAGAAAGGGCCGATAGACGTCTTCCCAGGCGAAATCCGGCCAGGCGGTCTCGACGTAGCGTCGGAGCGCCTGGCCGTGTTGCATCTCTTCGGGCAACCAATTTTCGTCGAGCCAACGCGTGACCTCCTCGTCGCCGCGGAAGTGATCGACGAGGTTGCGCGTAAAGAGCGCGGTCGACGCCTCGACGAGCGAAGCGGTGGCGAGGAGGATGAAAAGGTCTTCTCGCCCCGCCAGCCGGTCGTGCGCGATTGCCTGCCACGGGATGTCGTCGAGCGTCCAGCGCTGCTCGCCGCCCGCGCGCCCGGGCGAGAAAAGCGGTGAGGGTGGCACAAGATTCGAGGTCATTTCCGACGCGCGCCAATATGAGCGGACAAGCGGGTTAGAGGAAGAGCGCTGGACCGCGCGCTGTCTTGAGGCCGTGCGCAAGCGTCCAGCCGAGGTGGCGACGGCTCCGGCCCCGGATATTTCGGGGTGCAGCCATTCGCCTCGCGACTTTCGCCTGACGAAAGGGTAATGTTTCATAGAATCAGAGCGTTGATCCGAGATCGATCCGATGTTGCTCTCGCCGACGGCTGGCGTCTCCTACCAATATCGGCTGATCCGAGTGTTCGACCGCATCGCGCAGGGGCTGGAGTTCCTGCGCCGGCCGTGGCGAGCGGAGGAGCTGATCGAATCGGCGTGCCGGCGAGAGAGGCGCGACGACTTCGGCGATTGGTCGTTCGTCACGCCGCTTGCCGTGCTGCTCCGCTCTTACGAAACGGAAGCGCGGTTGACGGCGTTCGGGCGCCTTGCGGCGCAATGGGACATGCTGCGGCTGTTGTCGAACCTGTTGCAGCTTCGCGAAGCGGAAAAACGCGACCCCAGGCTGCTCGACGAGTCCGTCGAGGAGCCGATTTTCATTCTCGGCTTGCCGCGGAGCGGCACCACCTTTCTTCACAACCTCTTGGCGCAAGATCCGGCCAATCTGGTTCCGCGGGCATGGCAGACGATCTTCCCCTATCCCAGGGGCCGCGGCGGCAAACGCGGCGACCGGCGCTGCGAGATGGTCGCCCGGCGTTTCAGGGCGTTCGTCAAGCTGGTGCCCGAACTCCCGAGCCTGCATCCGCTCGACGCGCGCGGCGCGCAAGAGTGCACCGACATCACGGCGCATGTGATGCGCTCCATGCGCTTCGATATGACGCATCATGTCCCTTCTTACGCGGATTGGCTCGAACGCGAGGGACATCTCGAAGCCTATCGCTTTCACAAGCGCTTTCTCCAGCATCTCCAGCATCAGGCCGGCACCGGTCGGTGGGTTCTCAAAAGCCCTGATCACATCTTCGCGCTCGACGCCCTTTTCAAGGTCTATCCCGATGCCCGCTTGGTTTTCGTTCACCGCGACCCGCTGAGGGTTCTGCCGTCGGTGGCGCGGCTGACGGAAATTTTGAGGCGACCCTTTGCGCGCTTTGTGGACCGCACAGAGGTCGGAGAGCAGGCGAGCACGCGCTGGTCGAAAGGGGCCTCGTTGCTGGTTGCGGCGGCCGACCGCTTGCAGGACACGCCGGAACGCCTCTTCCACCTGCATCACGAGGAACTGGTGAGACGGCCTGTCGCGGCCATCGACGCGCTTTACGGGCACTTTGGCGTGGGTTTGAGCGATCTCGCCAGAGAAGCGATGCGGCAATGGGTCGCTCTCAGGCCAAACGGAGGCTATGGGCGCAATATCTACCGCTGGGAGGATTACGGTCTCGATCCCGCCGTCGAAGAGCGGCGTTTCCGCGCCTATATGACGCGGTTCAAGATCTCGCCCGAAACCGTAACGGATGGGCGGCGCGCCCGGATCGCGGGCTCCTAGCCCGTCTTCGCGGAGTGGGGCGATATTTTGCTCACTGCCCCTTGTAGATCAAAGGGTTAGTCTGGGAGGTCTTCACTGCGGCAGGGCCGGTCTGATGTGGTTGGCGGCGGTGATCCTGGGCGGCGGCGAATTTTTCGATGGCGCTGCGAGCGGTCAGGCCCGGCGCGAGCGCATACAGGCGGCCCTTTGGCGTGCCCAGCCGATAGTGCACGGGCGGATCGCTCTGCCGCGTCTCGGCCAGCACCGCCCCGGTCGGAATGCCGCGGTCCGTCCCCCAGACGCGCCGCCGCCACCGGGACCTTTTGATTCCATCGGTGGAATTGCTATCTTCTGATAGCAAGGAGAGAAAAACCCTATGCCCCAGTTGCTGGTCCGAAACGTGCCGCCGGACGTTGTCGAAGCGTTGAAGCGAAGGGCCGCCTCGCACGGCCGCAGCGCCGAAGCCGAGCACCGCATCATTCTTGAAGAAGCCCTGCGCCCCGGCCGCGCCGAGTTTTGGGAGCGTGCCGCGGCCCTGCGTGCCGAGACGCGCGGCCGCAAGCTGACGAATTCAACGGAGATCATTCGCCAGGATCGGGATGAGCGGTGAGCGTCGTCATCGATGCGTCGGTCGCTCTCAAATGGGTGTTCGACGAGCCCGGCACCCAGGCGGCACTCGCGTTGCGCGAAGAGCCGCTGATTGCACCGGAAATTTGGCTGGCAGAAGCGGCGAACGCGCTATGGCGACACTCACGGCTCGGGGAGATTAGTGCTGAAGAAGCGCTCGCTCGAATGGAAGAGCTGACGCAAGCGCCGGTCGCCGCGATCGCGATCGAGCCTTTTGTTGCCGACGCGCTGCGACTCGCTACCGAAATCCTTCATCCCGTATACGACTGTCTCTATCTGGCGCTGGCCATCCGCCACGACACCTATCTCATCACGGACGATCGCCGTTTCGCCGTCGCCGCGGCCCGGCCGGAATTGGCTGGCCGCCTGCGCCTGCTTGTGCAATGAGTTTAAGGCTGCGGCGCGACGATCCGCCCTCGGTTCGACTGCGCGCTCGGAAAGGCGGTTGAGCCAGCTACCCGCACGCCGCAACCGCACGGCTGGCCATGACGCCGGCGAGATGGGCGCGGTATGCTGGCGTGGATTTCAGGGATCCACGCGGCGACGCCCGGACCAGATCATTCATGATTTTCCCGAACTCTGCAGAGGCCGCGACCGGAAACGGGCTTCCTCAACAACGAGATATCGCCCAAAAAGGCGCTCGCCAAAGCACGCCACCGCCGCCTCCAACCGAGACCAGAGGAGCGCGCGCTTTCGCGGATCGATGCGGAGGAGCACGAGCCCCGGCGGGGCGACGGCGCTCCGATAGACGAGTTCCCCAAAATCCTTATCCGCGGTGAGAAGCAGGCGCCCCTCGCCGCGCGCAATCCAAAGCACCTCCGTGTCGGTTGACGCTGAGGCAAACTCTGCGATGTAAGTTGCGTCGTGTCCCGAGCTGCGGAGCCGCTCGACGAGAGCCGCATCCACGCATTCGTCCGCCAGCCAGCGCACGCTTTTGCCCGCTCAGCGGTAGACGATGTCCTCGTCGGCGAGATAGTCGGCGGCAAAGGCTTGTGCCGCGCGGATGTCTTCGAGCGTCAACCTCGGGTGATCGGCGAGGATCTCTTCTGCAGATACGCCGGCTCCGAGCTTGCGCAAGATCAGCTCCACTGGGATGCGCGTGCCGCGGATCACGGGTTTGCCTCCCATGATCTGAGGATTGGCCTCGATCCGCTCGTGCGCCATCCCGTCGAGACCTACCCGCACGCGGCGACGGCGCGTCGGGCCATGACGCCGACGAGATGGGCGCGATATTCGGCGCTCGCGTGGATGTCGGTGTTGAGGCCGCCTTCGGGGATCTTGATGTCCTTGATCGCGTCCGCGCTGAAGGAACGGGAAAGCGCCGCCTCCATCTCGGGGACCCGGAAAACGCAGGGGGCCGCACCTGTCACCGCGACCCGCACGGCATTCGGAAAGCGGGCGACAAAGACGCCGGCGATCGCATAGCGCGAGGCGGGGTTCGGGAATTTCTGGTAGGCGGCGGCCTGCGGCTTCGGAAAGCTGACGGCCGTGATGATCTCGGACGGATCGAGCGCCGTCTCGAACATGCCGGTAAAGAACGGGTCGGCCGCGATCTCGCGCTTCGTCGTCTTGACGCTGCCGCCGAGCGCCAGCACCGCCGCCGGATAATCGGCCGCCGGGTCGTTGTTGGCGATCGAGCCGCCGATCGTCCCGCGATTGCGCACCGCCGGGTCGCCGATGTGGCCGGCGAGCGCGGCAAGCGCCGGGATCCCTCGCTGGACGATTGCGCTGCGCTCGACCTCGACATGCCGGGTCATCGCGCCGATGACGATCCGATCCCCCTCTTCGCGGATGCCGCGGAGCGACGAGATCGCGCCGAGATCGATGAGGTCGGAGGGGTGCGCAAGGCGCTGCTTCAGGGTCGGGATGAGCGTCATGCCTCCCGCGACGATTTTTGCCTCCTCGCGCGCGCCGAGAATGCGCCCCACCTCGTCGAGGTTCGCCGGCCGGTGATACTCGAATTCGTACATCGCGCTTCTCCCTACCTTGTCGGCCCAACCCTCATCGTTCGCTGCCCCTCACCCTCCCGCGCCTTCGGCGCGCTCACCCTCTCCCCGCTGGCGCGGAGAGGGTTGGGGTGAGGGGCCTATTCCGCAGCGGCCCGCGCCGGGTGTTCCTTGATAATGCGCCACAGCTTCTCGGGCCTCGCCGGCATATCGACATGGCGGACGCCGAAAGGCTTCAACGCATCGACGATGGCGTTCGTGAGCGCCGCCGGAGCGCCGATCGCGCCGGCCTCGCCGCAGCCTTTGACCCCCAATGGATTGTGCGTGCAGAGGGTCGCGTGCGTCGAAAGCGCAAAGGACGGCACGTCGTCGGCGCGCGGCATCGCATAGTCGTTGTAGGAGCCGGTCAGGAGCTGGCCCGTCTCCTTGTCATAGACGCAGCTTTCGAGAAGCGCCTGGCCGATCCCCTGGACGAGCCCGCCATGGACCTGCCCCGCGACGATCATCGGGTTGATGATGCGCCCGAAATCGTCGCTCGCGGTAAATCGCTCGATGCTGAGCTTGCCCGTATCCGGATCGATCTCGACTTCGGCGACATAGGCGCCCGCAGGAAAGGTGAAGTTTTTGGGGTCGTAAAACGCGCTCTCTTCGAGACCGGGTTCCAATTCATCGATCGGATAGTTGTGCGGGACATAAGCCGCGAGCGCCACCTCACCCAAGGTTTTCGCGCGGTCGGTCCCGGCCACGGTAAAGGTGCCGTCCTTCCACTCGATATCGGCTTCGGACGCCTCCAAGAGGTGCGCCGCAATCTTTTTGCCCTTCGCGACGACCTTGTCCATCGCCTTCTGGATGGCGCTGCCGCCGACGGCGAGCGAGCGCGAGCCGTAGGTTCCCATGCCGAACGGGATCTTCGCCGTGTCGCCGTGGATGATCTCGACCGTCTCGATCGGGATGCCGAGCCCGTCCGCGACAAGCTGGGCAAAACTCGTCTCGTGGCCCTGGCCGTGGCTGTGCGAGCCGGTCAAGACCGAGACGCTTCCCGTCGGGTGGACGCGCACGATCGCCGCTTCGTAAAGCCCGGCGCGCGCTCCCAATGACCCGACGACGGCCGAAGGCGCGATGCCGCAGGCTTCGAGATAGGTGGCGAGCCCGATCCCCCTCAATTTCCCGCGCCGCGCCGCCTCTTCGCGCCGCGCTTCGAAGCCGGCGTAATCCGCGGCCTTCAAAGCCATCTCGAGGGTCGCCCTATAATCGCCGCTGTCGTATTGGAGAGCGACCGGGGTCTGATAGGGGTAGGCGTCCTTCGGAATGAAGTTGCGCCTTCGAAGCTCGGCCGGGTCGATCCCCAATTCGTCGGCGGCGACATCGACGAGGCGTTCCAAAAGGAACGTCGCCTCCGGCCGGCCGGCGCCGCGATAGGCATCGACGGGCGCCGTATTGGTAAAGACGGCCTTCGTCTCGACCGTGATCGCCGGCGTCGTGTAGGTGCCCGCGAGCAGAGTGCCGTAAAGATAGGTCGGGATGGCGGGCGCGAAGGTCGAGAGATAGGCGCCCATATTGGCGATCGTCGAAACCTTGAGCGCCAGGAATTTTCCTCCCGCATCGAGCGCCAGCTCGGCATGCGTGACGTGGTCGCGGCCGTGCGCGTCCGACACAAAGCTTTCCGAACGCTCGGCCGTCCATTTGATCGGACGCTTCAATTTGCCGGCCGCCCAGGTGACGATCGCTTCTTCGGCGTAGTGGTAGATCTTCGAGCCGAAACCGCCGCCGACATCCGGAGCGACGACCCGGAGCCGGCTTTCCGGAATGTGGAGGACGAAGGCGCCCATCAAAAGCCGGATGACATGCGGGTTCTGGCTCGTCGTAAAAAGCGTGTATTCGCCGCTCGCGCGGTCGAATTCGCCGATCGCCGCGCGCGGCTCCATCGCGTTCGGGATGAGGCGGTTGTTGACGAGGTCGATGCGGGCCACGTGGCGCGCGCGGGCGAACGCCGCATCGACCGCCGCCGCGTCGCCCAATTGCCAATCGAAGCAAAGATTGCCGGCGATGTCGTCCCACACCCTGGGGGCGCCGGGCTTCAGCGCTGCGGCGGGGTCGGTGATGGCGGGAAGCTCGGTGTATTGAACGGCGAGCCGTTCGGCGGCGTCGCGCGCCGCGCCGAGGCTCTCGGCGACAATGACCGCGACGGGATCGCCGACATGCCGCACGCGCTCGACCGCGAGCACGGGATGCGGCGGCTCCGCCATCGGCGTCCCGTCTTTCGAATGGATCTGCCAGCCGCAAGGCAGCCCGCCCACGCCGTCGGCGGCCATGTCGTTCCCCGTGAAGACGGCGACGACCTCGGGCGACGAGCGCGCTCCGCTCGCGTCGATGCCGCCCAACCGGGCGTGCGCGTGCGGGCTGCGCACGATATAGGCGTAAAGCTGGCCCGGACGGTTGATGTCGTCCGTATAGGTGCCGGCTCCGGTCAGAAAGCGGAGATCTTCGCGCCTCTTGACCGCTCTTCCGATCTCGGCCATGGCCCTACTCCGCCGCCTTCGGCTGGGCCGCGCCGCGCATCGCGGCCGCCCCCGCCTTGATCGCCAAAACGATGTTGTGATAGCCGGTGCAGCGGCAGAAATTGCCTTCGAGATATTCGCGGATTTGGCGTTCGCTCGGGTCGGGGTTGTTTTTGACGAGGTCGAGCGCGCTCATCACCATGCCGGGGGTGCAAAAGCCGCATTGGAGGGCGTGATTGTCGCGAAACGCCTCCTGCATCGGGTGGAGCGTCTCGCCGTCCGCCACCCCTTCGATCGTCAGCACATTCCGGCCGTCGGCCTGGACCGCGAGGAGCGTGCAGGATTTGACGGCTTCGCCGTCGACATGCACGACGCAAGCCCCGCATTGGCTGGTGTCGCAGCCTACATGGGTACCCGTAAGGCGCAGATGTTCGCGCAACAATTGGACGAGCAGCGTGCGGTCTTCGACCTCGGCCGAAAC
Organism: Pseudomonadota bacterium; assembly: GCA_021812165.1. Taxonomy (GTDB): domain Bacteria; phylum Pseudomonadota; class Alphaproteobacteria; order ATCC43930; family CGMCC-115725; genus AP-15. Next base: position 149 of record JAKAOO010000119.1, on the reverse strand, counting down.
CGGCTTGCCGTTGACCATCAGACTGACTTTCCTTTGCATCGGCTCCTCCCCGCTAAAAGGCCTCCGCCGCAGGCCCCGGCTTTTGTCAGTTTCCCGCGCTGGCGCCCTTCGGTCAAGACGCGCCGAGCGGCGGCCTCGGCGCCCGGCGA
>JAKAOO010000118.1 GCA_021812165.1 Pseudomonadota bacterium | reverse complement strand
CATTTCGCTCATCCCGGGTAGCTTTGGCGTCTCCGGAGAATAAGAATCGGCTAGACGGCCGGCGCGACGCTACGAGTTCCGCGCAAAAAGTTCCGAAATTATCCGAAACTTGCGATTCGCTTTCGGCCGCTGTGTGTGGTAAAATTATCAACAATTGGTGTAATTCAAAAATAGACCCCTCTTCCTGGGAGGAGAAATGAACCGCCAGGACTCCGTTCCAACAGAGGTTTTCGCATTTCAGGACTTTCGCTTCGATCCCGGCTGCAGCGAGTTGCTGCGCCTCGATCGGGCCGGCAAGGCCGCGCCTGTCGCGATGGGATCGCGCGCCCGCGCCCTGCTCGGCCTGTTGGTCGAGGAGGGAGGAAAGGTCGTTTCCAAAGACCGGATTTTCGACCGGGTCTGGGCCGGGACCTTTGTCGAGGAGTCGAACCTGACCGTGCAGATTTCGGCGTTGCGCCGCATCCTCGACCGCGACCGCGAAGGCGAAAGCATCATCCAGACCGTTCACGGCCAGGGATACCGCCTCACCGCCCCGGTGGCGAGACTGGCGCCCTCGGCCGCGCGCGAAATTTCCGAGGCCAGAGGGGCCGGCGAAGCCGACGTGCTGCCCACTGTCCCCGACAAGCCGTCGATTGCCGTGCTGGCCTTCGTCAATCTGAGCGGCGACCGCGATCAGGACTATTTCGCCGACGGCATGGCCGAGGAGATCATCACGGCATTGTCGCGCATCCGCTCTCTGTTTGTGATCGCCCGCGGTTCGAGCTTCAACTACAGGGGCCAAGGGGTCGATGTGAAGCGGGTGGGCCGGGAGTTGGGCGTGCGCTATGTCCTCGAAGGATCGGTACGCAAGAACGGCAAGGCGGTGCGCATCACCGCGCAGCTGACCGAGGCGGAAACGCGCATGCAGCTGTGGGCCGATCGGTTCGACAGCACCCTCGAGCGCATTTTCGAATTGCAGGACACGGTCGCGACGAGAGTCGCCGCAACAATCGAGCCGACCATGGAGGAAAACGAGATCAGCCGTTCGATGCGGCGTCCGACCGAGGATCTGACCGCCTATGACTGGTACCTGCGCGCGCTGCCGGACTGCTTCTCATTCAGCGCCGAGCCGCTGCTGCGGGCGCGGGAGGCGCTGGACCAGGCGATCGCCTGCGATCCGGGCTTCGGCCGCGCGCTCGCATTGGCGGCGGACTGCCGCCGCTTGCTGGGTTGCGCGGGTTGGGTCGAAGATCCGGATACGAACCGGCGAATGGCGATCGAATTGGCGCACCGGGCCCTTCAGGTCGCCGATGACGACCCGATCGTGCTCGCGGAATCGGCTTCCGCGCTCGCGTATTTCGACGATCAGGAGATCGCCGCGGCGATCAGTTTGGCCGAGCGCGCCGTCGCGCTCAATCCGAACTACGCCCGCGGGTGGCAATGGAACGGCTGGGTAAGGCTCTACGCCGGGGATCCGGAGCTGGCTCTCGCGCATTTCGAGACTTCGCGGCGTCTTAACCCGCGCCATCAGACCAGATCCTTCATGACCGGCATCGGCGTTGCGCACTTCTTCTGCGGCCGGTATCGGGAGGCGAGCGACGCGCTTCTCGCCGCGTTGCACGCGGCTCCCGGCTGGCCGACGACTTACCGGTTTCTCGCGGCCTCTTACGAAAAGCTCGGGAGGATCGAGGAAGCGCGAAAGGTTGTCGATCGGCTGCGCGAGATCACGCCGGCTCTCGCCTCCCCCGCCGATCGCTCGACGACGCCGCCTTTCCGCAAGGGCATGGACCGCTATTTGGAAAGCCTGCGCCGCGCTGCCGACGGAGAGTTGGTGGTGTCGGAAATATCCTCGTAACCTCTGTCGGGGGTTCTGCCCGGCACCCCGCCGCCGGTCGGTCTCAGCGCACCGATCCTTGCTTTTCGGGCCTCGCCGCGTCTGGCGATCAAAACACCGCCCAAAATGGCGATCGCGGCAAGCGTCGCCGGCACGGTCAGCCGCTCGGAAAGCAGGAAGACGGCAAAAACCACGGAAATGACCGGCTGCGAGAGCTGCAGGACGGAAACGCGCGCAATCCCGCCCCGGGCGAGCGCCCAGAACCACGAGACCCGGGCGATGAGATTGGCGCCCAGCACGAGGTGGATCAAACCGACCCAAACGGCAGGGCCGAGCGCCTTCCACTCGACACGGCTCGCCTCGATTGCGGCCCACGGCAAAAGGCCGATGCCGGAGAGAGCGAGCGCCCAGAAGGTCACCGCCCAGGCCCCGATCTCGTCCGTCAAGCGCGCTCCCGCGACAAAGCCCGCGGATGCCGCAAGGCAGGCGCCGAGCACCAGAGAATCGCCGAGGGCGCTCGCGGGAAGTCCCGTCGAGAGCAAGCCCATCCTCTCCGTGATCAGGGCGGCGTCGCCTGCGAAGGCGACAGCGGCTCCGACGAGCCACAACGGCCGCGGGGCACTCCGGCCGACGGCGCTTCCGATGAGCCCGGTGGTGATCCCCATGGTCGCCATGATGAGCGCCGAGTGAGAGGCGGAAGTGCGCGCGGTACCAAGGCTGAAGAGGAGCGGAAAACCAATGAAGCTGAAGACCGCGGAGGAGACGAGCAGGACCCAGCCCTCGCGACTTCGCGGAAGGGGCAAACGGAACACGAGAAGAAGCGGCGCCGCCAGGAGACTCGCACCAACGGTACGGAAAAGCCCTACCGTCAAGCCATCGAGCTCTGTCGTCGCAATGCGCGTGGTGATCGGGGTGAGCGCCCAAAGAAGGATCGTCAATGCGGCAGCAGCGAGGGAGAGCGCGGTCGCTCTCTCGGCGGCGACGGCGGGCTGAGGCGGGGAGGGCGCAGTCGACGGAACGCCGTGCCGGGCGGTCTCGATTTCGCGCCACTCCGGATTGGGCTTTTGCCAAGGCCAACGGCGCGCCTCCCCGGCCGCGAGGCTCTTAAGAATGCCCATGTCGGCGCAGTCGCGCACGGATATCTCGCTCAGCTCGTTGCGTTCTCGCGCACGCTGCCGCCATACGCGGAAAAGCCGCAGCAACGGCCCGAACACGTCCATCGAAACGGCTCGTCGGCGCTCTGCGCTTGCCGCGGCGAGGCCGTTCCCCGCGACCCGCTCCTCTTCCCGAGTAGTCATTGCACTTTCCCCAAAGAAACCGCCTCGAATCGTACCAGCGGTTGCTGGACCCATCGCGAACCGGTACCAACGGGTCATCAGCTTCGTTTTTGGCCCTCCCACAGAGTTCAGCCGTATCCCCGGTTCTTCCGGGTGGCTGTGGGTCTCCAGGGGCCAGAATCGGCCAGGCGGCCGGCGCGACGCTACGAGGTGGGCATAAAAATTTGCGAAAAATTCCGAATCCCCAGTTGGCCTTCCACCGCAGCGCGCGTTAAATGCAGCACGCTTGCGTACTTCCGAGATGGGGCATGAACCGCGAGGAGAATGTTCCGGCAGGCGTTTTCGGCTTCGAAAACTTCCGCCTCGATCCCGCCCGCAGCGAGGTGCTGCGCCTCGGTCGGACGGGCAAGGCCGCGCCTGTCGCGATGGGGTCGCGCGCCCGCGCTCTGCTCGGCCTGTTGGTCGAGGAGGGAGGAAAGGTCGTTTCCGAAGACCGGATTTTCGACCGGGTCTGGGCCGGACGGTTTGTCGAAGAATCCAACCTGACCGTGCAGGTTTCGGCGCTGCGCCGCATCCTCGACCGCGACCGCGAAGGCGAAAGCATCATCCAAACCGTTCACGGCCAGAGATACCGCCTCACCGCCCCGGTGGCGAGACTGGCGCCCGCGGTCGCGCGGGAGGCGGATGAGGCCGCGGGGACCGGCGCCGATCCGGCGCCTGCCCCCGGGAAATGCCGCGCCTGCGATCATCTGGGAATGTGCACACGCGGCCGCGCGGCTAACCAGCCGACTCTCGGCATCGGCCGCTTCCTGGACCGGGTGCCGGTTCCTTCGGCCGTCCGTCGGCCATGCGATATCTCGTTCCTACGACGTATACCGGTCTGCGAAATTTATCCCTGCGATTCCGGCGCTGATCGGCGAACCGCCGGCTCTGCGGAAATGTTCGACTTGCCTCGCCAGATCGCTGATTACCCGGTCGATCTGTTTGATCATGGCTTTGGCGAGGATCTTGACCTCGATCCCGATCTCGACGGTCGCGATCTCGCCGCGCTTGACGACGAAGCCGGCGTCGGCAACCGGCGCGGTATGTGGAACAATTTCACCGAACGTCGCGTCTCCGCTTCGCGCTCGGACGCCTCTCAGGACGTTGTGGATGTTCAAGACGCGCTCACCCGATGAGATGAGAGCATTCGGTCGAGCAGATCTCTGCAACGCATAAAGGTCTTCGGGCAGATACCAGGCGACAGAATCGCCGAGGCTCGAATCGCGATGCCGATAGCGCACTCCCTCAAACAGCTTCCGAAACCGGTCCAAGAGGAGGGAGCTCAAAGGTGATCTCCCGCCTGCGTCCTTCGCCGTGCGCCGAGGATTGCTCGACGACGACGGCGCTGTGGCATTCGAAGAGCCGGCCCGCGGCGTCGCCGGCCGCTCGACGCGTCGCGGCGTTCAGGTATTCTTCCTCGATCTCGACGGAAATCGAATTGCGGCCTGAGCGAATCGCCGCGACGGCGGTCGAGCCCGAGCCCGCGAACGGATCGAGGACCGTGTCGCCCGCAAAGCTGAAGAGGCGGATGAGGCGCTCCGCGAGTTCCGCCGGAAACGGCGCGGGATGCCCCTCCTCGAGGCTCGCGCCGCGAATGTCGGACCAGAGGGGCCGCATCCATTGGTCCATCTCCTCGCGCTGCAGCATCGAGAGCGCCTTTTGGATCATCGGCGTCGAGCGATAGCCGCCGGGCTTCCGCAGCATCAGGATGTGCTCGTGGTCGTTCTTGATGATGGCGCCCGGCTGATAGGGTTTGCCGTAATAGCCGCTCGACCCGCCGCCCGCTTCGTTCGTGCGGTTGGCGATCTTGAACCACAGGATCGGCGTCAGATTGTCGAGACCGAGCCGGCGGCTGCGCACCTGGATGTCCGCTGGCAGCGGCAAGGCGCGATGGCGGCCATCGACCCGCCGCGGGATGAGGATGTCGCCGATGACGCAACAAACCCGGCCGCCCGGAACGAGAACGCGCGCGCACTCCTTCCAGACGCGATCGAGCTCGTCGAGAAACGCCTCGTACTCGCCGATTCGGCCGAGCTGCCCTCCGCCGGCATTCGAGGCATAGGCTTTGAGATTGAAGTAAGGGGGCGAGGTGACGACGAGATGAACCGATTCGTCCGGCAGAAAACCGAGGTTCCGAGCGTCGCCGAGGATCATCTCGTGCCGGGTGCGGTCGTAAGGCGGCGGCCACCGGCGCTCGCGCAGCGCCTCGTTGACCGTGAGCAACGCCTCGACGGCTCCGGGCTCGTTGTCGGTCGCCGGGAGTTGCGGGAGTTCGCGTTCTGGGCTGGAAGACATGGCCCCCTCATGCCACCCGCGAAGGATTTCGCCGATTCGGCCCCTTCATGATCCCGCTCCTCCTACCAGGTTTCGTATGCTCGTCGCAATAGCCAACGATATGCAGCATTCTTCCTGCCAAATCTCTCGTGTATGGAGAGCATTTTCGGTAACTATCGCATAATGCGAGTAGGATTGCAAGCGCAAATTCTCTATTTGTTCTTTTTTGGTTTCTCCTATATTCTTCCATGATGACGGCATCCGCGTGTCACGCCTGTGCCGGCCGAAGGACGCCTGGACGCGGGTTGGCGCCGATTCGGGAATGATTCGAGGTGCCGGCGATTGCTCGGCCGCAAGCCGATCTCGCCCCATCCGCTCGCTGGCGGCGTTAGCGTCGGCAAGGGGCAATGATGCGGGAATTCCGCACAGGCCGACGGCGAATGCGAGAAGAGCGGCAGTTGCGTCGGGTGCCGAGACCGATATACATCAAAGAGGCGATGATCCCCATCGAACTTCCGACCGAAGGCGCGACTGTGGCCCTTGCCGCCTCCTTTGCCCGGCGCGCTCTTGCGGGCGACGTCATCGCCCTCGAAGGGGAACTCGGCACCGGCAAGACGACCTTTGCCCGCGCCTTTATCCGCGCCCGCGGCAAGGGCGACGAGGAGGTTCCAAGCCCGACCTTCACCCTCGTCCAGGTCTACGACGAGAGCGAGCCTCCAATCTGGCATTTCGACCTCTATCGCCTTGAGGAGCCGGAAGAGGCCTTCGAACTCGGCATCGAGGAGGCCTTTTTGGACGGCATTTCGCTCATCGAATGGCCCGAGCGTTTGGGCGCGCTCTTGCCGCGCCGCCGCCTTTTGCTGCGGCTCTTTTTCGGCGAACGAAGAGAGAGCCGGCGGGCGGAACTCGCCGCCGATCCGCGCTGGAAGGAGCGCCTCGAGGAAATTGCAGCCGCTCTCTGACCGCGCCCATCCGCCGGCCGAGGCTCCCGCGCACGAGAATAGGGTGCGCGGGCCAGCCACGACGCGTTTCGCGCCTCCGGCACGGCAGGGCGCGATGCGGCGTTTTCTCGGCCGATGCGGCTGGAGCGGCGCCTTGCCCAGGCTTCTTTCGGCCGATGCGTCTTTCCGCACCTATTATCGGCTCTCCGGCGAGGGGAGAAGCGCCGTTCTGATGGACGCGCCGCCGCCTTTGGAAGACGCCGGCGCCTATGTCGCCGTCGCGCGGGTCTTGCGCGGGCTCGACCTCTCGGCGCCCGAAGTGCTGGCCGAGGACCGGCGCGCCGGCTTTCTCCTGATCGAGGATTTCGGCGACGACACCTATACCCGGCTCCTCGCCAAGGGGGGCGACGAGAAAGCGCTTTATGAGCTTGCCGTCGATACGCTCGTCGCTCTTCACCGGGCGGTCGAGAGGGAGGGCGTTCCCGATCTTCCCCATTACGACGAGGAGAAGCTTCTGTTCGAAGCCTCGCTTCTTGCCGACTGGTATGTGCCGGCGGTCCGGGGAAAGCCGCTCGAGGGAGACGAGCGCGCGGCCTATCTCTCGGCCTGGCGCGGCGTTCTGCGGCCAATCCCTCCCTCGCGGCCGACGCTCGTCCTGCGCGACTTTCACATCGACAATCTGATGCTTCTCTCCGGCCGGACTGGGGTGCGGCGCTGCGGTCTTCTCGATTTTCAGGATGCGGTTTTGGGTGCGGCGGCCTACGACCTCGTCTCGCTCGTCGAAGACGCGCGGCGCGATGTGGCGCCCTCGCTCAAGCGCGCCATGATCGAACGCTACCTGGCGGCGTTTCCCGCTCTCGATCGGCGGGCCTTTTGCGAAGAAGCCGCGATCCTCGCCGCGCAGCGCAACGCCAAGATCATCGGCATCTTTACGAGACTCTGTAGGCGCGACGGCAAGCCGCACTATCTCGCGCATATTCCGCGCGTGTGGCGCCTGCTTGAGGAGGATCTTCGCCATCCGGCGCTCCGGCCGATCTCGCTTTGGCTCGACCGTTACCTGCCGCCCCCTACCCGCCGCGTCCCCGACCCACGGAGCCTCCTTTGATCCCGCCGCCGCAGAGAGCCATGGTCCTCGCCGCCGGTCTCGGCACGCGTTTGCGCCCCGTCACGGCTTCGCTGCCGAAGCCTCTCGTCGAGATCGCCGGAAAGACGCTTCTCGATCATGCGATCGACCGCCTGATGACGGCTGGGGTCGAGGAGGTGGTGGTCAATACGCATTACAAGGCCGCGATGGTGGCGGCGGCGCTTCTAAGGCGCGAGCGCCCGCGCATCGCTCTCCTCGAAGAAGAGAGGCTTCTCGACACCGGCGGCGGCGTCGCCCATGCGCTGCCGCTTTTGGGCGAGGCCTTTTACGTCGTCAACGGCGACGTGTTCTGGCTCGACGGCAAGGATCCGGCTCTCGGGCGGCTCGCCGGCGCCTTCGACCCCGAAACCATGGATGCGATCCTGCTGTTGCAGAGGACGGTCGCCGCCGTCGGCTATGAGGGAAGCGGCGACTATTTTCTCGATACCCTCGGCAAACCGCTGAGGCGCCGGGAGCGGCAGGTCGCTCCCTTCGTTTTTTCGGGGATCCAACTGTTGCACCGCCGCCTCTTCGACGATGCCTCCGAGGCCGTCTTTCCGCTCGTGCAACTTTTCGACCGCGCCGAAGAGCGAGGCCGCCTGATGGCCCTCGTTCATGACGGCGAGTGGTTTCACGTCGGCACGCCGCAAGGGCTTTCGGCGACCCGCGACCGCCTCTCCTCCCACCGCGTCGAGCGATAGCGGCCGGCATAGCTGCCTCATTTAGCGTCCGATTGTACGCCGTTTGTGAATTTTTTTGTTCTGTCAGCGATCTGACTCTTGACATAGGCGACCGAAGACCCTATGTGAGCGAATGCGTTCAGGTGACGAATGCGCCACAGGAGGGGTGGCGGAAGCCACCCGTGGGGGCCATCGGCCCCTCCCTACTCGGGGCCGCAGTCGCGATCGGCGCCCGGCGTCGCGCGGCGTAGTCCCGGAGTATAGGCCGCCTCGCACTAGCGGCAGAAAGGATGCCTAGGAGTTTGCCGTTGCTCGTTTTGCCTCTGGAATTGGCGCAAATCCCGCGGCAATTCCGCTGCGGGATGGTTCCAGAGGAGAAGACCATGGTTTTTGACCATGATCCCCTGGGCGCGGGGCAACGGGACCGTGGGGAACGCCGAAAGCGGCGTATCCATAAATGGATGCGCAGTATTCGGAAGCGGAGGACGTTGATGACCGCTCTTTCGGTGGCTTCGGCCATCGTCAAGGTCATACGACTCATCCAAGAAATCTTCCACGGCTCCTAGGCGTCCACTTCTCTGGGAGTAGCCGTGACACCGATGCTCAACAGAGCGCTGAAGCTGATACGCGCTTATCACAACCTGACGCAGTCCGAGGCCTCGCGTCGCACCGGCCTATCAAAGTCCTATGTTTCCGCGCTGGAAGCGGGAAATAAGAAGGTGACTCTGGAGGTTCTCGAGAAATACGCGTCGGCCTTCAACCTGCCTCTCTCGTCATTGATGCTCTTCGCGGAGCACAGCCAGGACCGGAGTCTTGCCGAGGACGCCCGCGTCTACGTAGCCGGGAAAGCGATTAAGATGCTCGACTGGCTATACACGATCTCGAATGGCGAAGATGGGCAGTCTCAGGACAATTTAGACGGCGCTTAGGTTATGGCCCATCCCCTCAACCAGTCGCGCCTTTACAAAGTGAAAAGCCTACGACAACTGGCTGAAATCCTCCAGGTAAGCCCGAAGACGCTGCGCTCTCTCATCCGTAACAAGGAAAACTATATCTTATTCACCACGTCTACCGGGCGTGACGTGCAATGGCCCAAGCCAGCCCTCCGCCGCGGGCACAAGAGGGCGGCCGAACTGTTGGCAAGGATTGAGACACCGGATTTTCTGCACTCCGCGAAGAGGGGACGATCGTACCTCTCGAATGCGGAACCGCACGTGATCGGCCAGCCCACCGTCAAGCTCGACATCCGAAAGTTCTTTCAGTCGATCTCAGAGAAGGCCGTTTCCCACTTCTTTCGCGAAAAGATGGGGTGTGAGCCAGATGTCGCTGCGGTCCTCAGAAAGCTCTTGACGGTTGACGGCCATCTGCCCGCCGGCGGCAATGCGAGCCCCATTCTGTCCTATTTCGCCTACGCGGACATGTTCGCTGAACTGGAGGATTTGGCGAGACGGAGGGATTGCGTGATGACCTGCCTCATGGATGACGTGACGTTTACCGGTCCGAGGGCAACTCGTGAATTGATCTACGAGGCGCGGCGTATCGTCGGGCGACACCGTCTTCGCATTCACAAGACGAAAGTCTTCACCGCCAGCCAGCCGAAAGTGATTACCGGCGTGGCCGTAACGAAATCGGGACGCCGGGTGCCAAATAAGCGCAAGGCCGCAATCGCGGAGGATTTCAGGCTGCTTCGCGCGACGAAATCCGCGGATGCCCGCCTCACCGTCTTGCGACGCCTGGTGGGTCGGATCTATGAGGCGGCGCAGCTCGAGCCCGTATGGCGCTTGCGCGTTGCCCCGTTCGCGCTCGAGCTGCGGAAGATGGAGCGGCTGCTCCGCGGCGAAGGGCGCGTTTCCGTGGGAGGCGGCGTCGCCGGCTTGGAGAAGCGGCAAGCGCCCCGCCCCGAACAGCCCTCGGGATTGCGTGTCCGGGCCGCGAGCGGAGAGCGGGTTGCACCCTAAGATCTACACGATCGCGCCCGAGCGGCCGTTTTTGAAGACGCTCGCTTTGGGGCTTTTCGCGATGGCCGAAGGAGACGCGCTCGCTTTGCCGCGGATGCGGGTCCTGCTGCCGACGCGCCGTGCCGTGCGCGCGCTGCGCGAAGCCTTCCTCTCGGCCGAGCTACCGGGGCGGGAGGCGGGAACGCCTCTCCTGCTGCCGCGCATGAACGCGATCGGCGATCTCGATTCGGACGAGCTTTTGCTCTCCGAAGCCGCATCCGAAAGCGAAAATCTTGCGCTGCCGCCGGCAATTCCCGAACTGCGCCGGCGCCTCCTTTTGACGCGTCTCGTTCTCGGCTGGGGCGAAAGCGCGGACGGAGGTCGGCTTCTCCCCGGGCAGGCGGCCGCGCTCGCCGCAAGCCTCGCGCGGCTCCTCGATGCGGCGGCGACCGAAGGCGCCCGTTTCGCGCGTTTGCCCGACCTCGTGCCCGAGGACCTCGCCCGGCATTGGCAGATCGTCTGCCGCTTTCTCGAAATCCTGCCCAACGCCTGGCCGCCGATGCTCGCCGCGGAAGGAGCGCTCGATCCCGCGGAGCGGCGCAACCGGCTCCTCGAACGGCAGGCGGAAGAGTGGCGGCAAAAGCCGCCTGCCGATCCCGTCATCGCCGCGGGCTTCGTGGGCGGCGTGCCGGCGCTTACAGCGCTTTTGTCGGTGGTCGCCGGGCTCGAAGCGGGCGCCGTCATCCTCCCCGGTCTCGATCGCTTCTCGGAAGAGGAGGATTGGTCGGAGATCGAGAAGGACGAAGCCCATCCCCAGCACCTGATGGCGCTTTTCTTGAAGGAGCTGGAGGTGGCGCCGATCGCGGTTCGCGACTGGCCGCCCGGCACGGCGGCTTTCCCTCGAAGTCCGCGAAACCGGATTCTCTGCGAGGCGCTGCGCCCTCCCGCGACGACCCATAAATGGCGCGAACTCGCGCCGGAAGGCGCGCAAGCGACCCTTGGCCTTCTTCGCTTCGACTGCGTGAGCCCCGAAGACGAGGCGCTGACGATCGCCCTTCTGCTGCGCCGCAAGCTCGAAGAGCCGGGGGCGACGGCCGCTCTCGTCACTCCCGATCGCGAGCTTGCCCGCCGGGTCGCCGAGGAGCTGCGGCGCTGGGGGATCGAAATCGACGATTCGGCCGGCCTGCCGCTCGCGCGCACGCCGCCCGGCGCCTTTCTGCGCCTCATTCTCGAAGCGGCCGAAAGCGATCTCGCTCCCGTCCCTCTTCTTGCCCTTTTGAAGCACCCTCTCGCCGCAGGCGGGCTCTCGCAGATC
>JAKAOO010000003.1 GCA_021812165.1 Pseudomonadota bacterium | reverse complement strand
TCCCACGACAGTTGCGACCGATCCGCCTCCAAGACACGCGCGCCACCCAACATCATCCCGCCCCCATGCTCGCGGGAAGCATCATATACCCCGCCCAACCGCGATTCCTTCACACGCTCGGTCGCGGGGGAGTTGCCATTATTCGCCCGTCTCCGCATTGCTGCCGCAGACTTCCGCAGGGAAGAGGAGGAGCGCGCGAGGACGCCTCTTCGCTTTCGCACCCCCGGCAGGCGCGAGAGCGGCAAAGGCGCCGAGTGCAACAAGGCCGAGCACGGCGATGATCGCGGCGAGCAAGAGCCCGCTGCCTTTCGTCGCAAAGGCGAGGCCCGCCGTCGCCCCACCCGCTCCCGCCATCTGCACGAAGCTCAAAAGGCTCGAAGCGGCCCCGGCCTTGCCGCAATCGGCGCTGAGGCTGCCCGCGATCGCGTTCGGGGTCACAAGGCCGCTGCCGCAGCAGAAGAGCATCATGGGGAGGACGATGCCGAGGGCGCCGCCGATCCCGAAACAAGCGAAAGCCAGCATCAGCATGCCTGCAGGGACGAGCACCGCGCAGCCGAGCCCGATCAGGCGATCGATCCCGAACCGGCAGGCGAGGCGGTTCGATAGAAAGCTGCCGGCGATAAAGCCAACCGCCGGCAGGGCGGCGTAAAGCCCGTAATCTTGCGGCGCGATCCCGAAATGGACGATCAGAAGCGCAGGGGCGCCGGCGGAAAAAACGTGAAATCCAGCATGCGCTCCCGCAGCGGCAAGGGCATAGACGACAAACCCGCGCTTCTTCGCGAGCTCGAGATAAGAGCGCACAAAACCCTCGCCCGCGCGGGTGCCCTTGCGAATGGTCTCCGGGAATACGGCAATCGCAAGCGCACAAGCCGCTGCGGCGAATATCATCATGAGCGCGAATTCCGCCCGCCAACCCCAGGCGACTAAAACGCGGCCGCCGAGGATTGGCGCGGAACCCTGAAGGAAGGTCATCACCAGCCCGAGCCCGGCGAAAACTTTCGCGGCTTCCTCGCGGCTATAGAGATCGCGGATCGTCGCGCGGCCGACGACGATCCCGCTCGCAGCTCCGAGACCTTGGATGACGCGCGCGGCGATGAGGGTCCCGATATCGGGGCTCGTCGCCGCCAAAGCGTTGCCGGCGACAAAGACCGCGAGTCCGATGAAGAGAACGGGGCGGCGCCCGCAGCGGTCCGAGAGCGGGCCCAAAACCAACATGCTCGAAGCGAAAGCGAGAAGATAGGCGGCAAAGGTCAATTCGACGGCCGCGACGGAGACGCCGAACGAGCGGGCGATCGCAGGAATTGCCGGTACGTAGATCGCAGAGGAAAGGATTCCGAGAGTTGCGGCGAGAAAGAGAGCGAGAAAGAAGAGCGGCCGCGCGAACGGTGCCTCGGCAGCGTCTCGCCGCCTTTTCCAGAAAGGTTGCGTGATCACCGCCGCGCTCCGCGTCGAGAAGCGCGCTCGCGCACTGTCCCCGAGAGAGGGCGGGCGCGCGCAGCAGCGCGCCCCTCTCGCCTGTGGCGGTGCGCACCCCGCTTTCGTTGAGAGATGGCCTCGTTTCTTTCTTTGAGTGGCCGTCGCGCGAACCACTCCTCAAGAGGAGCCACAGGAAGAGGCGGCGGCGAACCTTCGCTATCGGGCAGGAGAGAGACAACAAGGCGCGGCGCGCCTTGCGGCCAATGGACCTCGAGCCGGCGGATCGGAGCGCCGCTGCCGCGCCCGCCGCTGTCGTTGTCGCAGCGCGGCAATTCGGCGACCAAACTTCGCGGGCTGCCGTGAAGGAGAGCAGGGTCGCCGATCGGAAAAGCGCGCGGCGGCGGCGGCAGCGAAAGCACAAAGCGGGCTGAAGACGGCTCGAGAATGCGGGCGAGAAGATGTTTGCCGTCCATGCGCAAGAGGGCCGTGCGCTCGCCCATGAATTGCGGCTCGGCGCTCGTATGCATCTGCCAAAGGACCTCGCCCGAGACCTGAGCCGAGATCTCGTCCGCGATCACCACCTCTCTGCCAAAGAGCCCCGCGCCGCGGCGAATGCTTCCGCTCTTGCGGCCGTATGCCTCAGAGAGGTCGAATACCGCCCACTGGCAATCGCGCTCGATGGCGCTTGCGACGATGGGCGCCCGGGCGTTCGGCAGCGGATTGCCGCCATCGATGAGAAGCGTGTTGTGGCCCGCCATCCCCGCCCGGTAATAACTCCACCGCCGCCCTGGCCGCCGCGATTCGCCGTGATCGAAATAGCCGGGAAGGTCGTAATCGTCGGGCCCGAGATCTACCGCCCATCGCCCCTTCGCGCCGTCGATCACAAAGCCTCCGGCATCGGCGTGGCCGTGCAAAAGGACGTCTTCCGGCCGCGACGAGGATGTCTCGGCGCACCCGCCCTTGATCGCGAGAAAAACCGGTCGCGCGCTTTCCTCGCACGACCAGGTATTGCGGAACGAGGCAAGGTGAGAGCCGTTGAACACCTTGCCGGTCGGCAGATCGAGGCTCGCCGGATCGGTCGCGGGCCGATCCGCCCAGATGAGAGCAAAGGGAAGATGCCAGCCGTCATAGTCGCAGACGAGCCAGCCGTCGCTCGGGCGGCAGAAGCGATGGGCGAGCCAAGCGAGCGGCGCCGCATCGAACCGCCGCACCGAGTCGCCGAAGTCGAATGCTTCGCCGCGGGGGCCGCTCAGATAAAGAGCGAAATCGCCGGTTTCGGCAAGGCCGGGCGCCGCTGCGAGGCCAAAGCTTTCGCCAAGGCTCGATTCGAGCGAGGCGATCATCAGACCGGCATAGCGCACCGCCAGAGACCAGTAGCTCGGGCCTTCAGGCCAGGCGCCGTCGGGGGCAAAAGCCCTCAAGGTTTCATGCGATGCCGCGACGCACTTTGCGGTGAGCGTAGCAGCGAGGTCGCGATGGCGGGGAAGTAATGCCAGAGACGCGATGACGATGCCGGCGAAGGAGACGAGCGCGCAGTTGTCACGACGCTTTGGCCAGAGCAGCGAAGGGTCCGAAAGCGCGGCGAGCGCCGGCTCCATGATCTGGTGCAAGAGCGCCCGCTCGACGGCTCGCCGCTCCTCGCAGGAGAGGCGTTCATAAAGCCAGTCATAGGTGAGCGCGACGGCGACGGCGATCTCGGCGCTGTCGAGAAAGCATTTGACGGCTGGCCGACAGTTCCAGTTCGCGTCCGCAGCGAGCTCGCGCAAGGTCCGGCGCGCGGCCGTCAGGGCAACGCCGGCGAGGGGGCCGTCGGCGCAAAGGGCGGCAAATGCCGTGACGATGAGGCGTCTTGCTTTCATCTTGATGAGGCTGCGCGGCTCGCCGGCTGCGGCTTCGGGAGCGAGCGCCCGCTCGATCCGCGCCGGCAGTCTTGGATGATTGCGCGCGAGCGATGAGAGCCGCGTCAGAGCGTCGCGATGAAACAGCAAATACGGATGCTCCAGGGCGAACTGCTGAGCCTTGGCCGCAATGGCCGCGGCACATTTCGGACTGTCGGCGAAAGGTGCAATCCGGGCACGCGGCATCTCAAGCCTGGGCGAGAAGTTTTGCGAGGTAATCGTTGCTCCAGGCGGCGAGGTTGAACTTGGCGCGCAACGACGCCGCCCTTTGGTCCCTGCGCATGAGATTGAGCGCCATATGACGCAGGATCGCGAGATTGTAGGGGCCGTTGTCCATGCGCGAGCGCGACTGATCTTCGTGCATGACCACGTCGAGGGCCCAATGCAGGCGATTCTCGATGCCCCAATGGGAACGCACCGTGTCAGCGAAGCGCTCGGCGGAGAGCGCGGTGCTGAGCGCATAATAACCGGCCTCGGTAGACCGAACCCTGCCGGCTCCGGTCGCGACTTCCCGACTGCGGACGACCTCGCCGACGGCGGCGAGGCCCGGCCGTTGGTGGCGCTCCTGCAATGCCTCGATCTCGGTCAAGACCCTGCTGGTGCGGACCTCGATACGCCCGTGATCGTTGTCGAAGGTCGTGTGCGTCGCCGCGGGCTGGGGTGGGATGCATTCGACGAGAGTGCGGATATCGGCATAAAATGCCCCCTTGTTTCTCTTGACCCGTAAAGCATAATCGCCGCCTCTGGTGACGATCCGCTCTGCAAGTTCGCGACGGCAGTGAAGGGCGTCAGTGGTCACAATCATGCCGGGCAGCGAGAGCATGTCGATAAGCTT
Organism: Pseudomonadota bacterium; assembly: GCA_021812165.1. Classification (GTDB taxonomy): domain Bacteria; phylum Pseudomonadota; class Alphaproteobacteria; order ATCC43930; family CGMCC-115725; genus AP-15. The sequence goes on along the minus strand of JAKAOO010000003.1, from coordinate 44,467 downwards.
CGGCACTGCCGTGCTTTCGCCCGATTTGGCGTCGGCGGCGACCTGCGCCAGCACCATGCGGTTCTCGCAGGCCCAAGCGCTCACCATATGCAGCCCCGACTTCCGGCTCGCCGCGTCGAAGGAGCGGCGCAGCACCTTGCCATCTATGGCGATGACGCCGCCGCAGCTTTGGCTGAAGCCGGCGATGAACTTCTGGAAGCACCTGCGGAACTCGTCGGGATCGAGGCGGCGGAAGATCCGGCCGAAAGTGTCATGGCTCGGGATGCTGTTCTTGAGCTCGGGGAAGCTTTTGAGGAAATCCCGTTTGGCTTCTCCGAAGAGGGCCATGTCGACGATGGTTTGGCCGCCGCTCAAAATGGTGGAGAGGGCGATCATCAGGATTTCGAGGAGGCTGTGGCGACTGCCGCCACGAGTCGAGCGGGGATCGCGGAGCTCGGCAAAATAACGGCTTAGTGCTTCGCTCGGCCGTCCCCCACTCCCGCCGCTGCTCCTTCCTCGCAGCCAGGGCCTCTCTTCTCGCTCCAAGAGAAAGTACGCACCCGCGTCGAGCCCGGTGAGAGCGGCGCGAGCCTCGAGGATTGACGCGTTTCTCATGTCTCTGCGGCCCCGCAATTCGCCCGCGCGGGAAAGCAGTTCACTCATCGCACTCTCCCGAACTCCAGCGGCGGGGATGCGTCAAGCAGGGTCAGCGAAACGTCCTCGAAAGCGTCAAAGGCCCGTCAAAAATTTTAAGTTCTTTTTTGAAGTGTTCTAGTTAGAATTCGAGTTGGCTCTTCTCCTGTCGTGATAGGAGGGATGGCGGTGAGTGGTCCTCCCCCGCACCGCCTTTTCAAAGTTTCTTGAGGACGCAGCCCGTCGGTGCGACGGTGGCGCGAAGGGCGGGAACGGCGATGATCGTTTGCGATTTGGCGAGTGCAGCCACGGCGGAAGGACGATTCGAAAGCGCGAAAATCACCTTCGAGGATCGAGATTTTCCGCCGCAACGGCTTTTTTTGCAACCGGCGAGGCCGCGCGCGAAATCGGCGAGCCCTCCGCTGATGCATTTCTCGCCGCCGCCTTCCCCCTCGCCGCAGTCCATGGCGAGCGGCGCGTGCGCATCGAAGGGGAGCCCTGTCCGATGCTCATCGAGGGTTTGCGGACGGTGCACGCGTGGTGGATGCAATGGGGTGGCATGCCCGGACCCGCGCCCGTCATCGAAACGCCGCCCCGCAGGCGTCGCGAAAGTCAGGGCGGGGTGCGGCGGGGCGTGGCTTTCCTATCGGGTGGGGTCGACGGTCTCCACATGCTGCTGCGCAACCGGCAAATCTATGAAGAGGGAGATTCCGCTTATATCCGGGACGCGCTTTTTATCCACGGCTTCGACATCGGCAAGCGGGCGCGCGACCCCGAGGAAGAGCGCTTTCAAATGGCGCTCAAAAGGCTCGAACGGGTCGCGGCGGAGGCTGGGGTGAGAGTGGTCCCATGCCGGACCAATCTGCGCCACCTCCCAGCGAATTCGTCGAAGCCCGATTTCTGGACGCACCGTCAAAACGTCGGAGCGCTGGCGGCTGTTGGCCACGCCGCCACCCGCACACCCACTTTCCTCTTCGTCGCCGGCGCTCACGATGTGACCCATCCGGTGCCTGGAGGAACGCATCCGGCGGTGGACGGGCAATATTCGAGTCAACGCGTCACCGTCGTCCATGAAGGCGCGCGCTTCTCCCGGCTCGACAAGATCCGCGATCTCGCGCATTGGCCGGCCGCACTCGCCGCCTTGCGCGTTTGTCCCGCGAACCTCGGCGATCGGGCGAATTGCGGGCACTGCGAGAAATGCCTCGTGACGCGGCTCGAGCTCCTGGCGGCGGGCGTCGAGGAGACGCCCGCGTTCGGTCGGAGCCTCATGACGGTCGAGGAATGGGAGGCGGCGCTTCCGACCCCGATCGCACACCGAGCGCTGCGCTACGAGGAACTGCTGCCGCCTTTGCGCGCGCAGGGACACCATGCCCTTTGCGCGATGCTCGAACGCAAGATCGCCCATTATCGAGAGAGAGTGAAGAGCGGGATGCGATGGCCGGGGCTTTGAGGCGGCACTCGTCCGGAAAGTTGGGCAGGCCGCCGATGTCCCGAAATGACTTTGATGCTTTAGGAATGCTTTAGGAGATGATGCTCGCGATAGAAACCGCAGCGATGCCAGGAGCAAGAACATGATACTCGAGATCGCCGTCCTCGGACCCCTCATGATCAAAGGCGATGCCGGTCAGATCGAAGGGTTTTCACGCAAAGCGAAGGGGTTGCTCGGGTATCTCGCCGCGCAGAAGGGCCGGCCCGTCTCGCGGGAGAGGCTTGCCGACCTTCTGTGGCCGGATCAGGCGAGCGAGCAGGCCCGGCATTCGCTCCGAAACTGCCTGTTCGAACTGCGCAGAGCGCTCGGGCCGAGCGCTCTGCCGTTTCTTGAAAGCGACGCCTTCTGTTGTCGGCTTGGAGGAGCCAATGTCGATCTCGATCGCTTCGACGAGTTTTCGCGAGCGGGCGGGACGAAGGCGCTTGAACGTGCTGCGAAACTTTACCGAGGCGAATTTCTCGCGGAACTTTCCGTGCCTGCGGATCCGTTCGAGGAATGGCTCGGTACCGAGCGCCGGCGGACAGAGGGTCTCTTTTGCAACCTGTTGCAGCGCCTTGCCGCGAGAGAGCAAGCGGAAGGCGATCATGAGGCGGCGATCGCGACCTCGCATCGCCTCATCACGATCGACCCTTTGTCCGAGGTCGGATACCGGACGGTAATGCGCGCTTACGCGCAAGCCGGGCTGCGCTCGCAGGCGCTGCGCCAATACCGGATCTGCGCTTCTTCATTGAACCGCGAGCTCGGCGTTGCGCCCGACGCCGAGACTCGCGCGCTCGCCGTCGAGATTGCACGATCGAGCGGCCGGATTGGAGCGGCGAGGGTAGAAGGCGAGCGCGAGACAGACGTGACTGCTCCGCCTGTGCCGACGCTTGCCGTTCGGCAGAGGGCGCGACCTCAGCCCACCGGCATCCCGCATTTGAAGCTCGTCGCGGCGGAAGAGAGGCCGGCGGTGCGCTGGCCGCGTTTGGCGACGCACATCACCGTCGCCGTTACCCCGTTCGAAAATCTGACCGGAGATCGGGAGCGCCAGAGCCTCGCCGACGGTTTTACCGACGATCTTGTCAGCGACCTGATGGAGCGCGGCCGCCGGCTTTCCCTTGCGCGCGTGTGCGAGGGCCAGGGCACTCTCGCCCTTCTTGCCCCGGCCGAAGAGGGGGAAGCCGGCTACGCGCTCACCGGCAGCCTCCAAAAGGGGCGCGCCGGCATGGTGCGCATCAATGCGCAATTTCGCGATGCGACGACGGGGGAATACCGCTGGGCGCGCCGCTTCGAGTCGCCGCTCGAAAAGGCTGGTTGCGCGCAGACTGCGATCACCGGCGAGATCGCGCGCGAACTCAATTTCATATTGCTGCAAGAAGCAAGCCGCCGCGCTTTTCTCTCATGCGGTCCGAGGCCCGGGCTCGGCGAATGTCTCGCACGCGCCGCCGCGGCGCTCGAGAGCCCCATCAGGGCCGAGCTCACGGCGCAGGCGCAGAACTGGCTCTTCGGCGCGCTCGCCCGCGACCCGCGCAATCTCGCCGCGCTGGTCGGCCTCGCCCGCACCTGCCAATGGATCGTCAGCGCGCCGTGGTGGGCCGATGCCGAGGTGACGGAGAGCGCCTCCGAAGTCGGGCGCGAGGCGGTTGTGATGGCGCTCTCGCTCGCGCCGGGCCATGCCGATGCGAACGCCATCGAGGGGATGCTGTGCTCAGCGGCAGGAGAGCTCGATCGCGCCGCCCGAGCATTTGCCAATGCTCTGAGGGCCGATCCTGAGAACCAAGTCGCGCGGGCCTTCAACGCTTATAACGCCGCTTTTCTCGGCTACGCCGAGGAAACCGGCCCCGCCGTCGCGGGCGCGATGCGCCTCGATCGCAGCGAGCGGCTGCACAACATCTGGCTTTTCTTTCTTGGCTTTAGCGAACTCCTTCTCGGTCGCGCCGAAGACGCTCTCTCGCTCTTCGATAAATCTCTCGAGCGCAACCGGAGCTATGGCGGAGCGAAGCTTTTCCGGGGTGCGGCGCTCGCACTTTGCGGACGTGGAGCCGATGCCGACCGCGCCGCCTCCATTTTCCGCGCGGAATATCCCCGCTACGGCCTCGAGGCGTTCCAGCGGCAGTGGTTGTCGCGCTCGCACTCGCCCATCTATCGCAACCAGATCGACCCGGCGTTCGAGGCGATCCGGTCGCTCGGTTCGGCGGCGTAGAAGGCTATGACGTTTGGCGCCCCGGAAGCCACGGCTCGGGAGCGCGCGGTTCGAGAGCCGTGACGACATCGACGACGACCGTCTCTTCTGCGGCAAGCGCTTCGGCGAGCGCGGGGGCGATCGCCGCGGGCTCCTCGACGCGAATGCCGCGAACCCCGAAGCTCCTCGCCACCGCGGTGAAATCGGTGGGTCCGAAACGAATGAGCTCCTCCCCTCGTCCCGGGCGATTGCCGGCGGCGCGGTGGACTCCCGTCACGTTCTGTCCGAAGCCCGAATTGTTGTTGACGACGATCGCGGCAGGGATCTTGCATCGCCGCGCGGTTTCGAGTTCGGCGAGGTGGTAATAAAACCCGCCGTCGCCCGTAAAGCACAGCACTTTCCGTTCGGGCGCGGCACACGCGGCGCCGAGAGCGGCCGGGAACGACCAGCCGAGCGAGCCGGCCGCGCGCAGATAGGTCTGTCCTTTGCCGTTGAGGTCGATCATCGTTCCGGTCCAGATGCCGGAATAGCCGGTGTCGGCGACGAGGACGCCGTTCTCCGGCAAGGCCCGGCTGATCTCGGCGCAGAGCCGCTCGACCCGGATCGGCGTCTCGGCGCTTTCCGAGAGGGGGCGCATGGCGGCGCGCCAATCGGCGACGAGGCGGGCTGCTTCCTCGGCAAAGGAAGGGTCGCGCTCGGGCTTGCCGATCGCGCCGACGAGACGCGCGAGGGTCGCTTTCGGGTCGCCCTGGACGCCGGTCGCATTCGGATAGCTGCGCCCGATTTCCAAGGGATCGGATTCGATCTGCACGACGGGCGTATGGAGTGGCGGGACCATCCAATCGAGCGTCACCTGATCGCCCGTGTCGCAGCCGACAAAAAGGACGAGATCGGCGCCGCAGACGATGCGGTTGGCGGGCGGCGCCGAATAGCTTCCGGCAACCCCGGCCCATAGCGGATGGCGGGTCGGAACAAGGCCAAAGGCGCCGAGCGTGCTCGCGACCGGAGCTTTGAGTGCTTCGGCGAGAGAGAGAAGTTCGGGGCCCGCCTCGGACACCGCTGCTTCGTCGCCGGCAACGATGACGACGCGCCGGGCACCAAGGAGACGGGCGGCGGCGCGTTCGATGTCGCGTTCGTCGGCAAGCGGGCGGTGGGGCGGAAGGCGCCTTGATAGGGCGGCGACCGCGGGCGGTGCGGCGACCTCGCCGTGCTCCACGACCTGTCCCTGATGCCCGACGAAATCGAGATGGACCGGGCGCGCCGGCGCAGCAAGAGCGGCATTCCATGCGAGGCCGACAAGGCGCGGCAGTTCGCCCGCTTTCTCGACCGTGCTCGAAAACTTGGTCACCGCAGCAAAGGGCGGCGCGTGCGCGATTTCCTGATAGGAATTCCGGTCCTGGAAATCGTGGGGCTTCATGCCGGTGATGGCCATGACGGGGCTTCGGCCCAGATAAGGGTCTTGGAGCCCGGCGGCAAGATTCGCGGCGCCGACCGATTGCGCCATCGCGATCCCCGGGCGGCGCGCGAGGCGGGCATAACCATCGGCCATATAGGCGGCCGCCTTTTCGGAATGGGCGAGCACCAGCCTTATGCCGAGGTCTTCGGCGGCGAGAAGCGTGCGGCGCAGAACCGACTCGACAAAGAAAATGTGCGTCGTGCCGGCGCTGGCGAACGCTTGCGCCAGCCACTCCGCACCCGACATCCGCCCTTCAGCCATCGCAATTCCTCCTCGGCTCAAAGCGTCAGACCGCCATCGACGATCAGCGTCTGACCGGTGATCATCGCGCCGCCGGCGCACAAAAAGAAGATCGCTTCCGCGATATCCTCGGGCCGGCAGGCACGTTTCAAAGGCGTCCGCTCGATCGAGGCGCGTTTGCGCTCCGGCGGCCAATCCTTGTTCCAGGGGCTGTCGACATGGCCGGGGGCAACCGCATTGACCCGGACCTCCGGCGCCAGGGTGCGCGCCAGAGCGCGAGTGAGGTTGATGAGCCCCGCCTTGCTCGCCGCGTATGCGATGCTGCTGCCCGTCCCCATGACGCCGGCGATCGAGGCGGTGTTGCAGATGGCGCCTCTCCCTGCCTTCAACGCGGGGACGGCGGCGTGGCTGCAGCGGAAGGGACCCAGAAGATTGGTGCCGAGGATCCGCGACCAGAAGCTCTCATCGAGCGCGTCGAGATCCTCGAACGGGATCGGCACCGGGCTCGCGGGGGTTCCGGCGTTGTTGACGAGAAAATCGAGACGGCCGAGCCCGCCGATGGCGTCGGCCACCATGCGCTCGGCCTCGCCCGGGCGGGAAACGTCGCCCGAAGCGTCGAGGATCTGAAGCCCCTCGCTGCGCAGACGTTCGATCTCTTTGCGTCCGCGCGGGTCGTCCGCAAGATGGTTGAGAGCGACGGCAGCGCCCGAGCGCGCGAGGGCTTCGACCGTCGCGAGGCCGATGCCCGAGGCGGCGCCGGTGACGAGAGCGGTCTTCCCCGTGAGATCGGCCCGGATCATGGCGGCGTCCCTTTTTGTCGATTGCCGGGAGGACGAGAGGATGGCCTCTCCAGCACGCCTGTCAAGCGGCTCTCGAGGCCGCGGCAAGCGCGCAACTTCCGCACCGAGGCCTTCTGGAATAATGAGAGAGGATTGCGAGACCGAGCATGAGAAGCGGCGATGAGCGAAATCGTCATCACCCCGATCGGAACCCGAGATTCCACGCGGTGGAAAGAGTTGTGGCGCGGCTATCTCGATTTTTACGAGACGCGCCTGCCGGAGGCGATCTACGAGCACACCTTTGCCCGGGTCGTCGCCGCGGAAAGCCCGATCCGCGGTCTCGGCGCGCGCCTTGGCGGCGAGACGGCGCCGCTCGTCGGGATCGCCCACTATCTCTTTCACGCCCATGCCTGGACGCCGCGCGAAGTGTGCTATCTCCAGGATCTTTTTGTGGAGGAAGAGAGCCGCGGCCGCGGGGTCGGCAGAAAGCTCATCGAGGCGGTCGCCGAGATCGCCCGCGCAAGAGCCTGTTACCGCCTTTACTGGACGACGCAAGAAACCAACGCCGCCGCGCGGGCGCTCTATGACCGGATCGCCCGGTTCAACGGCTTCATCCGCTACGACTACGCGCTCGTATGACGGAAAAGCCGCGTTGCGGAGGGCGGCCGGCCCACCTATCTTCGCCCTCGTCGCGTGCGAAGCGCGCGCTTTTCGGGAGAACTCCCGTGACCCCAGCTTTGCCGAATCTCGCCCCCTTCCCTCGTGCGCGATTGCGGCGCAACCGCCGCGACGCCTGGTCGCGCAAACTCGTCGCCGAAAATAGCCTCTCGGCCGCCGATCTCATCTGGCCGGTCTTTGTTCACGACGATGGCCGAAAGCTGCCGATCCCCTCGATGCCGGGCGCTTTCCGGTTGCCGATCGCGGCCCTCGTCGACGCGGCGGGCGACGCGGAGGCGTTGGGCGTTCCCGTGATCGCGGTATTTCCGGCAGTGCCGGCGGCAAAAAAGGATCCCGAAGGACACGAGGCGCTCGACCCCGAAAATCTCGTCTGCCGCGCGGTTGCCGCACTCAAAAAGGCGGTTCCGGGGATCGGTGTCCTTTGCGATGTCGCGCTCGATCCCTACACCTCACACGGTCACGACGGCGTCATCCGCGAGGGCTACGTGGAAAACGATGAGACGGTCGCAATTCTCTGCCGGCAGGCCGTGGTCGAGGCGCAAGCCGGCTGCGACATTATCGCCCCTTCGGACATGATGGACGGCCGGGTCGGCGCCATCCGCGACGCTCTCGACCGCGAAGGTTTCGCCCATGTTCGCATCATGGCCTATGCCGCGAAATATGCTTCCGCCTTTTACGGGCCCTTCCGCGAGGCGGTCGGTTCGGCCTCCTCTCTCGGGAGCGCCGACAAGCGCACCTATCAGATGGATCCGGCAAATACGGACGAGGCCTTGCGCGAGGTGGCGCTCGATATCGCCGAAGGCGCCGATATGGTCATGGTCAAGCCGGGGATGCCCTATCTCGACATCGTCCGGCGGGTTAAAGACGCGTTCTTGATGCCGACCTACGTCTATCAGGTGAGCGGCGAATACGCGATGCTGAAGGCCGCGGCCGCGGCGGGCTGGATCGACGGCGAGGCGGCGATGATGGAAAGCCTCATCGCCTTCAAGCGCGCCGGCGCCGACGGCGTCCTCAGCTATTTCGCGGTCGAGGCCGCGCGCCGGCTGAAGGCGGGGTGAGGGCTCGGACCCCGCTCAATACGAGGAGCGGCGGCTCGAAGCGCCGCCATCGATCGTGATGATCGTCCCCGAGGTATAGGCCGAACGATCCGAGGCGAGGAATGCCGCCATGGAGGCGATTTCCTCCGGGAGGGCCGCGCGGCCGAAGGGAAAGAGCTTCATCATCTCCTTCCATTTGTCGGGATCGCCCAAGCGGCTTTGGGCGCGGTGGCGCAGCAGACTTTCGAGACGATCCGTCAAGACCGGTCCGGGATTGATGCCGAGAATGCGCAACCCGTCCTTGGGCGCCGCGCCGCCCAAGGCTCGCGTAAAGGCCATGAGCGAGGCGTTTCCTGCGGAGCCGGCGATGTAGTCGGCGTCGGGGTTTTCTCCGGCGGCGCCGATGATGTTGACGATGACGCCGTGGCCCCTCTCGCGCATCAGGGCGTAAAAGCGCCGGGTCATATTGATGGTGCCGAAGACTTTGAGATCCCAGGCCTCGCGCCAGCGCCCTTCGTCGATCGCATCGAGATTGCCGCCCGGGATGGCTCCCGCCGAATTGACGAGGATATCGATCTCAGGACATTCCGCGGCCAGCCTCTCAACGTTGCGGCTATCCGAAAGATCGAGCGGAAGGATGCGCACCGCAACATTGTGCTCGTTTCTGATCTTCTGCGCCGCGGCTTCGAGATCGGCCCGCGTACGCGCCACAAGCGTCACATCGCAGCCTTCTCTCGCGAGCGCTTCGGCGCAGGCGCGCCCGATCCCCTTCGAGGCGCCGGTCACCAGCGCCCTTCTTCCGCGCAATCCGAGATCCATCGGTGTCCTCCCTCGTTCTGTGGCCGACCCTTTTTACCGCGCCGCCCGGTGCCCTTCATTCCCCGTCTCGCGCCGCTCGAAATCGACGCGTTCGCTGACGGGCAGGCCCAAGAGAAAACGCCTGAGGCAGTCGAGGCCAAGTTCCACGGCGCCGAGGCGAACCCATTCGCGTCCGCCCAGTATGCGCGAGCGCCGCGAGGCGCCCCTACCCTCCGCGGCGATCGCGAGATGGACGTTGCCGCCGAAATCGATGCGGTCGGGTCCGTCGTCGATCTCGATGAGGACGGCAAGAGCGTGGCTCGCGCCGGCTCTAAGACGCGCGGCCTCGGCCACTCTCTCGGCCGTCTCGCGCGTGATCTCGCCGAACTCGCCGTCGAGGCCGAGGGCGCGGGCAAGCTCGGCCGGTTGCCGGGAGACGAGAGCGCGGCGGAATACCTCCTCCGCGCCCGGAAGAGGGGCGAGGCGGGCGGCGATCTGGCCGCCGGTATAGGTTTCGGCGAGAGCGAGCGAGCCTCGGCACTGCCGAAGCGCGGCGAGGACCACCCCTTCGAGGCTCTCGCCGTCTTCGGCGACGACGAAATTTCCAAGTCGGCGCCGGACCTCCGTTTCCACCGGTTCGAGTTTCCGTTTGGCCTCGTCCATATCGCGCCCGCGGACCGTGAGCTTCGTCTCGATCTGCGGGTAATGCGTGCGGAAGCCGAGTTTGACGCTGCCGTCCGGGGCGAGCTCTTCCACCCCCGTCAGGAGCGAGTCGACATGCGATTCGCCGAGCCCATAGGTGTGAAAGCGCTTCAAGTAAATGACGGCCGGAGCCCCGGCTCGCCCGAGAAGCCTCGGGATCACCTGCTCGTCGAGCATTCGGTAAAGCTCGCGCGGCACACCCGGGGTGAAAAAGAACCGCGCCCCGCCGATGTCGAGAGCAAAGCCGCAGGCAGTGCCGATCGGGTTGTCGAGGATCTCCGCGCTCGAAGGGAGCATCGCCTGTTTCCGGTTGTTGGGCGACATCACGCGATTGCGCCGGCGGAAGAATTCCTCCATCCGGGCGAGCCATTCCTCGTTCGGAACCAGATCGACGCCGGCGGCCTTGGCGGCCACTTCTTGCGAAAGGTCATCGACGGTTGGCCCGAGCCCGCCATTGACGATCACCGCATCGGCGCGCCCTGCAGCGAGACGGAAGGCGAGGAGAAGGCTCTCGCGGTCGTCGCCGACCGTCGTTCCCCAGCGCACCGAGAGACCGACATCTTCGAGCCTCTGGCTGATGTGGCTGAAATTGCTGTTGACGATCTTGCCGGAGAGAACCTCGTCGCCGGTGCAGATGACTTCGATGCGCATGCGTTCACCAAAAAGAGCGGGCACCAAGAAGAGCGGGCGGGCGAGTTTGCGCGGGCGCAGGGATGCTGTCCATAGCAGCAACAGGGGCCGGCGCCCTTGCCGGCGGGGATGGCGGAAGCCGTTCAGGCGCTGGTACTGATGCCGATATCGCGCCGGCAGAAGCCGTCCGGCCAATCGATCCGATCGATCGCAGCATAGGCGCTCGCTCGCGCCTCATTGAGGCTTTGTCCGAGCGCGGTGACGGAGAGGACGCGACCGCCGTCGGCGAGGAGCCGCTCGCCTTCGCGGCGGGTGGCCGCGTGAAATATCTTGACCGCGGGATCGGCTGACGCCCCGTCGAGACCGCGGATGAGGCCCCCTTTTTTCGGTGCGCCCGGATAGCCGTCGGCCGCCATGACGACGCAGATTGCCGCTTCGTCGCGCCAGCGCAGATCGAACGCTTTCAACATTCCGTCGCGTGCGGCGAGGAGCGCCGGAAGGAGATCGCTTTTGAGGCGCATCATCAGAACCTGCGTCTCGGGATCGCCGAAGCGGACATTGAATTCGAGGAGCTTCGGCCCCTCTTCCGTCAGCATCAAGCCGGCGTAAAGAAGCCCCTTCAAAGGGCGGCCCGCTTCCCGCATCGCCTTGAGCGTCGGCAGCACGATCTCTTCCATGACCCGCCCTTCGAGCGCCGCGCCGAAACCGGGAACGGGAGAATAGGCCCCCATGCCGCCGGTATTGGGGCCGTCGTCGCCGTCTCTGAGACGCTTCTTGTCGCGAGCCGCGATGAGCGGGAGCGCGTTCTCGCCGTCAGAGAGCGCAAAAAAGCTCGCTTCCTCGCCTGTGAGAAATTCTTCGACGACGATCTCGGCGCCGGCCTCGCCGAATTGGCGCTCGATGAGCGCCGCATCGACGGCGTTGTAGGCGGTTTCGCGATCGGCGGCGACGGTCACACCCTTACCCGCGGCAAGGCCATCGGCTTTGACGACGATTGGCGCACCTTTCTCGGCGATAAAAGCCTTGGCTGCGCGGGCGTCGCGAAAGCGGCGGTAAGAGGCGGTCGGGATTCCGGCGCGGGCGCAAAGGTCCTTGGCAAAGGCCTTGGAACCTTCGAGCGATGCCGCTGTCGCGCTCGGGCCAAAAGCTTTGATGCTCTCGCTCTCGAGAGCGTCGACAAGCCCCAAGACGAGCGGCGCCTCGGGACCGACGACGACAAACTCGATGCGCTCGGCCTTTGCGAAGCGAACGAGACCGCCCAGATCCTCGGCAGAGACCGGCACGCACCGCGCCTCCTCGGCGATCCCGGCATTGCCCGGCGCGGCATAAAGCGCCTCGACGATCGGCGAGGCGGCGATCGCCCAGGCGAGGGCGTGTTCGCGTGCCCCGGAGCCGACGATGAGTACCCGCATCACCCTTTACTCTTCCTCGGTTATGATAGCGCGATGAACGATCTGCCGCCTTTCGGCGCGAACGTCAAAGAATACACCGTTTCGGAGCTTGCGTTCGCTTTGAAGCGCAAGGTCGAGGAGAGTTTCGGCTTGGTGCGGGTGCGCGGCGAGATTTCGGGCTTCAAGCGGTATGCTTCCGGCCACTTTTACCTTTGTCTCAAGGACGAGGGAGCGGTCCTCGACGCCGTCATCTGGAAAGGTACGGCGCAAACCCTGGCGCTCGTGCCCGAGGACGGGATGGAGGTCGTCTGCACCGGCCGGCTTACCACCTATCCCCAGCGCTCCCGCTATCAGCTCATCATCGACACGATCGAGCTCGCCGGCATCGGCGCCCTCTTGAAGCTTCTCGAAGAGCGCCGAAAGCGCCTCGCCGCCGAGGGCCTCTTCGCCGAAGAGCGCAAAAAGAAGCTGCCGCATCTGCCCGAAATCATTGGCGTCGTCACCTCGCCCTCGGGAGCGGTCATCCGCGACATCCTGCATCGCCTTGCCGATCGCTTCCCGCGGCGCGTCCTTCTGTGGCCGGTCACGGTGCAGGGGGAGGGGGCCGCGGAACAGGTGGCGGCGGCGATCGAAGGCTTCAACCGTCTTCCGCAAGGCCCGGTGCCGCGGCCCGATCTCCTCATCGTCGCGCGCGGAGGCGGCAGCCTCGAAGACCTGATGGCGTTCAACGAGGAAATCGTCGTGCGCGCGGCGGCGGCCTCGGCGATTCCTCTCATTTCCGCGATCGGTCATGAAACCGATTGGACCCTCATCGATTACGCGAGCGATCGCCGCGCGCCGACCCCGACCGCGGCCGCCGAGATGGCGGTTCCGGTGCGTCTCGATCTCCTCTCAGATCTCGAAAGCCGTTCGGCGCGTCTGGTTTCGAGCCTCTCGCGGGTGATGAACGAGCGGCGCATGGCGCTTTCGGGGGCGGCGCGCGGACTTCCCGATCCGCAGGGTCTTATCGCCAACGCGGCGCAGCGGCTCGACGATCGCGCCGAGAGGCTTTCTCTCTCGCTCAAGGCGCGCCTCTCCCATCTTTCCCAGCAGCTTGCCGCGGCGCGCTTGCGGCCAGAGGCGCTCGCAGCCGAGATCGCGCGGCTCAAAGAGCGCGCCGGCGAAATCGACATGCGGCTCTCGGCCGCGATCGCGCGCTTCCTCGGCCGCTGCGGGGAAGCGATCGACAATTTCGCGGGCCGCCTTTCGACCCACGCCGAGCGCCACGAGAGCCTTCTCGCGCGCGGCTATGTCGTCGTCCGCGATCGCCTGGGCGAGGTCCTGACGCGGGCGGCGCGGGTCTCATCCGGAATGGCGCTCGAACTCGAATTTCACGACGGCAGAGTGGACGCCGTCGCCGGTAAGAAAAGGCGGCGGGCCGCCCGCCAGCAATCGAGCGTGCCGGAGGGCCAAGGCCGTCTGTTCTGATCGTGGGCCTTCAATCGCTCCAGCGACGGTGAAGCCAGAACCACTCCGAAGGGCGCTCGCGGATCCAGGCTTCGAGCGTGTTGTTCACCGCCGCCGTCAGAGCCGCGACATCGGTGCTTTTGTCGCCGCTTTTCGGCAGGGGGAGAGGTGGATAGACGGTGAGGCGAAAGCGGGCGCCGCCGATGCGCTCGACGCGAGCCGGCACGAGGTCGCATTGGAAGCGCAAAGCGAGCGCGGCGAGGAGCGGAGCGGTCATCGCCTCGCGTCCGAAAAACGGGACCGCAATCCCTTCGTTGAGCTTCTGATCGGCAAGGAGCGTCAGGTGCCGCCCGGCCTTGAGCGCCTTGACGGCGCCACGGGCGGCGTCGGCGCCCTTCTCCAGGAACGCGCCGGGACTGCCGCGAAATTCTTGGATCATGCGGTCGACGAGAGGGTTGTTGGCGGCGCGATAGATCTGCACGACCTCGACCCCGTATTGGACTGCGGCGAGCGCGCCGATCTCCCAGTTGGCGAGATGGCCGGAGAAAATGATCATCGGCCGGCCTGCCGCCACCGCGCGGTCGATATGCTCGAAACCGCGGGTCTCGACAGGACCCCCGGGCGAAAAGACCCGGATCTCCCGAAGATGCGGGTATTCGGCGGCGACGCGTCCCAGATTGTTCCACATCCCCTTGACGATGAGCGCGATCTCGCCTTCCGAGAGCTCCGGCATCGCCCGGCGGAGATTGATGCGGGCGCGGTTCGATAGGGGAAGAGGGGGTCCGACGAGACGCGCCACGGCGCCGCCCAAGGCGGAGGCCGCGGCAAAAGGCAGCAAGCGAAAGCCGGCAAACGAGAGCGCGGCAAAAACTGCCTCGACGCGGTGTCGGAAAGAAGGCGGGCGCCGCAGCGCGCCCCTATCCGCGAGAGTGGGAGCCATCAGCGCCGGAGGCCGTCAGCACCGGCTCGAGCAGGCGATCGAGAGCTGCCGGGTCCTCCCACAGGATCTCGACTTCGAGCACTTCGATCGCGTCGCGCAAGGACAGGGGAACGCGAACGATGTCTTTCGCCGTTGTCACAACCATTGCCCCCACCTCGCTCGCCGAGCGAACAAGAGCCTCGATCTCGCGCGGCCGGTAGCGATGATGGTCGGGAAATGCGCGCGTCTTTACGAGGCTCGCGCCAAGCGCCTCGAGTGTCGCGAAAAACTTTTGCGGTCGTCCGATGCCGGCGAAAGCAACGACCGCGTGGCCGGCAAAGTGCTTGCCGCGCTTGGGCGTGAGACGCGCCCGCAAGATGGGCAGCGATGCCGGAAGCTCCGAAGGCGCGGGGCCGTCCCCGATGAGGACCGCGGCCTCGACCCGCCTCAGGCCGCGTTTGAGGCTCTCGCGAAGGGGCCCCGCCGGGATGACGCGGCCATTGCCGAAGCCGAAGGCGGCATCGACAACGAGAAGAGACAGCGTCTTGGCAATCCCCGGGTTCTGCAGGCCGTCGTCGAGGAGGATCAACCGGGCGCCCGCAGCGCGCGCGGCGCGCGCGCCCTCGGCGCGGTCGCGTGCGACCCATGTGGGCATCGCCCGCGCGTAAAGGAGCGCCTCGTCGCCGGCCGCCGCGGCATCATGGCGCCTCGGGTCAACCAGCACCGGCCCTTTGAGAACGCCGCCATAACCGCGCAAGAGAGCATGCACGCCGATCCCGCGGGCGATAAGACGACCGGCGATCGAAAGCGCGACCGGAGTCTTGCCGGCGCCTCCGGCGACGAGGTTGCCGACGCAGAGGACGGGAACGGGGGAGCGATACGGGCGCGAAAGCGTATGCTTGAGACGCCCGGTTGCCTCCCAGATCTCGGCGAAAGGGGCGAGCAGCCCCGCCGTGAGCCCGGGCGGGCGGTCCCAGAAGGCGGGCGCCCTCGGCATCAGGCGCGGAGGGGCCGTCGCTGCAGATCCTCGCGCGGGAATCCCTCGCCGGGTTCCTCGGCAGGGGAGCCGCGAGGAGCGAGCGGGTCAAGCCAAGGCGAAAGCCGCGCGAGGACCCGATCGAGAACGCCTTCCGCGAGAGCGACGGCGCGCGCCCCGGCGGCGGCGCGCATCGCGCGCTCGCTCGGGTCATCGAGGAGGCGCGAAACGGCGGCGGCGAGGTCCTGCGTGCCGGTCACCGTTTGCGACGCGCCGGCGCGCGCAAGCGCGGAGGCCATGGGCGCGCAATTCTTCATATCGGGGCCATGAAGGACGGCGCAACCGAGCCGCGCCGGCTCGAATGGATTATGGCCGCCATTGCCGAAAAGCGAGCCGCCGATAAAAGCGATTTCCGCGAGCCGGTAAAAAAGCCCAAGCTCACCCAAAGTGTCGGCGAGATAGATTTGGGTTTCACCGGCGATGGGCTCTCCGGCGCTGCGGCGGGCGACCCGAAAGCCCCGCGCGCGAAGCGTTGCGGCCACCTTCTCTCCGCGCGCCGGGTGGCGCGGCGCGATGATGGTGAGGAGGCCCGGGTGGCGCGGCGCGAGGAGAGGGTGGACCGCCGCCGCCACCTCTTCCTCGCCGCCATGCGTGCTCGCCGCGAGCCAGATGGGGCGCCCCCCGACCGCCTGCCGCAACCGATCGAGGGTGCGCGGATCGGCGGGCAAGGCCGCAGCCGCGGCTTTGAGGTCTCCGCTTTTGGCAATGTCCTTGGCGCCGAGGCGGGCGAGGCGCCGCGCCTGCTCGTCATCCTGAGCGAAGCACAGCTCGAAGGCAGAGAGCATCGGGCGGATAAGGCCCGGGCACCGGCGCCAGCGGCGATAGGAGCGCTCGGAGAGCCGGCCGTTCAGAAGCACCATCGGGATGCCGCGCCGAGCGGTCGAGAGCACGAGGTTCGGCCACAACTCGCTTTCGACCCAGAGCGCGAAATCGGGGCGCCAGTGGTCGAGAAAGCGCGAGACGGGCGCCGGCAAATCGACCGGCACGTATTGATGCCGCGCGTTCCCCGGGAGGCGTTCGGCCATCAGACGCGCCGAGGCGACGGTACCGGTCGTAAGAAGGATTGCGAGACCCGGCCGCGTTGCGAAGAGGCGCTCGATAAGCCCCAGAACGGAGGTTGCCTCGCCGACGCTCGCCGCGTGTATCCATACGAGAGGCCCCTGCGGGCGTGGCGCCCCGGCAATGCCGCGACGTTCGGCAAGGCGCAGAGGATCCTCTTTGCCCCGTTTGCAACGGCGCTGGAGGTAAATGAGGACGCCGGGCGTCAGAATGTCCGTCGCGACGCGGTAGAGTGCGGGCAACATCATTCTTCCTCGCCGCTCGCGAGGCTTCTTTCAGGGGCAGCCGGTGGCCTGCTCCCAACGCGCCGCTCGGCCTCTTCATCGAGCGCGATCATGCGCGCCTCGAGGAGGTGTCGGGCGCGCTCCAATCCCGATTGATCGAGCTCGGCGGAAACTGGGAACGGCTCGCCCCAAAGAAACACGCCCCGCCCAAAGGGCAAGGCAAGGTGAAAGCGGTCCCAGCTTGTGAGAACGCGCCGCCGGCTCGAGGCATAGGTAATCGGCACAATCGGCACCTTCGCGAGGCGTGCGAGATTGACGATCCCGATGCTGGCACGCCTCGCCGGGCCGCGCGGGCCATCCGGCGTGATGCCGACGCACTCGCCCGCTTTCAACCGCTTGAGCATGAGCAAGAGCGCGGCGCGCCCGCCCCGGCTGGTCGAGCCGGCGATCGAGGCCACGCCAAAATAACGCACGGCTCCAGCGATGATTTGGCCGTCGCGATGAGCGGAGATCAGCATGTTGATGGGCGCGAGGCCCCGCCACGCCATCGGGATCATGAGGAGCCGGCCATGCCAGAAAGCAAGGATGAACGACCGCCCCTCGCGGCGCAGCGCAAGCGCCCTCTCGCTCCCTTCGACCTGCCAGCGGTTCGTCCTGTAGACGAAGCGGACATAAAGCGAGATCACCCAGCATAGGGTCCGGAACAGCCGATCGCTCTTCGCGATCCGGCGCCAAGCCCTCGCTTGATAGTCCAAGGTTTCGTCACGCCGGAAGAGGAGCAGCGCTGTTCGGCTCCGTTTCAAATTGCATCGCGTAAAGCCGCGCGTAAAGCCCGTCCTGGGCGAGAAGCTCGGCATGGTCGCCGCTCTCCACGACGCGGCCGTGATCGAGAACGCAGATCGAATCGGCGCCCTGAATGGTGGAAAGGCGGTGGGCGATGACAAGCGTCGTGCGCCCGCGGATGAGCGCGGAAAGCGCCCTCTGAACGTGGCGTTCGCTTTCGCTGTCGAGGGCCGAGGTCGCTTCGTCGAGAAGCAGGATCGGAGCATCCTTCAACATCGCCCGGGCGATCGCCAGACGCTGCCTCTGGCCGCCCGAAAGGCGAATGCCGCGCTCGCCGACAACGGTCTCGTAACCCTGGGGCAGGTCGAGGATAAAGCCCTCGGCGTCGGCCGCTCGCGCCGCCCGCTCGATTTCCTCGTCCGAGGCGCCGAACCGGCCATAGGCGATATTGGCGCGCACGGTGTCGTCGAAGAGCGTGACTTCCTGCGCGACGAAAGCGATCGCTCCGCGCAGCGAGGCGATAGTGGCGCCCCTCACATCCTGCCCGTCGATGAGAATCCTGCCCTCGCCGACGTCGAAAAAACGGGGAATGAGGCTGATGATGGTCGATTTGCCTGCGCCCGAAGGGCCGACGAGCGCCACCGTGCGTCCGGCGGGGACAACAAGAGAAACGTCGTAGAGCGCAGGGATCCCCGGACGGTAGCCAAAACCGACCCCTTCGAAGCGGATCTCGCCGCCGTTTACGGCGAGAGGGCCGGCTCCCTTGGCGTCGCGGATTTCCGGCTCGACATCCATCACCTCGAAGAGACGCTCTGCCGCGGCCAAACCCTCCTGTAAGGAAGCGTTGAGGTTGGCGAGGTTCTTGAGCGGCTGATAGGCGAGGAGAAGAGCCGTGATAAAAGAGAAAAGAGCACCCGGCGTGCGTGCGCCGACGATCACTTGATGACCGCCAAAAAGGATCACCACCGCAATCGCCGTGCCGCCCAAGGTTTCCATCAAGGGCGAGGCCTTGGAGCGCGCGCGGATCGCTTGGTTGTAGAGAGTGTAGAGGCGCTCGAAAAGGCCCCGTGCCCGCGCCTCCTCGTATCCCTCCATGCCGTAGGCCTTGACGATGCGGGCTCCCTGAAAGCTTTGGCCGAGAAGCGTCGTCAACTGGCCGAGCTCGACTTGTGTGTTGGCGGAGACCCGGCGCATGCGGCGACCGATGCGGACAACCGGACGGATCGCGAGCGGAAACGCGAAAAAAGAGATAATCGCGAGAAGCGGGTCTTCGTAGAACATCAGGGCGACGAGGCAGATGACGGTGACGCCTTCCTTGCCAATGGCGACAAGGATCTTCGCCGCTGCGTTGCGCAAGAGTGTCGCATCGTTCGTAAAGCGCGACATCAGCGTTCCGGAAGGGCGGGCCTGGAGGTAGGCGAGATCGGCGCGCATCAAGCGGCCGAAGAGAGCGGCCTGGACATCGGCTATGACGCGTTGACCAATCCTCCCCATCAGGACCGCCTGGCCGTAATCGGCGAGCCCCTTGACGAGGGCGAGACCGAGCGCCGCCGCGGCGATTGGAACAAGCAGAGCTGCCTCGCGCGCGACAAAGATGCGGTCGAGAACGGGCTGCATCAGCCAGGCGCGCAAAGCCGTCGAGCCGGCAGCCGCCCCCATGCACAGAAAGGCAATCGCGATGGTACGCGTATGCGGGCGGACAAAGTCGCTCACGAGGCGCCATAGAAGCGCGGCCGACCGTGTCCCCCGCGCGAAGATCGGCGGAATATTCGGCATCCCGCGGCAAGTGTTAAAGAGGCGCCCGTGCCTTGGCAAGGCCGCCGCAGCGCCAATGGCCGACCGCGCCCTGCGCGGCGCGCGGCGAAAGAGAGGATCGCGGCGGCGGCGTTCCGAAAAGCAAAAGGACGATCGCGAATCCCATCCTGCGTGAAGCGGCGGCGGGAGGCGCGGGAGGCGCAATCGGAGCCGCCGTTTCTATTGCGCCTGCAACAGTTTCGTCTGCGTCAAGGGCCGAGCAAGCCGTTGAAGACGCTGGTGGGCGGGAGAGGGATTGAACCTCCGACCCCTCCCGTGTGAAGGGAGTGCTCTCCCGCTGAGCTACCCGCCCCGATCGCATTAGGGGTGCCCCTCCCGGCTCTGTCAAGCGATGGGCCTCATGGTCCAAGCCGCAGCCGCTCCAAGGCGCCGGGCAGATCGGCAAACTCGTCGAGGAGCGCATCGGCCCCGAGCGTTTCGGGATCGGTTTGTGCATAGCCGTACCGCATCAGGAGCACCGGGAATCCTGCGGCACGGGCCGCCGAGGCGTCGTTTTCATTGTCGCCGACCATCGCCGCGCGCCTCGCTTCTGCGCCGAGAAGCGCGACAACGCGCAAGAGATGGCGTGGATCGGGCTTCTTTTCGGGAAAGCGGTCGCCTCCCGCGACGGCGTCGAAAAACTGGGCGAGCTTGAGATTGCTCAGAACCGCTTCCGCAGCCCGTTGCGGCTTGTTGGTGCACACCGCGGTCGCATAGCCGCGCGAACGCAGCGCTTCGAGCGTATCGCGGACATGCGGATAAGGCCGGGAGAGCCGGGTCGAGCGCGCCTCGTAGAGTTCGAGAAAGCGCGGCAGCACGCTCGCCGCCTCTCGACCGTCGAGCCCGCTCGCTTCGAGCGCGCGGGCGACGAGGGCCGCCGCGCCGTCGCCGATCATGCGCATCACCTCTGAGGGCGAGAGCGGCGGCCGGCCGCGTTCGCGCAGCGCTTCGTTGAGCGCCGAGTGAAGATCGGGGAGGGTATCGACGAGCGTGCCGTCGAGATCGAAAAGGAGAAGAAAACCGGGCATCGGCAGCGACTTTGCGCTCGCCAGACTACAAACCGCAACAATCTGTGTGTTGGCGATTGCGCGGCCACGTGCGACTCTAACGCGAGATCGCTTATCGCCACCGAGACGTTCTTGCCTTCATGAAGAAGCCCCAGCTTGCCGCCGTCATTCTCGCCGCCGGCAGCGGCACGAGGATGAACTCCGCCATTCCGAAGGTAATGCAGCCGCTCGCGGGGTGGCCGATGGTTCGCCACGTCCTCGAAAGCGTGAAGCCGCTCGGCCCCGCCTTCTCCATCGCGGTTGTCGGACGCGGCATGGAGGAAGTGGCGCGCGTCCTCGCGCCGCTCGAATGCGTCGTGCAGGATCCGCCGCTCGGGACCGGCGATGCGCTGCGCCAAGTCGAGCGCCCGCTCGCTTCCCGTCTCGCCCCTCACGGCGAGATCGAGGAGGTGCTCGTGCTTTACGGTGATGCGCCGCTCGTCGAGACCCGATCGCTCGAACGCCTTCTCGCCGAACGACGCCGCGCGCCCGCGGCGGCGATCGCCGTTGCGGCGATGCGTCCCGAGGATCCCCGCCCCTATGGCCGGCTCGTCCTCGCCGCGGACGGCAGCCTCGAGCGCATTGTCGAGGCACGCGACGCCGACGGCCGAGAGGACGCGATCGGCCTCGTCAATGGCGGCGTCATGGCAGTCGCCGCACCTCCTCTCTTCTCTCTTCTCGAAGCGCTCGACCGCGACAACGCCAAAGGCGAGTTCTACCTGACCGACATCGTCAGGGTCGCCCGCCGCCAAGGCCTCATGTGTCGCGCGCTGGAGCTTCCGGTCGCGGAGCTTCTCGGCGTCAATACCCGTGCCGAACTCGCAGCGGCGGAGGCGGTGATGCAGGCCCGCCTGCGCCGGCGCGCGATGGAAGGGGGAGCGACCCTCCTCGCCCCCGAAACCGTCTTTCTCGCAGCCGACACCGTTCTCGGACGGGACGCCGTCGTCGAGCCCAATGTCGTTTTCGGCCTCGGAGTGAGGGTCGGCGAGGGGGCGCGTATCCATTCGTTCTCGTGCCTCGCCGGAGCGGTCATCGGGGAGGGCGCAAAGGTCGGGCCTTTTGCCCGTTTGCGGGGCGGCGTCGTGCTCGAAGAGAAGGCGGAAATCGGCAATTTCGTCGAGGTGAAGGCGGCGCGCATCGGCAAAGGCGCCAAGGCGAAGCACCTCTCCTATCTCGGCGACAGCGAGGTCGGAGAACGCGCGAATATCGGCGCCGGCACGATCACCTGCAATTATGACGGTTTCGAGAAGCACAAGACGGTCATCGGCGAGCGCGCCTTTATCGGCTCGAACACCGCGCTCGTTGCGCCGGTGACGATCGGCGCGGGCGCCTATGTCGCGGCCGGAAGCACGCTCACCGAGGATGTCGCGCCCGACGCTCTGGCGGTCGCCCGCGGGCGTCAGGTGGAAAAGCCGGGCCGGGCGGCCGCCATCCGCGCGCGCCGAGGGAGGAAGGGCTGATGTGCGGCATCATCGGCATCATCGCGCGGGACGAAGTGGCGCCGGGCCTGATCGAGGGGCTGCGGCGTCTCGCATATCGCGGCTATGATTCGGCGGGGATCGCGACCCTCGCCGACGGCCGCATCACCTGCCGGCGCGCCGAGGGCAAGCTTCAGAACCTCGAAGCCCGCCTCGATCGCGAACCGGTCACGGGCGCGATCGGCATCGGCCACACGCGCTGGGCGACGCACGGCCTGCCGATCGAAAGGAACGCGCATCCGATCGCGACCGATCGCGTCGCCATCGTTCACAACGGCATCATCGAGAATTTCCAGTCCTTGCGCGAAGCGCTTCTCTCCGAGGGCTACGCGTTCCGCACGGACACCGACACCGAGGCGGTGGCGATCCTTGCGACGCGCCTTCTCGAAAGGGGGCTTTCGCCGCAAGAAGCCGTCGCGAAGACGCTGGCGGAGCTCGAAGGCGCCTTTGCCCTCGTTTTCCTTTTCGCCGGCGAGCGCGATCTCCTGATCTGCGCTCGCCGCGGCAGTCCTCTCGCGATCGGCTACGGCGAGGGCGAGATGTTCGTCGGCTCGGACGCGCTCGCGCTCGCGCCCTTATCCCGGCGCATCACCTATCTCGAAGAAGGCGATCTCGCGGTCGTCACCTCTTCAGAGGTTCGCATCTTTGACGAGAAGGGGGCGAGGGTTGCGCGCCCGGTGACGGAGACCGCAGCCTCGGGGGCGCTCATCGGCAAGGGCAACTTCCGCCATTTCATGCAAAAGGAGATCTTCGAGCAGCCGGCGGTCATCGGCGATACGCTCGGCGCCTTTGTCGATCCCGCGACGCGGAGCGTTCGTCTGCCGGAACTTCCGTTTTCTCTCGCGGCGCTCGAACGCATCACTCTCGTCGCCTGCGGCACGTCCTTTCATGCGGCGCTCATCGCGAAATATTGGCTCGAACGATTGGCGCGGGTCTCGGCCGAGGTCGACATTGCCTCCGAATTCCGCTACCGCGCGCCCGCCCTGCCAAAAGGCGGAGCCGCGATTTTCGTCTCGCAATCGGGAGAGACCGCCGACACGCTCGCCGCCCTGCGCTATGCGCGGGGAGAGAGGCAAGCCGTCATCGCCGTCGTCAACCAAGGAGAGAGCGCGATCGCGCGCGAGTCCGATGTCGTTCTGCCGACCCTCGCCGGGCCAGAGATCGGTGTCGCTTCGACCAAAGCCTTTACGACGCAGCTCGCGGTTTTAGCCGCATTTACGATCGCGCTTGCGCGTGCGCGGGGGGCGATCGACGCGGCGCAAGAGGCGCGGCTTGCCGGCCATCTGACCGAAATTCCCTCGCGGGCAAGCGAGATCCTCAATCATGCGCAGGCGATCGAGGAAGTCGCCGGGATGCTCGCCGCCGCGCGCGACGTCCTCTATCTCGGCCGCGGCACCGCCTATCCCTTGGCCCTTGAAGGCGCCCTCAAGCTGAAGGAGATTTCTTATATCCACGCGGAAGGCTACGCCGCCGGCGAAATGAAGCACGGGCCGATCGCCCTCATCGACGAGGCGACCCCGATCGTGGTGCTCGCGCCGCCCGGCGAGCTTTTCGAAAAGACCCTCGGCAACATCGAGGAGGCGTTGGCGCGCGGCGGGCGCGTCGTTATGATTTCGGACAGGGAGGGGCTGCTTCGGTTGGGGCAGCGCCTTCTCTTCGGCATCCCGGTGCCGCGCTGCGACCCCTTTGTCGCCCCGCTCCTTTACGCGATCCCCGCGCAGCTTCTCGCTTATCACGTCGCGGTTTTGAAAGGCACCGACGTCGACCAGCCGAGGAATTTGGCGAAGAGCGTGACGGTGGAGTAGATGGGGATAGCGACATGGAGGAGCACGTAGTTGCGTTTGTAGATTTACTTGGGTTTCGTTCGATTATTAAGTCAAACGATGAAGCATCTCAAGAACGAATCCTGGACCTTCTGAAGAGGCTTCAAGCGCTCACGGGCAATTTCGAGGCTAGAAGCGAGTCTTTAGCTCGTGGTCGACAACTCCACACTTTTTTACCGGCCGTTTCTGCATTCTCCGACAACATAGTTGTGTCCTTCCCGCTCGGGGTTCGAGAGGACCCCGGGATGGGATTATTTGCGTTTCACCTGGCTAACTTGGTAGGCTCAGCATTCTCGGAAGCCGTGCAAAGGCTTATCCCTCTGTGTCAGGTATTCCCAGATCTTGCGTCTTACGTCATGCCCGGACTTGTTCCGGGCATCCACGAAATGATTGAGAAATATTTATATTTTTGCACGTGGATGGCCGGGTCAAGCCCGGCCATGACGGCTAAATGTTGAATTCACCGGAAGCAGAGGAATAAGCGATGCCGTGCAATTTCGCTGCTTGATCCGCGGCGGCATAGCGGTGGGGCGATTGTATCACGAAGACCGCGTGGTCTTTGGGCCAGCACTTGTCAAGGCCTATGAACTAGAGTCCACAATCGCTCACTACCCAAGGATTGTTATCTCTGAGGCTGCCGCGCAGACGCTGGGCGAGCACCCGCTTATCTTCCGCGATAATGACGGATTCGGCTGTCTTAATTACGTTCGTGCTGCCTGCGACGAAAGCGTGCATGGACTGAACCCATCGGATTGGCTCGTTCGGAAGCGCCAATGGATTGCTGATCTCCAGGGACATTGCAGGAGGCAGGCGGAGCGGCTCAGGAGAGTCGAAAATATTCGCGGCGCGCAGAATTGGCAGTGGCTCGGTGGCCGAGTTGAGTTCCTCGTCGGAAAACCTGAACCGGGCGGCGCGGTGTTATCGGCTCGGATGTAAAGGCCGAGCGTCCGCTTGCCAAAGCCGCGGCCGCCCTTGTCAGGCAAGATCGCACTCCAAGCCTATCGCTTGTCAGGCCGCGGTCCTAAAAGGCAGCGAGGTGGACCGGCCAAGGAACCTCGCGAAGAGCGTAACAGTCGAATAGGGCGGGCCTACTGAGGCCGGTGCCGTGATCCCGTTTTTGCGCCCCTTCACGCCGCGTCCGAGCTGACGACGAGGCGGCGGCCGAGCGCCTGCATCGCCGCCTCGATCTGGTCGAGGCGGGAAGCGTGGCGGATGTCGAAAAGGCGCTGCGCCTGTTGCGGCGAGATGCCGATGCGGCGTGCCAGCTCCGCTTTATTGATCCGGGCTTGACGCATGGCGCGGTAAAGCTCCGCCTTGGCGGCGACGAGCGGCGTTAGGGACACGAGCGGTCGGCCGGCGGGCCGCGACGGAAGGGGCAGGTCCCAGCCCTCAGCGATGTAATTGGCAACCATCGTTTCGAGGAGGTCCGTCGCTTGCAACAGAGCCTCCTCGCGGGTGTCGCCCTGCGTAACGCCGGTGCCGAAGTCAGGAAAGGTCACGACAAAGCCGCCCTCCTCGGCCGGGTCCAACTGTACCGGGTAGGCAAGCGGAGCGCCGATACGCGCTGCCATCGCTTCTCCTCCTATCGCAAGTCGTCGAGCGCGAGCCCGAGGTCGCGCAGGATGACGCGCAGCGTCCCGGTCTTGATCTCGCCGCTGCCCGTCGGAACGAAGGTCCTACGCCCGTCGAGCAGCACCATGACATGACCGCCCTTGCCGCGGCCGGCAACGACTCGCGCTCCTAATCGACGAAGCTTGCGCAAGAGTTCGCTGCTCGTCATTCCGAATCATACACATATTTGTTGATGAGGATACCCGCCTTCCTCAACGGCACCGAGGTCGACCAGCCGAGGAATTTGGCGAAGAGCGTGACGGTGGAATAGCCGCTCCCTTAAAAACCGTCCCCGTGGCCGTCCTCGGACTTGATCCGGGGATCAGGCCCGGCCACCCGTGTCCGTGCCGAGCGCCGAGCCGAACGCCAAGAAGACGTGGATGCCCTGATCAAGTCCGGGCAAGCGGTGCGGGCGAGGGCGCGGGATCGGCTCGCAGCGCCACTTTCGTCGAACCGATTGGATGCTATCGATGTCCGCCTTGCCAAGCTCGCTCCCGCGGCTCACTTTTAGCCTATCCCTTCTCTCTGGAGCGAGGTCAGCGATGAGGCTCAAGGACGAGAAGCTCTTCCGGCAGCAATGCCATATCGATGGCGAGTGGGTCGACGCTTTTGATCGCGGCACGATCGAAGTCACGGACCCGGCTTCGGGCGAAAGGCTCGGTACGGTGCCCAAGATGGGTGCCGAGGAGACGCGCCGGGCGATCGAAGCCGCCAACCGCGCGTTTCCCGCCTGGCGCGCCAAGACCGCGAAAGAGCGCGCGGCGATCCTGCGCCGCATGTACATGTTGATGATGGAGAACCAGGACGATCTCGCGAC
The DNA here is from genome assembly GCA_021812165.1 of Pseudomonadota bacterium. Lineage (GTDB taxonomy): Bacteria > Pseudomonadota > Alphaproteobacteria > ATCC43930 > CGMCC-115725 > AP-15. Next base: position 18,458 of record JAKAOO010000003.1, on the reverse strand, counting down.
CCTGATGACTGCCGAGCAGGGCAAGCCGCTCGCGGAGTCGAAGGGCGAGATCGCCTATGCGGCGGCCTTTATCGAATGGTTCGGCGAGGAAGGAAAGCGCGTTTACGGCGACACCATCCCCGCGCACGGGCCCGACAAGAGGATCGTCGTCTTGAAGGAGCCGGTCGGGGTGTGCGCGGCGATCACCCCCTGGAACTTCCCCTCGGCGATGATCACGAGGAAGGCGGGACCGGCGCTCGCGGCGGGCTGCACGATGGTCGTGAAGCCGGCCTCGGCAACCCCTTATTCCGCGCTGGCGCTTTGCGAGATCGCGGAGAGGGCGGGCGTGCCGCGCGGCGTCTTTTCCTGCGTCACCGGGTCCTCGGAGGCGATCGGAGGCGAACTCACCTCAAACCCCATCGTGCGCAAATTCACCTTTACAGGCTCGACGGCGACGGGGAAGCTTCTGATGAAGCAATGCGCGGGAACCGTCAAAAAGATCTCGCTCGAACTCGGCGGCAACGCCCCCTTTATCGTTTTCGACGACGCCGATATCGAGATGGCGGTCAAAGGAGCGATCGCGTCCAAATACCGGAACGCCGGGCAGACCTGCGTGTGCGCCAACCGCATCCTCGCGCAAGACGGGATCTATGACGCCTTTACAAAGCGCCTCGCCGAGGTCGCGGGGGCGATGAAGGTCGGAAGCGGCTTCGAGCCCGGCACCGTGATTGGGCCGCTGATCGACATGCGGGCGGTCGAAAAGGTCGAGACGCACATCGCCGACGCCGTCAACAAAGGCGCGAAGGTGGTCGTCGGCGGGCATCGCCACGCCTTGGGCGGAAGCTTTTTCGAACCGACCGTTTTGACCAATGTGACGACCGACATGCTGGTGACGCGCGAGGAGACCTTCGGTCCCGTCGCCCCCGTCTATCGCTTCAAGAGCGAAGAAGAGGCGGTCAAAATGGCGAACGACACCGAGTTCGGCCTTGCCGCCTATTTCTACGCGCGCGACATCGGCCGCATCTGGCGCGTCGCCGAGGCCTTGGAATACGGCATCGTCGGCATCAACGAAGGCATCATCTCGACCGAAATTGCGCCCTTCGGCGGCATGAAGGAAAGTGGCATCGGCCGCGAAGGCTCTCACTACGGGATCGAGGAGTTCCTCGAAGTCAAATATCTCTGTATGGGCGGCATCGACCGGTAAATCGTAACGGCGCCCCAAGGGTTCCGAGAGGGCGCGGAACAGATCGCGGTCCTCCGGGAGCCCCCTGGCCTTCCTTGCGGTCGAGTGCCTCTTCTAAAGAGTGCTTTTGAGATCGGTTTTCGCGAAATCGTCGCCGACATAGAGTAAGGGGCAGGCGTGCTCGGCGGCGATCTCGTAAGCAAAGCAGTCGCCGAAATTGAGACCGGCGGGGTGGGCGTCTCGCCCCCATCGAGCATGAGCGCCGGCAATCCGCCGCGCGCCTGCGGCGGTGACCGGCAGCACGTCGAAGCCAAGGCCGTCGATCATCCGATTCATTTCTTCGCCGACCTTTCGCCGAGCCGCAACGATCAGCGCCTCGGCGACGGTACCGGCCGAAATCACCAGCTCGGCCTCCGCCGCGAGAGCGGCCTTGCAGCGCTCTGCATCCGGCTCGCGCAACAGGATCGCCATCAGCGCCGAGGTATCAACCGCCATCATCGCGGCAGGCCTTGCTCATCGTATAGAAAGTCCTGGCTGCGTGCGGCCGATTCGCCGGCGGTTGCCTTGAGCGCCGCCGATGCCTGAACCTCGTCGAGGAGGCGGCGGCGCGCCTCTCGATCGACAGCTTTCTTGACGGGAACGAGCGTCACCGCCGGCTGACCATGGCGCGTCAGAACAACCTCGTCCCCCGCTTCCGCGCGGCGGACCAACTCAGTCAACTGCGCCTTCGCCGCGGTGACCGAAATTCGCATCGCCCAACCCAATCCTCTGTCACTGCACAAGCCTCGGCGCTATATGGACCAGGGCTTGGTCCACATCAATGGATGCGATGCGGGTGACCGCCGGTTGGCGGCGGCGGCCGGAGTGCCGACGCGCAGGAGCAAGGCGAGCGGCGTCCTTTCAGCCCGCCACGCAAGGCCGATTGAGGGCCCTTGCGGCGGGGCGATCTTTATGACAACGAGAGGCGGCGCCATATCGGATGAATGGAGTCTTCTTTTATGCCGCGCTACGATTTCGATCTTTTCACCATCGGTGCGGGTTCGGGAGGGGTTGCCGCCTCGCGGCGCGCCGCAAGCTACGGTGCCCGCGTCGCGATCGCCGAAGAGAGCCGGGTCGGCGGCACCTGCGTCATCCGCGGCTGCGTCCCCAAAAAGCTCCTCGTTTACGGCGCCGAGTTCGCCGAGGCTTTTGCCGATGCCGCGGGGTACGGCTGGGAGGTGCCTCCGCCGAGCTTTGACTGGCCGGAGCTCATCGCCGCCAAGGACCGAGAGATCGAAAGGCTCTCAGAAATCTATATCCGCATGCTGGGCGAGGCGGGCGCGGAGCTTCTTTTGGGGCGGGCGGTTGTCGTCGATCCGCACACCGTCGAGGTCGAAGGGCGCCGCTGCACGGCCGAGAACATCCTCATTGCTACCGGTTCCCGTCCCGTCTTTCCCGATATTCCCGGCATCGAGCACGTCATCTCCTCCAACGAGGCGCTCGATCTGAAGGAATTGCCCCGGCGCGTCGTCATCGTCGGCGGCGGCTATATCGCGGTCGAATTCGCGGGGATATTCAACAATCTCGGCGCCAAGGTCGTCGAGCTGATCCGCCGCCCCGAGCTGCTTTCCGGCTTCGACGACGACATCCGCGTGGCGCTTGGAGAGGAGATGCGCGCGCGCGGCATCGAGATCCACCCCCGCACCCATGTCGCGCAGATCGAAAAGGCGAAAGAGGGCTGCCGCGTCGTAACCACGGACCGCAGAGAATTCGCCGCCGATCTCGTCCTCTACGCGACGGGGCGGTGGCCGAACACGGCGAAGATGGGATTTGCCGAGAGCGGCGTCGCGCTCGACGACAAGGGCGCGATCGTCGTCGACGAGTGGTCGCAGACGAGCGTTCCCAACATTTATGCGGTCGGCGATGTGACCGACCGGCTCAATCTGACCCCGGTGGCGATCGCCGAAGGCCGCGCCCTCGCCGAAACTCTTTTCAACAACAACCCGATCGTAATGGATCACCGAAATGTTCCTTCGGCCGTCTTCGGGCGGCCGCCGATTGGGGCCGTCGGCCTTTCCGAAGAGAGTGCGCGGCGCGAAGTCGGCGAGGTCGACGTCTACATGACGCGTTTCAGACCGATGAAGAACACGCTTTCGGGACGCGGTGAAAAGACGCTGATAAAGCTTGTCGTCGACCCTCGTAACGACCGCGTCTTGGGCTGCCATATGCTTGGCCCCGACGCTCCCGAGATCGTTCAGGGTCTGGCGATCGCGATCAAATGCGGCGCGACGAAGCGCCAGTTCGACGAAACCGTCGGCATCCACCCGAGCGCGGCCGAAGAATTCGTGACCATGCGCGAGAAATCGGTGCGCCCAAAGATGGCGGCGGAGTAGGGGCGAGCGCGAACGGGACGCATCTTGCGGACGCCGCGCCGCAGTCGCACATTCGGCATGTTGGACGCCGTTATCGATGCGCCGTGAACGCGGTTCGAACAAATGTCGGAGACCATCGACTTTTCGCGACACGATGAGCCGCTCGCAGCGCTGATGGGCGCTCTGACTTCGGGGGACTTGCGAGACAAGGAGCTCGCTCTCCTGCGGGCGCAATTCGACGAAAGACGCTCTCGGCTCATTCAAGCAACCGCTTATCTGAACGGGTTTTGCGACGCGCTCGCGCAAGGCAACAAGCGCGCGTCTTTCGTAGCAATGGTAGAGTTCCTGGGGGTCAACGGTCACGACTTGGCCGTCGAAGATACGCTCCCCTGGGCTGAGCGGATCATCGATCTGGTCGAGCGCCGCTTGACTGAAGAGGATCTCGTCGGGGCTTTGCGTCGTTTCGTCGTTAGAGGGTAGCGCCGAGCGCGGACGGCCCGGCGGGACGAGTTGCGTCTTTTGACCTCGCCGGGCGTTTGCTCATATAAACCGACCATCTCCCGCTCGTCGGGCCTTCGTGAGGGTTTCTATGAAGAAAGGTTGGTCTCCGGACAGCTGGCGCGCCATGCCGATCCGGCAGGTTCCGGAATATTCCGATGCCGCGGCGCTCTCGCGCGTCGAGGAGAGGCTGCGGCGTTTCCCACCGCTCGTCTTTGCCGGGGAAGCGCGCCGTCTCAAAGAGCGGCTCGCCGCAGTCGCGGAAGGGAACGCGTTTTTGTTGCAGGGCGGCGATTGCGCCGAAAGCTTTGCCGAATTCCATCCGAACAACATCCGCGACAGCTTCAAGGTGCTGTTGCAGGCGGCCGCGGTCCTGACCTTTGGCGCCGCCTGCCCGGTGGTCAAGGTCGGCCGCATGGCCGGTCAGTTCGCGAAGCCCCGCACCTCCGAAACCGAAACGCGGGGCGGCGTGACCCTCCCCTCCTACCGTGGCGACATCATCAACAGCATGGAGTTCGACGAGAACGCGCGCCGCCCCGATCCGGAACGCATGCTCGAGGCTTTCAGCCAAGCGGCAGCGACCCTCAACCTTCTGCGCGCCTTTGCGCAAGGCGGCTATGCCGATCTCCATCGCGTTCACGCCTGGAACCTCGATTTCGTCGCCGGTTCGCCGCAAGGCGAGCGCTATCGCGAACTTGCCGATCGCCTCACCGAGACGCTCGACTTCATGGCGGCGTGCGGCCTCACCTCCGAGACGACGCCGCAAATCCGCGAGACCGAGTTTTACACCTGCCACGAGGCGCTCTTCCTCGCCTACGAGGAGGCGCTGACCCGCATCGATTCGACGACGGGAGATTGGTACGATTGTTCGGCCCATTTTCTTTGGCTCGGCGACCGCACGCGCCAGGCCGACGGCGCCCATGCCGAATTCCTTTCCGGGATCGAAAATCCGATCGGCATGAAGTGCGGGCCGACGCTCGAACCCGATGATCTGATCCGGCTGATCGACCGGCTCAATCCGGAAAACGAGCCGGGCCGCATGACGCTCATCACGCGCATGGGAGCCGACAAGGTGGAGGCAAAGCTGCCGCCGCTCCTGAGGGCGGTGAGGCGCGAAGGCCGCAGCGTCGTGTGGTGCTGCGACCCGATGCATGGCAACCGCATCACGCTCAAGAACGGCTACAACACGCGCCCGTTCGACCGGATCATGGCGGAGGTGCGACGGTTCTTCGCGATTCATGGGGCTGAAGGGACCTATGCCGGGGGTATCCATTGCGAGATGACGGGGCAAAACGTCACCGAGTGCATTGGCGGCGCCCAGGCGATCAGCGAGGCATCGGTGGGCGAGCGCTATTTCACCCATTGCGACCCGCGGCTCAACGCGAGCCAGATGATCGAGCTTGCTTTCGAACTCGCCGACGCGATCAAAGCGGAACGCACGGGTAGCCAGCGCGAGCTGCGGGCGGCCTCGTGAGGCCTCGTGAGGTGACGGCTATGGCTGGCGAGGAGGTGCCGCTGTCGGCGAGGACCGACACCTATTTCCTCAAAACCAAGACCATCGTCGGCCGTTGCGGCGACCGCGAGGCCACCTACGCCGTCTTTTTGCGCCGGCCGGTTCTTTCGACCCCGCGCCTCGCCATCGAATTTCTCGAAAAAGAGGCGAAAGCGCGCGGCACCCGATTCGAAATCGATCTCGTTTTTCCCGAAGGCAGTCTCGTCGGTGCCGGAGAATCCATCCTTTATGTGACGGGCTCTCTCTACCATCTCGTCGACCTCGAAACCGTGTTGCTGCAAAAGCTCGGGCCGGCATGCGTGGCGGCCTACAACGCTTCCGCGATGTGCGCCGAATTGCCGAAAGTGGCGTTTCTCGCGATGGATGCGCGGCACTGCGCCGGCGCCGAGATGGCGGCGATGATGGCTTATGCGGCCTCGGTCGGCTCGGCTGAGGCGCGCCGCCGCGCGGGTGCGGTGGGTTTCATCGGCTGTGCGGCGGCCGCCACAGCCCACTTTTTCGGCCAAAAAAAGGGGCTGGGGACGATGCCTCACGCCCTCATCGGTTATGCCGGCTCGACGGTCAAAGCGGCCGAGATGTTTTACGAGACCTTCCCGGATGAGCCTTTGACCGTCCTCAACGATTATTTTGGCCGCGAGGTCAGCGATTCGATCGCGGTTGCGCGCCGTTTTCCCGATCTCGCCGCCGCCGGGCGGCTCGCCGTGCGCATCGACACGCCCGGCGCGCGCTACGCCGAGGGACTCAACCTTGCCGGTTCTTACGAGGTTCTCGAACGACATGCGCCGCAGGCGACGCGCGGCTATAGAAGCGACGAGGAACTGCGCTATCTCGTCGGCACCGGCTCTTCGGCTGCGGCGATCTGGCACCTGCGCCAGGGCCTCGACGAAGCGGGCTTTCCTCGCGTCAGGATCGTCGCCAGCTCGGGTTTTGGCCCGGCGAAATGTCGGATGATGGCGGCGGCGAACGCGCCTATCGATGTCATCGGAACCGGCTCCTACCTGCCGGAGCGTTGGGAGGAGACCTACGCCACGGCCGATATCGTCGCGTATGACGGCAATCCGATGGTCAAGGCCGGGCGCGAGTTTTTGCTGAGAAGAGCGCCTCGCGGGTAGCGTCGGCAATTTTGGTGACATCTATGCCTGGTTGTAATAGGGTTCGTGTACGGTCGCGTCGCGCGACACACGATCCTGGTGATCGTCGCGGCCAGCCCTTTGTGGCGCTCCTCTGATCAAAAGGCCCGGCGATGAAAATCGCGAATGATTGCAGCCGCTGCCTCGCCCGAAACGACGGCGCTTTTGCGACCTATTGCTTCCACGTCATCTTCTCGGATGCCTACCCCGGCGACGGCAGGATCATCGCGTGCTATCCGAAAACCCCGCGCTGGTGCCCTGGAATGGTAAGGGAACTGGTGCGCGAAGAACCGCTTGGGCCGGAACCGGTCCGCAGGAAGGGGCGCTGACGCGGCGGCTCGTCCGGCAAAGGCCGTCGTCCCGGCCGAGACGAGAGACGCGGATGTCCGGAGTTCCGAAAGAGGCCTGACCGGGCACTTCTCTTCGGACGCCGAAGACTAAGGAATTCCTCGTCCGTGCCGGGTCGCCCGCAGGACGCGCGCAGTCGAGAGAACGCTATCGCTTGGCGGCCGAGCTTGCTGTGGCCGCTCTGCGCGCCGCGCCTCTCCCCAACGGTCGCCCGAGGCCGATCTTCTTGGCAAATTGCGAACGTTGCTGGGCGTAATTCGGCGCCACCATGGGATAATCGGCTCCGAGCCCCCATTTCGCGCGGTATTCGTCGGGCGTCATATGATACGTCGAGCGCAGGTGGCGCTTCAGCATCTTCAGCTTCTTGCCGTCTTCGAGGCAGACCAGATAATCGGGCGTGATGGATTTGCGGATTGCCACCGCGGGCTTCGGCGGCTCCGCATGGGCGTCGCCGCCTTGGCTTCCGAGGCCGCGCAGCGATTTGTAGACGGTGCTGATGACCTCAGACAATTGGCCAGGCGGCAGCAGGTTGTTTCTGACATAGGCCGCCACCACTTCGGTGGTCATCCGCAAAAGCTCTTCCCCCGCCAGCCTTGGCGCCGCCGTCTCCGCCATTTTTCGCCTCGGTCGTTCACAGAGATTCGACTGGTGAGGCCATAAACGCAGGGGTTTCTTCTGTCAACCGAAACTTGTGAAATCTTATAGAAAATGTGAAGCCGGATGCGGCGGGCGAAAGGCTGGCGGTGGCCCGGAGGGGTTTCGCCGTACTTCCGGCGCGGCATGGGCCGGAAACGGCGCCGGCAGGCCCTTCTCCGAGCTGTGGTAGCTGGCTGGCGGCGTGCGTCGAAATCTGGTATAGGTTGCGCGTGAGTTCGAATGAAGCCTCGCTTTCCTCTCTTCGCATGTAAAACGGATGATCCATGGACCGTGCGTTGCAAGCTTCCCGCACTTCCGCCACCGGCTTCTTTTCCGATCCTCTTGCTGCCGCCGATTCGGAAATTGCCGCGGCGATCGCGGGCGAGCGCGCCCGCCAGGCGCAGCAGATCGCGCTGATCGCGAGTGAGAACTTTGCTTCAAAGGCGGTGCTCGAGGCTCAAGGCTCGATTCTCACCAACAAATATGCCGAAGGGTATCCCGGCCGCCGCTATTACGGAGGCTGCGCCTTTGCCGACGTCGCGGAGAACATCGCGATCGAGCGTGTAAAGAGGCTCTTTTCCTGCGGTTTCGCCAATGTTCAACCGCATTCGGGAGCACAGGCGAACGAGGCGGTTCTGTTTGCGCTCCTCAAGCCCGGCGACACGATCCTCGGCATGTCGCTCTCGGCCGGCGGACACCTGACGCATGGGGCGCGACCCAATATCTCGGGGAGATGGTTCGACGCCCTCTCCTACGGGGTTCGGCGCGAGGACGCGCGGATCGATTACGACGAGGTCGAGCGTCTCGCTCTAAGCCGCCGACCGAAGCTCATCATCGCCGGGGGCAGCGCTTACCCCCGCACCATCGATTTCGCGCGCTTCCGCGCGATCGCCGATGCCGCGGGCGCCTGTCTTATGGTCGATATGGCGCACTTCGCCGGCCTAGTCGCGGGCGGGGTGTTCCCGAGCCCCTTCCCGCATGCTCACCTCGTCACGAGCACCACGCACAAGACTCTGCGTGGGCCGCGCGGCGGCTTCATCCTCTGCGAGGACGAAGAAATGGCCCGGCGCATCGACGCGGCCGTCTTTCCGGGCGTGCAGGGCGGCCCTCTGATGCACGTCATCGCCGCGAAGGCGGTGGCTTTTGGCGAAGCGCTCCAACCCTCTTTCCGCGATTATGCGGAGGCGGTCGTCGCGAACGCCCGCATCCTCGCCGCGAGCCTTGCCGAAGGAGGGCTCGAAATCGTTTCGGGAGGAACCGATTCGCATCTCGTTCTGGTCGATCTGCGCCCCCTCACGCTCAAGGGGGCCGACGCGGAAAAAAGCCTGGAGCGCGCCGGCATCGCCTGCAACAAGAATGGAATCCCGTTCGACCCGGAAAAGCCAACCGTCACCTCCGGCATCCGCTTGGGGTCGGCGGCAATGACGACGCGCGGTTTCGGCCCGCACGAGTTTGCCGCAATCGGGCGCTTCATCGTCGAGGTTCTGCGCGCGGCATCGCGGCGGCCGCAGGACGCTCCGGCAACCGAAAATCGCGTGCGCGCCGAGGTCGAGGGGCTCGCGGCTCAGTTCCCGATCTACGAATAGGAAGGCCGAAGCGGCCCGCCCCGAGGGGGAACGCCGCGAGAGGGTGGAGGAAGAAATGCGCTGCCCGTTTTGCGGGGCTGATGATACCCAGGTCAAGGATTCGCGGCCGACCGACGACCGCGGCGCCATCCGCCGGCGCCGGTTCTGTCCGAGCTGCGCCGCGCGCTTTACGACCTTCGAGAGAGTGCAGCTGCGCGAACTGACTGTCATCAAAAAGAACGGCCAGCGCGAGCCTTTCGACCGCGACAAGCTTGCCCGCTCGCTTTATATCGCGCTGCGCAAGCGCCCCGTGGAGCCGGAGCGCGTCGAGCGCATCATCAACTCTCTCGTGCGCCAGCTCGAAAGTTCGGGGGAAAGCGAAATTCCGAGCGAGACGATCGGCTCGCTCGTCATGGAGGCGCTCTCCAACCTCGATCAGGTGGCTTATATCCGCTTTGCCTCGGTCTATCGGAATTTCCGGGAAGCCAAGGATTTCGGCGATTTTGTCGGTCAGATGGCAGCGGATGCCGAGTGACCCGGCGTTTCGATCTCTTGATGATGCGCGCGGCGCTGGCGCTCGCCCGGCGCGGCCTTGGTACGGTGTGGCCGAACCCGGCGGTCGGCGCCATCGTCGTCAAGGGAGATCGGGTCCTCGGGCGCGGCTGGACGGGTAAGGGCGGCCGCCCGCATGCCGAAACCGAGGCGCTCGGCCGCGCGGGCGAAGCGGCGCGGGGTGCGACCCTTTATGTGAGCCTCGAGCCTTGCTGTCATTGGGGTGAAACCCCACCGTGCACCGAAGCCATCATCGCCGCAGGCATCGGGCGCGTCGTCTGCGCTCTCGAAGATCCCGATCCTCGAGTCAAAAGTGGCGGCATGCGCCGCTTGCGCGAAGCGGGGATCGCCCTCGAAGAGGGGCTCTGCGCCGAAGAGGCCGCCGAGGTCAATGCCGGCTTTTTGAGCCGAATGACACGCGGCCGGCCGCTCGTGACTTTGAAGCTCGCGACCTCGCTCGACGGGCGCATCGCTACGAGAAGCGGCGAGAGCCGCTGGATCACGGGAGATCTTGCGCGCGAGCGCGCGCATCTCTTGCGCGCGAGCCACGATGCGGTTCTCGTCGGAACGGGAACCGTTCTCGCTGACGACCCGCTTCTCACCTGTCGCTTGCCGGGGCTCGCAGATCGTTCGCCGGTGCGCGTCGCCCTCGACCGCCGGCTCGAGATCCCACTTTCCGCGCGGATCGTCGCCGACGCACGCGCTCACCCGATTTGGCTTCTCGCGTCCCGTCAAGCGGACGCGAGAAGGCGCGAGGCGCTTGTCGAGGGGGGAATCGAAGTCGTCGAGATCGAGGGCGAAAGCGCCGATGGTCTCGATCTCGGTGCTGCCCTCAGGGCGCTCGCCGCGCGCGGCATCACACGGCTTCTCATTGAAGGCGGAGCGCGGCTTGCCGCCTCGCTCCTCAAAGCGCGCCTCGCCGATCGTCTCGCCTGGTTTCACGCCCCGCTCGTCATCGGCGGCGACGGCGAGCCCGCGCTTGCCGAGTTGGGCATCGACGCGCTCGCCGACGCGCCGGCCTTCGAGCCGATCTCGGTCGAGGCGGTCGGAGAGGATGTGCTGACGGCGCTGCGGGCTCGGGCATGAAGTCACTCCCCATTTAGGCGGCGAATAACCATATCGCTCGCGGCCTTCGCTTGCCGGAAGATAGGGCAGGGGTGGCAAATTTCTGGGCGCGGCGATAGGGTGTCCGCCATGTTCACGGGCATCGTCACCGATCTCGGCGTGGTGAAGCGGGTCGCGCGCGGGGAGGGTCTCGCGCTCACCATCGCGACGCGCTACGACACCTCCTTGATCGCGATCGGCGCCTCGATCGCCTGCTCGGGCGCCTGCCTGACGGTCGTCGCGAAGGAGCCGGGAGTGTTCTCGGTCGAGGTGTCGGGAGAGACACTTCTGCGCACGACGCTCGGCGATTGGCGCGAAGGAACGCCCGTCAATCTCGAACGCCCGCTCAAGCTCGGCGATGAACTCGGCGGGCATATCGTTCTCGGCCACGTGGACGCGGTGGCGCGCATCCTCGAACGGCGCGAGGAAAAGGAGACCGTCCGCTTCCGTTTCGAGGCGCCGCAGGATCTTTCGCGCTTTATCGCCGAAAAAGGCTCGGTCGCGCTCGACGGCGTCAGCCTTACGGTCAACGAGGCGGAAGGGTGCCGTTTCGGCGTTGCCATCATCCCCCACACTCTCGCCAACACCAATTTCGGCCAGGCGGTGGTGGGGCAGAGGATGAATCTCGAGATCGACCCGATCGCGCGCTATCTCGCGCGGCTCGTCGCGGTCGGCGCCGCGCCCCATCACCCCCATTTGTAGAGAGCGATGACGAAACCGCCGCACATCCTTCTCGTGGAAGCACCCTACTACGCGCATATTGCCGAGATGCTCCGGCGCGGGGCGGAACGGGCGATCGCGGCCGCCGGCGCGACTTGCGAAATAGTCTCGGTTCCGGGCGCCTTCGAGCTGCCGGCGGCGATCGCGTTTGCGGCACGAGGGAACAGGCGCTTTGACGGCTTCGTCGCTCTCGCATGCGTGATACGCGGCGAGACGACACATTACGATCACATCTGCGCCGAAACCTCACGCGCCTTGCAGGAATTGGCGGTGCGGGAAGAGCTTGCGCTCGGCTTCGGCGTCTTGACCGTCGAAAACGAGACGCAGGCGCTGGTGCGCGCGCCGCCAGAAGGGCGCGACAAGGGCGGAGAAGCGGCACGCGCTTGCCTTGCCATGATTGCGCTCAAACGCGCTCTCGCCGGAGATCGCGCATGACCGCCGCTCTGGCCGCGCACGAGGGCGCCGATAGCGTCCGGCAGAGCGGTCGCCGGCGCAGCCTCGCGAGGCTCGCCGCGATCCAGGCGCTCTATCAGCTCGAGCTCAGTCCTGACCTGTCACCGGAAGCGGTGGTCCGGGAGTTCCTGCAACATCGGCTCGGGCGGGAGATTGACGGGGAACGATATGGCGAGGCCGACGCCTCCTTCTTTACCGACATCGTTCTCGGGGTGATGCGAGATCGGGATCGGCTCGACGCGGCAATATCATCGGTGCTCGCGGAAGACTGGCCGCTCTCGCGTCTCGATGCGGTTTTGCGGGCGCTCCTGCGCGCCGGCGTCTATGAGCTTCTGTCACGGCAGGATGTGCCGCCGCGGGTTTCCATCAACGAATATACGACGATCGCCCACGCCTTTTTCAGCGGCAAAGAGCCGGGGCTCGCGAACGGCGTCCTCGATCGGCTCGGCCGGACTTTGCGTTCGGTCGAGTTCTAGCGCCGCTGCGACGGATTGCCGAAGGAGCGCTCCGCGATCGCTCGATTGCCTCAAAAGCCGCGTTCTGGCATGTTTCGCCCCTCTCATAAGTCGCCGCCGCAAAGTGCGGCGTTTCTATTTTTGTTGAGTTGTCCCGCAGAGGAATGGAAGGCATGGGTTCGGTATACGCTCTCGTCATAGGCTGCGGCGTCTTGGCGCTTCTCTACGGCCTCCTCACCAGCCGCCAGGTGCTGTCGGCCGACGCCGGAACCCCCCGCATGCAGGAGATTGCCGGGGCGGTCCAGATCGGCGCCCGCGCCTATCTCAACCGCCAGTACCGGACGGTCGCGATGGTGGGAGTGGCGGTCCTCATCATTCTCGGCGTGGCTCTCGGCTGGCGGGTCGCGGTCGGCTATCTGATCGGCGCCGTGCTTTCGGGGAGCGCGGGCTATATCGGCATGAACGTTTCGGTGAGGGCCAATGTGCGGACGGCGCAAGCCGCCCGCGGCGGCCTCAAGTCGGGGCTCGCCATCGCCTTCAAGGCCGGTTCGGTGACGGGCCTGTTGGTCGTGGGATTGGGGCTCCTCGGCATCTCGATTTATTACGTCATCTTGCGCACTGTGTTGAGCCCGACGGATTTGCGTTCCGTGCTCGACGCAATGCTGGGGCTCTCCTTTGGTGCCTCCCTCATTTCGATCTTTGCTCGTCTCGGCGGCGGCATCTTTACCAAGGGCGCCGATGTCGGCGCCGATCTCGTCGGCAAGGTCGAAGCCGGGATTCCGGAGGACGATCCCCGCAACCCCGCCGTCATCGCCGACAATGTCGGAGACAACGTCGGCGACTGCGCGGGAATGGCCGCCGACCTCTTCGAGACCTATGCGGTGACGGTGGTGGCGACGATGCTGCTCGGCGCGATCTTTTTCGCCCCGCCTCTACGCGACCAGATGATGGTTTTGCCGCTGGTGATCGGCGCCGTGTGCATTCTCACCTCCATCATCGGCACCTTCTTTGTCCGCCTCGGAGCGAGCAACCGGATCATGGCGGCCCTTTATAAGGGCCTTATCACAACGGCGATTCTTTCGTTCGGTGCGATCGCTCTCGTCATCGCCTGGCTTTTTGGCTTCGGCGCACCTTTGAAGATGGTTTCGGGAGAGACGGTGACCGGGCTCGGGCTGCTTGGTTGCGCCGCCATCGGGCTCGTGGTCACGGGGCTCATCGTTTGGATCACCGAGTATTACACCGGGACCACCTTCCGGCCGGTCCGCAGCATTGCCCAAAGCTCGACGACCGGCCATGGCACAAACATCATCCAGGGGCTCGCGGTGTCGATGGAGGCGACGGCGCTCCCGGTTGTCGTCATTTGCATCGGCATCGTCCTTTCATTCGCGATCGCCGGCCTCTTCGGGATTGCCGTTGCGGTGACGACGATGCTCGCCCTGGCCGGGATGATCATTGCGCTCGACGCCTACGGTCCCGTCACCGACAATGCCGGAGGGATCGCCGAGATGGCCGATCTGCCGCGCGAGGTTCGGCGCACGACAGACGCCCTCGATGCGGTCGGCAACACGACGAAGGCGGTGACCAAGGGCTATGCGATCGGCTCGGCGGCGCTCGCCTCTCTCGTTCTTTTCGCCGCCTATACTGAGGACATTCAGCACTATTTTCCCGGCCTCCACGTTCGTTTCGCGCTTCAGAATCCCTTTGTCGTCATCGGCCTCTTCCTCGGCGGCCTTCTGCCGTATCTTTTCGGCTCACTCGGCATGACGGCGGTTGGCCGAGCGGCGGGTGCGGTCGTCGTCGAGGTGCGCCGGCAGTTCCGCGAAATCCCGGGGATCATGGAGGGCACAGCCAAGCCCGACTACGGCCTCGCCGTCGATCTCCTGACCCGCGCCGCGATCCGCGAGATGATCCTGCCGTCGCTCCTTCCTGTCGGCGCGCCGATCCTCCTCTTCGTCGTGATCGCCCTTTCAGCCGGGCTGGTGGACGCCTTCAGCGCACTCGGGGCGATGCTTCTCGGCACCATCGTCACCGGCATCTTTGTCGCGATTTCCATGACCTCGGGCGGCGGCGCCTGGGACAACGCCAAGAAATACATCGAGGAAGGTCATCTGGGCGGCAAGGGCTCGGAGCCGCACAAGGCCGCGGTGACCGGCGATACCGTCGGCGATCCCTATAAAGACACGGCGGGTCCGGCCATCAACCCGATGATCAAGATCACCAACCTCGTCGCTCTCTTGCTTCTCGCCATCCTCGGCGGCTGGCTCCACTGAAGGAAGAGGACCTCCAGGGGCATCCGCAGGGGCCGACGGGCCCGTCTCAGGGGATCTCGACCTCGATCCCCCCTTCGACGATGCGCACGGGATAGATCTTCAAGTCCGCGGTCGCCGGCAGCGCGAGCACCTTTCCGGTGCGCACGTCGAAACGCGCCGCATGCAAAGGACACTCGATCGCCTCGCCGTCGAGCCAGCCGTCGCAAAGCCGCGCCTGCGCGTGCGTGCAGATATTGTCGGTCGCATAAAGGGTGCCGTCGCAGTCGTAAACCGCGATTTGGCGGCCGCCGGCCTCGACTCCCAGAACATCGCCCTCGGCGAGATCGCTGCGGCTCGCCACTCGGACCCATCGCCTCGCTTCAGCATTCATGAGCTTCTTTCCGGGGCGGGATCGTTTCTTCCGCCGCGACGGCGTCAGACCGAGGCGCCGTCCGAAAACGCCTTGAAGGCGATGATCGTGAAGGTGTCCTTGACCCCCGGAAGCGTTTGCAGCTTCTCGGTCACAAAGCGGCCGATATCGGCGTTTTCCGGCAGGTAGCACTTCATCAAAAGGTCGTATTGGCCCGAGGTGGAATAGACCTCGGACACCTCCTCGACCTTCATGACGGCCGCATCGGCGACGTCATAGGCGCGGCCGAGTTCGCACTTCATCATGACGAAGATCGTTTTCATCGCGACGGCTCCTCTTGGCGCATGGCGGCATCGCAAACGACAGGGTCAGAGGGTGTGTTTCGGTCGGCGCGCGAGAAAAGCGGGCAAATGATCGCCAAAGCCCACGGCGGCGTCGGTGTCGCCGTTGCGGCGAGGTGTTTGCGGATTTCCGGTGATCGTTGGTCCTCCCTCACGCCTCGGGTCGGAGGTCTTTTCCCGCTGCCCCTCGTTTTCCGGTCTTCTCTTCGCCTGCCGCGGGATGTCTTGGCTGGTCGTCTGCCGCGGGACGTTTTGGCTGGAAAACGATTTCCTCGGTGGGCGCCCTTCGACACGCGGGGGAAGGCGGCTGCCGCCCGGAACGAACTCGAGCGGCGTCTCGGCGAGCCCGTCGATCCGCCCCCTCGGGATCTCCCTGCCGATCAACTTCTCGATCGCCGACACCGCCTTGGCGTCCTCGGGCACCGCCAGCATAAAGGAGCGGCCCTCACGCCCCGCGCGGCCGGTCCGGCCGATCCGATGGACATAATCCTCCGCGTGATGGGGCACGTCGAAACAGAAAACGTGAGAGAGGCCGGCGATGTCGAGGCCGCGAGCGGCGACGTCGCTCGCTGCCAAAAGCCGGATCTCGCCGTTTTTAAAGCGCTCGAGCGTGAGGGTGCGCCTCGCCTGAGCCATGTCTCCGTGGAGGGCCGCGACATCGAAGCCGTGCCGTGCAAGCGAGCGGGAGAGAAGATCGACATCGCGCTTTCTGTTGCAGAAGATGAGCGCGTTCTTGACGTCTTCGGACCGGATCAGGCGGAAAAGCGCTTCGCGCTTGTCCGCGGGACCGACGACGAGAAGCGACTGCTTCACGGTTTCCGCCGGCGAGGCCGGAGGCGTCACCGCGATCTCTTTCGGATCGCTGAGGAAGAAGTCGGCGAGCCTTTTGATCTCGGGCGGCATCGTTGCCGAGAAGAAAAGCGTCTGACGCTCTTTCGGCAACAGTCCAACGATGCGCTCGACATCGGGGATAAAGCCCATGTCGAGCATGCGATCGGCCTCGTCGATGACGAGGATGCGCACATCCTGCAACAGGATCTTGCCGCGCCCATAAAGATCGAGGAGCCGCCCCGGAGTGGCGATCAGAACATCGACGCCGCGGTCGAGCTTCTTCTCCTGATCGGTGAAGCTTTCGCCGCCGATGAGGAGCGCCATCGTCAGGCGGTGATACTTGCCGTAGACCTCGAACGCGGAAGCGATCTGGCTCGCGAGCTCGCGCGTCGGTTCGATGATCAGAGAGCGCGGCATTCGCGCCCTTCCCCGCCCGGCCGCCAACATGTCGATCATCGGCAGGACGAAGCTCGCCGTCTTGCCGGTGCCGGTTTGGGCGCAGCCGAGCACGTCGCGCCCCAACTGCACGTGGGGGATCGCTTGTTCTTGGATCGGGGTTGGGGTGGTGTAGCCGGCTTCGGAGACTGCCTGAAGGATCTCAGGCGACAGACCAAGTTCAGAAAAAGCCATCGATAGTTTGTAACCTTGTGTCAAATACCGGGCCGCGGAACGGCCGTTCGTTAAGTGGGGCGCCGGCGAGGAAATTCAAATCCCTATCGCAGAGACGCCGTTGCCGCGCCTCGGCCATTGCGGCAAGTGCCGGCAACGGGTCGCGCGTTGGGCGGGACGGCAGAGGGCGTTTTCGGATCAACGGCGGCGGAATTGCGGTCGGGGCGAGGCCGGCGGCGGCGTGCGCTCGTCCTTGTGACGGAAGTTGATCCGCCCTTTCGAGAGATCGTAGGGGGTCATCTCGACCGTCACACGGTCGCCGGCAAGGATGCGGATGCGGTTCTTTTTCATCCGGCCGGAAGAATAGGCGAGGGTCTCGTGTCCGTTGTCGAGCCGCACGCGAAACCGCGCGTCGGGCAAAAGCTCGAGCACGGTACCCTCGAATTCGATCAGGTCCTCTTTCGCCAAAGAGTTCTCCTCAACACGGCTCTACCAATGACGACGCTCTCCTCTGCCGAATGCGGGACCTGCCGTCAACCCGTTCGTGCCGGGCGCGACGCCCTGTGGAAGAGCCTCACAGCACCGTCTCGGCCCGCGAGGC
This sequence comes from Pseudomonadota bacterium, assembly GCA_021812165.1. Lineage (GTDB taxonomy): Bacteria > Pseudomonadota > Alphaproteobacteria > ATCC43930 > CGMCC-115725 > AP-15. The sequence goes on along the minus strand of JAKAOO010000003.1, from coordinate 970 downwards.
CGCAAGAGAACGACGGACACGGGAGAGCCGGCCACAAAAAGAAAAGACCCCGAAACCTTCCCGTGGGGCCGCTCTCCCATAAAAATAAGCGCACGGAGCCCAGCGCGCAAGCCATTCTCAGAGGATGCTCACAGATCGAGATCGCGCGCAAAGCGGGCATTGTTTTGGATGTAGTCGAAGCGCAACTCCGCCCGCCGCCCCATCAAAGTTTCGACGAGCGCTGCGGCGCGGGCGAATTCTTCGGCCGCCGAAGAGGGAGGCGGCAGAGTGACGCGCAGCAGAACGCGCTCCGCCGGATCCATCGTCGTCGCCTTCAAGTAACGGGGCGGCATCTCGCCGAGCCCTTTGAACCGTGTGACCTCAATCTTGCCGCGGCCGTTGAAAGCGCTCCTCGAAAGCTCTTCGCGATGGACATCGTCGCGGGCGTAGAGAGTGAGATCGCCTTGGCTCAAGCGATAAAGCGGCGGCAGCGCGAGATAAAGCCGCCCACTTTCGACAAGCCGGGGCATTTCCCGGAAGAAGAACGTCATCAGGAGCGCGGCGATATGGGCGCCGTCGACATCCGCGTCGGTCATGATGATGACCCGTTCGTATCGGAGCGCCTCTTCGCGATAGCGGTCTCCCGAACCGGCGCCGAGAGCGAGCACGATGTCCGCGAGCTCCTGATTGGCGTGCATCTTGTCGAGGCTGGCGCTCGCCACGTTGAGGATCTTGCCGCGCAACGGCAGAATCGCCTGCGTCTCGCGATCACGCGCCTGCTTTGCCGAACCGCCGGCACTATCGCCTTCGACGAGGAAGATCTCGGTGCCGAGAGCGCTCTCGCGCGTGCAGTCGGCGAGCTTGCCCGGAAGCCGCAACTTGCGGGTCGCCGTCTTGCGCGCCAGCTCCTTTTGCTGGCGTCGTCGTTGACGCTCTTCGGCGCGCTCGGCGATGCGATCGAGAAGCAGGCGCGCGCCGGCGGGATCGGCGG
>JAKAOO010000117.1 GCA_021812165.1 Pseudomonadota bacterium | reverse complement strand
GATCCTGCGCAAGATCGCCGTCGAATTTCGCGTGTCGCGGCGGGCGGAGCGCGAAGGCTCTTTCTGATGAACGAGGCCCCCGAAGATGGCGGCGGCGCGCGTCGCGAAGAGGACCGGCTGCGTTTTCTGATCTGCGGCGAGACCGCAGACGGCAAATCGACGCTCCTGGGTCGGCTTCTTTCCGAAAGCGCCCTCGTCTGCGAAAAAGAGCTCGCGCCGCGGTTTGGGGCAAGCGGCGGGAAGATCGATTTCGCGCGTCTCTTCGACGGCCTCGAAGAGGGTAGAGAAGAGCGGGGCGCGACCAGCGCCGCCTACCGGTTCTTTGCGACCCCTCGGCGCGCCTTTCTCGTCGCCGAATCGCCGGGAGAGGAGCACTCCGCGCGCCACATGGCGGATGCGGCGTCGAACTCGGATCTCGCGGTCTTCGTGGTCGATGCGACAAAGGGGATGCTGCGGCACACGAGGCGCCACGGCTACGTCTCTTCGCTTTTCGGCATCCGGTGCTTCGTTCTTGCCGTCAACGAGATGGACCTCGTCGGTTTCGACCAGGCGCGCTTCGAAGAGATCGCGGCGGCCTTTGCGGAATTCGCCTCGGCCCTCGGCGTCGACCGGGTAGAGGCGATCCCGCTTGCCGCGCGTTTTGGCGACAACGTGGTGACGGCCTCCGCGCGCATGCCTTGGTACAAGGGACCAACCCTCCTCGAATATCTCGAAAGGGTGGAGGTTCCGCGCGAGGGCGGCGAGCGGCCGTTTCGGTTTGCGGTGCAGTGGGTCAATCGGCCTCATCCGGATTTTCGCGGCTGTGGCGGGACCGTCGCGAGCGGCAGCATCGCGGCCGGCGAGCGGGTCCTCGCGGCAGGTACGGGCCGCGTTGCGGAGGTGACAGAGATCCTCGCCACCGAAGGCCCTCTGGCGCGTGCCGGAGCCGGGGATGCGGTGACCCTCGTCCTTGCCGAGGAGATCGATCTCGCGCCGGGCGACCTTCTCGCCGACCCCAAGAACCCGCCCGAATTCGCCGATCAGTTTGCGGCTCACCTTTTGTGGACGAGCGAGGAGCCTCTCGTTCCCGGCCGTTCCTATCTCCTCACGATCGGCACGCGCAGGCTGGCGGCGACGGTGACGGCTTTGAAACATCGCATCGATGTCGACAGCCTCGCCCATCTCGCCGACAAGTCCCTGAAGGCGAGCGAGATCGGCTTCTGCAACCTGTCGACGGCCGCGCCGGTGGCTTTCGACCCGTATGAGCGGAACCGCGAGACCGGCGCCTTCATCCTCATCGACCGCTTTACGGGCGAGACCGCCGGCGCCGGAATGATCGCCTTTGCCCTGCGCCGCGCCAGCAACATCCACTGGCAGGCCCTGACGATCGGCAGGAACGAGAGAGCGGCGCTCAAAGGACAGGTGCCGGCGGTCTTGTGGTTCACCGGGCTCTCGGGGGCGGGAAAATCGACGATTGCCGATCTCGTCGAGAAAAAGCTCCATGCGCGAGGCCGCCACACGATGCTTCTCGACGGCGACAATCTGCGCCACGGGCTCAATCGCGATCTCGGCTTTACCGAGGTCGATCGGGTCGAGAACATCAGGAGGGTGGGCGAGGTCGCGCGCCTCATGAACGAGGCCGGCCTCATTGTCTTGTGCTCCTTCATCTCGCCCTTTCGCGCGGAGCGGCGGATGGTGCGGGACGCGATCGAGCCGACGGCCTTTTTCGAAATTTATGTCGATACCCCGCTCGCGGAATGCATGCGGCGCGATCCCAAAGGCCTCTACCTGAAGGCGCAGAGGGGGGAGATCCGCAACTTCACGGGTTTCGACTCGCCCTATGAGGCGCCGCTCGAACCGGAGATCCATCTGCTGGGCGGGGAGGAGAACCCGCAGGCGCTTGCCGATCGCATCCTCGACGCGCTCGCGCGGCGCGGCATTCTTTGACGGTGGCTTTGAGGGTGGCTTTGAGGGTGGGTCAGGTCTCCGGCAGCTCTTTGAGGTAGCGGCCGTAAGGGTTGGCTCCGAAAGTCTCGGCGAGGGCGAGAAGGCGGTCGCGGTCGATAAAGCCCAGGCGATAGGCGACCTCCTCGACGCAGGCGATTTTGAGGCCCTGGCGCAGCTCGATCGTGCGCACGAACTCCGAGGCCTCGAGAAGGCTGTCGTGGGTGCCGGTGTCGAACCAGGCAAAGCCGCGTCCCAATCGCTCGACCCGCAAGAGGCCGCGGGAGAGATAGGCGTTGTTGACGTCGGTGATTTCGAGTTCGCCGCGCGCCGAAGGAGAAAGGCTCGCCGCGATCTCGACGACCCTGTTGTCGTAAAAATAGAGCCCCGTCACCGCCCACTGCGAGCGCGGCTCTTTCGGTTTTTCTTCGATCGCGAGAACGCGGCCTTCGGCGTCGAACGCGACGACCCCATAGGCCTCGGGATTGCGGACGGGATAAGCGAAAACGGTCGCGCCTTCTCTGCGCGCCGCCGCGGCCTGGAGGATGGCGGCGAGCCCTCCGCCGTAAAAGAGATTGTCGCCGAGAACGAGCGCGACGGCGTCCTTGCCGATGAAGTCACGGCCGATCAGAAAGGCTTGCGCCAAGCCCTCGGGCTTCGGCTGTACGGCGTAGGATAGCGCCACACCCCAGCGCCGGCCGTCGCGCAGAAGCGCCTCGTAGCGCGGGCGGTCCGCTTCCGTCGTGATGACGAGGATGTCGCGGATCCCGGCGAGCATCAGCGTCGAGAGCGGATAATAGACCATCGGCTTGTCGTAAATCGGCAGCAGCTGCTTGCTCGTCGCGAGCGTCACCGGATAAAGCCGGGTGCCGATGCCGCCGGCCAGAATGATGCCTTTCACCCGCGTCCCCCCGCCTCAGCCTCGCGATCGAGAATTTCGCCGATCGTCGCCGCGAGCCCCTCGCGCCAGGAAGGCTGAGAAAGGGCGAAAGCCGCGGCGATCTTGCCGCAATCGAGAACGGAATTGGCGGGGCGCCGCGCCGGCGTCGGATAATCGCTCGTGGCGATCGCTGCGAGGAGAGGCCGGCGGCCGAGGCGCGGGGCGGCGATATCGAGGATCGCCTCGGCAAAGCCGTGCCAGCTTGCGGGCGGCATTCCCGCGAAATGGAAGGTGCCCCACTCTGCTCGGTCTTCGGCGATGGCGCGCGCAATGGCGACGAGCGCGGCGGCGATGGCGGCCGCAGGGGTCGGCGAGCCAATCTGGTCGGCGACGATCCGCAAGGGTTTCTCGCCGCGCGCCAATCGCAGCACCGTCTTCAAAAAATTCGCCCCGAACGGGCTGAAAACCCAGGCCGTCCGCAGGATGACGTGCTCGGGGAGGAGGGCGCGCACGGCCGCTTCTCCGGCTTCCTTGCTCGCTCCGTAGACGCCGAGCGGATGGACGCGATCGTCTTCGCGGTAGGGCTCCCGCTTTTCTCCGTCGAAAACGTAATCGGTCGAAAGCTGGATGAGAGGCGTCCCGGAGCGCCGGCAGGCGAGGGCGATCAACCGGGCTCCCTCGCAATTGACCCGCCACGCCTCTTCCGCCTCGCTTTCGGCGCGATCGACCGCGGTATAGGCCGCGAGATTGAGAACGAGATCCGGCCGCTCGGTGCCGATCGCCGCGGCGACCGCCAACGCATCGCCGATATCGGCTCTCGCCCGTGCGAGAGGAACGAGATCGCAGCCGGGCGGCCGGGCGGCGCGGCAGAGCTCGCGACCGATCTGACCGTTTGCGCCAAAAACGAGAAGCTTCACCGGGGTCGCTCGAAGGCTGTCGCGCCGTACCTAGCCGAAGCGCCGTATCGCGGCAAGCGTTGCGTTCGAAGGGTGGCCCGCCCTATCCTCCACTTCAAAGGACGAGAAGGAGGAAAGCATGACGGTCTTGAGAGCCTCCGCGCGCGCGACGAGACAGGGTGCGGCGGCCAATTTCACGGGAGTCGTCTGGCAGGACGAAGTGGTCGTCGCGAGGCCGCCCTCGCGCATGCGCGCGACCGTCGTCTCCTTCACCCCCGGCGCACGCACCGCCTGGCACGCCCATCCCGTCGGCCAGGTTCTCTATTGCCTTTCGGGCGTCGGGCGGATCTCCATGGGCAAGGGCTCGCGGCCGCAGGCGATCCATCCCGGAGACACGGTCCTCATCCCGCCCAATACGCTCCACTGGCACGGCGCCGCCCCTGACCGGCTGTTCGCGCATCTGGCGATGTCGGAGAGCGGTGAACAAGGCGAGGGCACGGCCTGGGGCGAACCCGTGAGCGAGGAAGATTACCGGGCCGAGCCCGCGCCCTGAAGCGAGGCGCCCCTCACCCCAACCCTCTCCCCGCACGCGGGGCGAGGAGGCACCGAACCTCATGTCCTGCCGCTTCGAGCGCCCGGACGGCTGCGCCCGGGAAACTCTCGTCGGCAAGGAAGCGCATATCAGGCCGCGCTCGGGAAAACCTTTTCGGAACTCAAGACATCGCGCGCGTAGGCGAGGCAAGCGAGGATGTCCTCGCGGCTGAGACCCGGGTAGTTCGCCAGGATCTCGTCCTCGTTCCACTCGCCCGCGAGCAGTCCAATCACGAATTCGACCGAAAGCCGCGTGCCGCGGATGACGGGCTTGCCGTCGAGAACTTTCGGATCGAGCACGATGCGGGGCTCTTCTGCCATTGATCTGGAACTCCTGCGTTCCGGCATCGTAACGGGTTTGGCGCTCGCTCGCTACCGCGCGCCGGCGAGAGGGAGGCCGACTTCGCGCCTCACCTCGTTGATGATCTCCAACACGCGCTCGGAGTAGGGGCGGTATTGGACGCCGAACTCCTCGACGAGGCGGCGGTTGTCGATGAGGTAATTGCCGGAATTCTCGCGGCCGCCCGCCTCATGCTCGAAGGTGATCTTCGCATCGGGGAGGCAACCCTTTACGATCTCGGCGATCTCGCCGAGGCTGACGGCCGTTCCGCCGGAATTGTAGACGGCGTGCTTCGGCTTGTCGGTCATGACGACGCGGGCGAACACTTCGGCGATGTCGTCGACATGGATCGGGCAGCGCATCGCGTCTTTGTAGGGAAACGACACCGACTCCCCGCGCGCCGGAAGGGTGATGCAGCGGACGTGGTCGAGTGAGCCGACGATCTTGTCGGGACCGGTGACATTGGCGGGGCGCAGCGCGGTGATCTCCATCCCGTATTTCTCGCGATAATCCTGCGCCTGCCACTCGTTGAAGATCTTGTGCATCGCGTACTGCACGTGGCCGTGGCGGAAATCGTCCTCGGTGGCGGGGCGCTCGCCGTAATGCTTCTGCTCGCCGCTGACGGCGAGTGAGCTCGCAAAGACGACGCGGCTGACGCCCAAGAGCCGGGCGGCCTCGAAGCAGTTGTCCATGCCGAGGATGTTGAGGCGGAAGGCAGTGTGCGGCGGGTGCTCGCTGCCGAGATAGTAGGCGAGGTTGACGACGCGCGCAGGCTTGGCCGCGACCATCGCCGCCATCACCGCGTCGAATTGGCTGACATCGCCGCGCAAAACCCGCACCTGGCGGCCGAAGCGTTCGTAGTTCGCGGTCGCCGGATTGATGTCGAAAGAGACGATTTCTTCGCCGCGCGCCACGAGCAGCGGAACGAGGCGGCGGCCGATAAAACCGCTGCCGCCGAAGATGAGGATCGACATGGCGTTTCCTCCCGATGGTGCCTGCTCGGACGTTAGTCCGCCGGGCCTTGCCAGAGCAAGACGGGAGACCGCGGGGTTCAGCGCAGGACGAAGGGGTTCGGGACCTCGGTTGCGGTCGAGATCCAGACGCTCTTTTGCTGCAGATATTCGTAGATCGCGTCCGCACCGTTCTCGCGGCCGATGCCGCTTCGCTTGTAGCCGCCGAAGGGCGAAGTAAAGCTGACCGCGCGGTAGGTGTTGACCCAGACCGTCCCGGCCTTGAGGCGCTCCGCCATCAGCACGGCGCGGCGGATGCTTTGCGTCCACACTCCGGCGGCAAGGCCGTAGATCGTGTCGTTCGCGACCCTGACCGCCTCTTCCTCGTCGGCAAAGGGAATGACCGAGAGGACGGGCCCGAAGATCTCTTCCTGCGCGATGCGCATGCGGTTCCCGACCCCGGTGAAGATCGTCGGCTCGATAAAGCGGCCGCCGCCGAACTTCTCCTTGTCGGCGGGCTTGCCGCCCAAGACGATGTCGGCCCCTTCGCTTTTGCCGATCGCGATGTAGTCGAGGATCTTCCGGTATTGGGGCGGCGTCGTGACGGGGCCGACCTGGGTCTCGAAGAGCGAAGGGTCGCCCATCTTCGCCGTCCTCGCGAAAGCGACGAGCTTATCCACGAATTCGTTGTGGATGCTCTTCTGCACGAGAAGGCGCGAGCCCGCGATGCAGGTCTGCCCGGTTGCCGCAAAGATGCCCGAGATCGCGCCTTTGACCGCGTCCTCCAGGATGGCGTCGTCGAAGACGATGTTGGGCGATTTGCCGCCGAGTTCGAGGGTGACGTGCTTCAAGCCTCGAGCCGCGCTTTCATAAACGCGCGCCCCCGACATCTCGCCTCCGGTGAAGGCAATTTTCGCGACCTTCGGATGCTCGACGAGAGCCGCGCCGATTTCGCCCCCGAAACCCGTGACGATATTGACGACCCCCGGCGGAAACCCCGCCTTTTCGATGAGACGCCCGAATTCGAGCGCCGACACGGAAGTGAATTCCGAAGGCTTGACGACGATGGTGTTGCCGGCCGCCAGGGCCGGGGCGAGCTTCCAGGCGAGAATCAGAAGCGGCGAATTCCAGGGCACGATCGCGACGCAAACCCCCAAAGGCTCCCAGCGCGTATAGTTGAAGACGCCGGCCTTGTCGGTCGGAATGACGCCGCCCTCGATCTTGTCGGCGAGCCCGCCGTAATAATAGTACCATTGCGGCAGATATCGGGTCTGGGCGAGCATCTCGGCGATGAGCTTGCCGTTGTCGCGCACTTCGGTCTGGGCGAGCGCCTCGGCGTTCTCGGCGAGAAGATCGCCGAGACGGCGCAACAACGCACCGCGCTGGCTCGCGTTCGTGCCTGCCCAAGGCCCTGTTTCGAAGGCCTCGCTCGCCGCCTCGACCGCGGCTTCGGCGTCGGCCGCGCCGCAGCGCGGGATGAGCGCCCAAGGCTCGCCGGTATAGGGATTGTCGGTTTCAAAAGTTTCGCCCGACGCGGCGGCCCGCCACTTTCCGCCGATCAGGATCTCGTATTTCGGAAGAGACATCGGCACCTCCAATGGCACATTTTGTGCTGTCATTGCGAGCGAAGCGACGCAATCTCATTGGTCCTATGCGCTCGCGGATCGGGATTGCTTCGTCGCGGAGTTTATCCTCGGGCCGCGCAAAGCGCGGACCCGTGGGCTCCTCGCAATGACAGCCCCCCCGCGGCTGCCACGTGCGGTACGGACCGCGGCGACCTAGCGCCCGGTAAACTGCGGCGGGCGCTTTTCGACAAAAGCCGCCATGCCTTCCTTCTGGTCTTCGGTGGTGAAGGCGAGGCGCGCGGCTTGCCGCTCCACTCCGAGCCCTTGCTCGAGCGTCGTCGAAAACGCGGCCAAGACCGCTTGCTTGGCAAGGCGCACTGCAACGGGCGCCTTCGCTGCGATCTTGGCGGCGAGTTCGAGCGCGCGCGGGAGCGCTTGGCCCGCCGGCACGACCTCGGCGGCGAGGCCTGCGGCAAGCGCGGTTCTGGCGTCGATCGGCTCGCCCAAGAGACACATTTTCATCGCCAGGCCCTTGCCGGCGACGCGGGGGATGCGCTGCGTGCCGCCGTCACCCGGAATGACGCCGATGTCGATCTCCGGCTGCCCGAAGCGGGCGTTCTCGCCGGCGATGATCATGTCGCAGGTGAGGGCGAGCTCGTGTCCTCCTCCGTAGCAATACCCCTCGACGGCCGCAATGAGCGGTTTCGGGAAGCGCGCGATGTGCCACTGCGCTTGCGCCCGCGCAGGGTTGTCGATGGCGGCGATCCCTTCGGCCACCATCTCCTTGATGTCGGCGCCGGCCGAAAAGGAGCGCTCGTTTCCCGCGAGAACGACGGCGCGCACCGCCTTATCCTCGGCGGCGGCGAGGAGCGCCGATCCGAGCTCTCCGAGTAGCCCCGCGGAGAGAGCGTTGAGCTGCTGCGGCCGATTGAGCGTCACAAGAAGCACGCCGGGAGAACGCTCTTCGACAAGGATAAAGCGATAGGTCGCCATTCTTGGCCTCCTGTTGCCCGGGGCGTCCCCGAAAAGCCTCTCGGTAGTCGTCGCCGCCAAGGCTGTCAACCACCCGCCGCGCTTCCGAATGGCCGCGGCCTTCTCGTAATATCGCGCGCGGACAAGATTTCTCGAAGGCAATCCCTCATGGATCTGCTCGAAGGCATTCGCATCGTGAGTTTCAATCATTTCTTCATGGGGCCGGCCGCCATGCAGCACCTGGCGGACATGGGCGCCGAGGTGATCGCGGTCGAGCCGCTCGAAGGCGCCTTTCAGCGGCACTGGGGAGGCGACGGCTGCAAGCGGGTCGCAGGTCTCACCATGCTGATGCTCGCGGCCAACCGCAACAAGAAGAGCCTCGCCCTCGATCTGAAGCATCCGCAAGGCATGGAGATTGCGCGCCGGCTCATTCGAACGGCCGATGTCGTCGCCGAGAACTTCCGGCCCGGGGTGATGGAGAAATTGGGTCTCGGCTACGCGGCTCTGAGAGCCCTGAAGCCCGACATCATCTACGCCTCGGGCTCAGGGTTCGGCGCCGACGGCCCATACGCCGCCCGCCCGGGACAGGACCTCCTGCTGCAGGCGATGTCGGGCCTCGCGATGATTACCGGAAGACGCGGCGAAGGCCCCCGCGCCGTCGGCGTTTCGGCCATCGACCACCACGGCGCGGCGCTTTTGGCCATGGGGATCCTCGGCGCTCTGTTGCGGCGCGAACGGACCGGGCGCGGCGGCCGGTTGGATTTGAGCCTCCTTTCGGCTGCTCTCGACCTGCAACTCGAGTCCTTTACCTGTTATGTAAACGGGAAGCGCCCGCAGGACGTGCGCCAGCCGGGGCCGATCGCCGGCTGGTATTATTCGGCCCCTTACGGGATCTATGCGACGGCCGACGGCCACATCGCGATTTCTTTGGGCGCGCTCGACGCCATCTACGACGCGCTTGAAGTGCCGGTCGAGCGCCGGCTCCCGGAAAGCGCCGTCTATAGCGAGCGCGAGCGGATCGCCGAGGGGGTCGCGGAGGCGCTCAGGAAAAAGCCGACCGCCCATTGGGAGGAGGCGCTTTCGCGGCGCGGCGTCTGGCACGCGCCCGTCAACGACTACAAGGCGGTCGTCGAGGATCCGCAGGTGCGGCACAATGAAAGCTTCGTCACGAAGCCGGGGGCAGGGGGCGAGCCGCTCCACTTTCTCACGCACCCGGTGCGCTACGACGGCGCCGTGCCCGAGGTGCGCCTCGTGCCGCAGCCATTGGGCGCGCAAACGGCCGAAATTCTCGCAGAACTCGGCTATGGCGAGGACAAGATCGCCGCTCTCGCCGCCGATCGCGCGATCGGCCTCGGTCCAGAAGGCCAGGGAAAGGCGCGCGACACGATGCATAGGAAGGCAATTGGTCCCGGCTAACCTCGACCGCCCCCAAGGGCCGCGATCAGGCCATGCTGTTCCAGCACCAAGAGGAGCTGACCGTAGGCGGAGGGGGCGGATTCGCCAGGGGAAGGCAAGCGTCCGGCCTCCGCCGCCGCGCGGGCCAGCCGTACCAGTACGTCGGGGAGCGCCTGCTCGGGAATGCCGCTGACCTTCGCGCCTCGATAATTGCTGATCAAAGCCTGAATTGCCTTTGGCAGCCGCTTCGCGTCGATCCGGCCGTCGGCCGTGCGGTACGGAAGCTTCCAGGTATGCGGGTCGTTGGCGTCGGCGACGTAGGCGAAGCAGCGCGCCGGCAGCTGATATTTCGGATGCAATTTCGCCTCGAAGCTCCCTGGGCCCGGGCCCTCGGTGAAGCCCTCGACGCGATCTTCGAGCAAAATGGTTTCGACGTCCTCGCAAGGGCGGTAGATTCCATGCACGCTCACCCACCAAAGAGACGTCGGCGCTGTAAGACTGCTCAGATCGGCAAGCAGACGGTCCCTGAGTCCACCGTGCTCGATATCGCCCGCGTAAAGGAACCTGCCGTCGCTAACGGCCACTCGAGGGATGTGCTGCTGGCTCGCGTACTCGCGAGCCTGTTGCAGCGCAAGTTCCACCGAGCGCCGGCCCGGCCAAAGTGTGCCGGGACGCTTCACCTCTATGACGGCAAACTTAACCAGGTTCCGACCCAAGACGATGTCGGCGTATCCTCGCTGGTAGTCGAGGTCGCCTTTGCTCCAGTCGAGAACGCCGGTGAGGAGGTCCTCCACGATTGCCTCGGCGACCTTCTCCGTCTCGCCGCCATGGCGTAAGCGGTCGGCGCGCGTCTGGAGAAACTGCGGCCAGCCGGTCTCAAGCCGCTCGATGCATCGGTGATAGGTCGCCAACGCCTGGTATTCTTGGCTGTGCATATCTCGCTTCCCTTCTTAACCAATCCTACCACAGGCAAAAAGCGTGGGGAATTTGAAGTTCAACGAGAGGGCCCGCCCGGACCAAGGCCAGTTGCTTTTACCGCGAGCTTCCGTTACCTTGACAGCGATAGCGCGACATGGCGGCAGCGATGCGGGCGCTTTGGAAGATCCTCAAATTCGGGCTGATCGGCGCCGGCAGTCTATTCGTGCTGATCGTGGCGCTCGGTCTGGCCGGCGTCCTGGATGAACCGAAGCCTGGCGGCGCTGCCAAGCAGGCCGCCACTGGCAGACAGGCCGCCGCCAGCAATCCCGAACAGAAAGTCCTTCCTGACAGCTTTGCGACGTTGATCGCGAACACCGGTTGCAGCAGCCGATACACCGATGAAAAGAAGGCGGACATCTTCGCGTCGCGCTACCGTAATCACCGAATGATTTTCAGCGGCACGATAGCCGAGGTCTCCGCAGGCAGCGTCAGCTTGAAAATAATGCCCGACACCCTGATTAGCGATATCGATATCCATTTCAGGGATCCCAGAGCTGGCTACAATCTCGTCAAGGGTCAGCGACTCACGGTCGTGGCCCGGCTCACCGCGGCGGGCGGGTGCATAGCAAACTATAAAGCGGATCAAGGCGAGATCCGTGGAGAGCCCATGGGCGGCACCGCCGGCCAAATAGCGGAGGAACCGTCCCCCAAGGAGAACAAATTCGCCGATGTTGCGGCCATCAAGCCGGCGGTAGACCACCTCCGGATGGCCGCCGATTGGCAAAAGGTGGAGATCACCGAGGCCAAGCACCGCGCGTATGATCTGACGCTCTGGTATAAGGCCGGCGTCCTCATTTTGCGCGGGCAGCCCGCCGCCGATGCGCGACGTGTCGCGCGCACGATCCTCGCCGCACTCATAAAACAGGAGCGGTCGCCCGCGACGGAGCAGGTCTCCCTTTTCGTCTGGGTGATGCAGCACGCGCGGGGTGTGACCGGGGCGAAGCTCGTCAGGGAGTACGGCTATGCGTCCTACGACTATAACGACGACTCACTGAGCTACACTGCGTGCACCGGGAAGAGTTGGTTCGGCTGCTGACCGACGAGCCGCGTACATCGAATAATCGGGGTCTGTTGGCCGGACCCGCTACGTCCCTCG
>JAKAOO010000116.1 GCA_021812165.1 Pseudomonadota bacterium | reverse complement strand
GGCTCAACGCCCGCCATATCGTGGCCACGGCGCTTTCGGCGCTCGGCCGCGAGATCGCCGAGCAGCCCGCGAGGGCTTGAACCGGCTTGCGCGGCCCGCGGAAAGCGCGCGCCGACCAGCTTCTCGTCGACCGCGGGCTTGCGGAAAGCCGGACGAAGGCGCAGGCCCTCATCTTCGCCGGCCTCGTCTTTTGCCGCGATCGGCGCGTGGAAAAGCCGGGCGAGCCGCTGCCTGCCGATGCTCCGCTTTCCCTCAAAGGGCGCGATCATCCCTGGGTGTCGCGCGGCGGGGTGAAGCTTGCGCACGCCCTCGATCATTTCGAGGTTTCGGTCGCAGGAAAGATCGCGCTCGACATCGGCGCCGCGACGGGAGGATTTACCGAGGTCCTCCTCGAGCGCGGCGCGCGCCGGGTTTACGCCGTCGATGTCGGCTATGGGCAACTCGCCTTGAAGCTCCGAGAAGACCCGCGCGTCATCGTTCTGGAGCGGCAGAACGCACGCTATCTGACGCGCGCCGAAATTCCCGAGCCCATCGCGTTCCTGACGGTCGATGCGAGCTTTATCGGGCTTACGACGCTGTTGCCGGTGCCGCTCGCGCTCGCTTCCCCGGGCGCCGAGCTGGTCCTCCTCGTCAAGCCGCAATTCGAAGCCGGACGCGAGCATGTCGGAAAAGGCGGGGTCGTGCGCGATCCCCTCGTCCAGCGCGAAGCCTGCGCCCGCGTCGCACGCTTTCTCGAAGAGAACGGGTGGTCGGTCGTGGGGATCGTCGAGAGCCCGATCCTCGGCCCCGCCGGAAACCGCGAGTTTCTTCTTTACGCCCGCGCGGCAGTCTCCTGCTCCTGATGCTGCACGACCTATTGGGGCAAAGAAGCCCGCAGCATTGCGCAAGCCGCGGCCTGCCACCGCTCAAAGGCCGAGATAGAATTTCCTGACGAGCTCGTTGTTGTTGAGCGCCTCGGCCGACTCCCCGGCAAAGGCGATCCTGCCGTGGACGATGACATAGCCGCGGTCGGCGATGCGCACCGCCTGGGCAAAGTTCTGCTCCGCCATCAGCACCGTCAGCCGGAAGTTCTCTTTGAGTTCCTTGATCTTGTCGATCGTGCGCTTGACGAGAATGGGGGCGAGACCGACCGAGGGCTCGTCGATGAGGAGAAGGCGCGGCGCCGACATCAGCGCGCGCGCGAGCGCCAGCATCTGCTGCTCGCCGCCCGACAGGCTCTGCGCAAGCTGGCGGCGCCGCTCCCGCAACGCCGGAAAGGTCGCATAGGCGAAATCGAGGTTGCGGGCAATCGCCGAGCGCGCCTTCCTGCGGGAAGCGCCCAAGAACAGGTTCTCCTCGACGGTGAGCTTCGGGAAAAGACGCCGCCCTTCGGGGACGAGAGCGATGCCGAGATCGACGATCTCTTCGGTCGATCGCCCGAGAAGATCGATCTTTTCGCCGTCGATCTCGGCGAGGATCCGGCCCCTCGTCGGCGCCAGCATCCCCATCACGCACTTCATCACGGTGCTCTTGCCGTTGCCGTTGGTGCCGAGGAGCGCCACCGTCTCTCCCTCGGCCACCGTGAGCGAGACATCTTCGAGCACGCGGACCCGGCCGTAGGCGGCGTCGAGGCCGGCGATGCCGAAGCGGTGCACGTTCCCGCCCTTGAGGGCGAGCCTCGCGGCTGTCTCTACAGGCTTGTTGCGGCGTTTGTCGAGGGGATCCGGAAAAGCGCTTCCCCTTTTGCGCGCGGGCGGCCAAATTCTCGCCTCTCTTTCGCCGCCTCGCGGCTCCTTTTTCGGAAGCTCCCATGGCGTCTTCTCACCGACCGCGTTTCGAGGATCACCGGCTTCTGACCGGCAGAGGCCGCTTTGCCGATGACGGGAGGGAAGCGGGGGAAGCCCATGCGGTCTTCGTTCGCTCCCCTTACGCCTTCGCGCGGATCGGCGAAATCGACGTTCGAAAGGCGCGCTCGTTCCCGGGCGTGCTCGCGGTACTCCTTGCGGAGGACATGGCGAAAGCCGGGGTCGGGAATGTCAGCGTCGTCGCGCCCGTTCCGGGGGGCGCGGGGCTTTTCGTGCCGCACCGTCCGGCGCTCGCGCACGACTTCGCCCGCCATGTCGGCGAACCCGTGGCGCTCGTCGTCGCTCTTTCGGAAGACGCCGCGCGCGAGGGCGCGGAAGCCGTCTCTATCGCGTATGAAGAGCTGCCCGCGGTCGCCGAGGTCGGGCAGGCGCTCGCGGCCGATGCGCCGCTCTTGTGGGAAGAAGCGCCCGACAACCTCGCAATCGACTGGAAGGCGCCAAGCGAGGCGGCATGGCGAGAGGTCGAGCACGCCTTTGCCGATGCATCGCGGCTCGTCCGGATGAGGCTCGCCAATCAGAGGATCATCGTCAACCCGCTCGAACCCAGGGGCGCGCTTGCTCTTTATGACGAAGAGGCGGAGCGCTTCATCCTTCGCTCCGCCTCGCAGAGCGCCTTTGTTCTCGCCCGCAACCTCGCGGAGGTCATGGGTCTTCCCGCGGCGGCGCTCAAGGTCGAAAACGAGGATGTCGGCGGCGCTTTCGGCATGCGCACCTCCGCCTATCCCGAGCATCCCGCGCTTCTCGTTGCGGCGCGTCTCCTGCGCCGCCCGGTGCGCTGGCTGGCGAGCCGCAGCGAATGTTTTCTCTCCGACAACCAGGCGCGCGACAGCGTCATGGAAGGCATCCTCGCCCTCGATGGCGAGGGCCGTTTTACCGGGCTGCGCATCGAGGTGCTGGCCAATATGGGGGCGTATCTCACGTCCCACGCGGCCTTTATCTCGACCGCCAACTTCCTGCGCTGCCTTCCCGGGATGTACGACATCCCGCGCGTGGCGGTGCGGGTGCGCTGCGTCTTTACGAATACGGTGCCGACAGGCCCCTATCGCGGGGCCGGGCGGCCGGAAGCGAATTACTGTCTCGAACGTCTCATCGATCGAGCGGCGCGAGAATCGGGGATCGACCGCATCGAGCTGCGCCGGCGCAATCTGATTGCGCCCGAGAAGATGCCGTACCGCACTGCGGTCGGAACGACCTATGACAGCGGCGATTTTCCGGCGCTCCTCGACGAGGCCTTGAAGCGGGCCGATGTCGCCGGGTTTGCCGCGCGGCGCGAAGCATCGTCCGCCGCCGGCCGGCGCCGCGGTCTCGGCGTTTCGTGCTTTCTCGAAATCGCAGGCGGCCAGCCGGGCGAGGGGGCGTTTTTGTCCTTTCCCGGAGAAAGCCGGCTCCTTTTGGCGATCGGCGTTCAGGCAAGCGGCCAGGGCCATGAGACGGTGTACCGGCGGCTTGCCGCCGAGAGGCTCCAGATTCCCGTCGAGAGCGTCGCGTTTGCGCCGGGCGACAGCGACTTCGCGGTGCCGAGTGCGGCCGCCGTCGCCTCGCGCTCGACGATGTCGGTTGGCGGCGCGCTCGTCGCAACCGTCGAAGCGCTGATCGCCAAAGGCCGGCGTCTTGCCGCTCACCTTTTCGAGGCGGCGGAAGCCGATGTCATTTATCGGGAGGGGAGCTTCGAGATCGCCGGCACGGATCGCCGCATCGCCCTCTTCGAGTTGGCCCAGCGCGCCCGCGATCTTTTCAAAGAGGGCGCCGTTGCCGAGACGCTCGACACGCGGGGAACCGCCGATGTGCCCCCTTCCTTTCCCAACGGCTGCCACGTGGCGGAAGTCGAGATCGATCCCGAGACGGGCCGCTGCGAACTCCTCGCTTATACCGCGGTCGACGATTGCGGAAAGGTTCTGGAGCCGGTTCTGGTCGAAGGCCAGGTTCAAGGCGGGGTCGCGCAGGGCGCGGGCCAAGCGCTCCTCGAATGGGGAGCCTATGACGAAGGAAGCGGCCAGCTCCTTTCCGGCTCCTTTATGGATTATGCGCTGCCGCGCGCCGATACGCTGCCGCGCATCGCCGCCTTCCACCATCCGGTGCCGTGCCGGACCAACGCGCTCGGCGTCAAAGGCGTCGGCGAAGCGGGAACGACAGCCGCGCTCGCCGCCGTCATGAGCGCCGTCGCCGACGCCTTGCCGCAGGGCGCGGAAATCGACATGCCCGCAAGCGCGGAACGGATCTGGCGCGCGCTTGGAAACACCCTGTAACGGTATTCCGGAGCGCTCTCACGAAGCTCCTTTCGCATCTTTCGCCGGAGCGTGACGGGCTTCCCGATCGGGGCGATGCGCGCCTCCCACGGCTTCGCCTTGCTGCGGGGCAAGCCGCAACAGGGCCCCGAGCCACGGCGCATAATTGCGCCAGCGCTCCAGCGAACTCGTATAGACCGGTTGCCGCGCCTGCCACAGGCTCGCCGTGTCGATCGCGCGCGTGTTCTTTTCCGGGTAAAGGCACGCCTCGTCCCAGGAGAGGCCGCAGAATTCGACGAGACGCCGCGTCTCTCTCTCGCGGTCGCGCACCAGCGCCTCGTAGTCGATTTCCATGAACCGCTCCGGCGGCAGCACGCTGCGCCAATGGTCCATGAGGCGCAGGTAGTTGTCGTAGAAGAAGAGGAGATCCTCGCGGTTGCCGAGAAAGAAGGTGGAGCGCGGGTTGAGGTAGGTCGTGTAAAGCGAGAGGGCGTTGTCGATCGGGCTTCGCCTCACATGGATTATCCGAGCCCCCGGAAGGGCGCGGCGCAAAAGGCCGACCCGGTAGAAGTTGAACGGGTTCTTGTCGGTGACCCTTGCGGCTTTGGGGTCGATCCGTTCGAGGAGAGCCCGGTATTGGACCGCGAGAGGCGCGAGGACCGCCGCGGTCGCGCCCGCCTCGAGCGCACGCTTCCCGTGCTCGCTCCAGAACCCGATCTCGCCTCCCGCCGCCACCAGCGGATGGCTCGAAAGGATCTGCTCCGTCAGCGTCGTGCCCGAACGCGGAAGGCCGAGGATCAAGATGGCACGCTCGTCCTCGGCTTTCCTCCCGGCCGGGAGGGAGCCCGGAGGGAATGCGGCCATGGTCGCCCGGGTCTCGCGCTCGAGCGCCCTCCGATTGAGAGGCGCGATCGCGGCGCGGATCTTGTTGGCCTCGTCGAAGTGGCGGATCGCGGAAGCGTACTCTTTGAGCTGCTCATAGGCCCGCCCGAGGGCAAAATGAAAGAGCATGCGCGATTGCGCCGGAAGCTCAAGCCTCCTGGCGCGGGCCGCCAGCCTTAAGAGCAAAGGCCGATCCTCCTCGCGCGCCGTGACGGCCTGGAAAAGCTGGAAGGCCGCGCTCGCGTTCCCCGGGCTGTATTCCAAAACCGCGCGAAACTCCTTTTCGGCCTCGGCAAAACGTCCCTCTTCCGCATAAAGCCGTCCCAGAACCTCGAGTGTCTCCCCATCTTTCGGATTCAGGGATTTGGCCTCGAGAAGGACGCCTTTGGCTTCCTCGTCCCGGCCTTCGATCCGCAGCGCCCTCGCATTGTCGCGCAGTCTCTGAGCGGGGTTCTCCGCGACCGCGGCGGCCGCTCGGAACGCGGCCGCCGCCCGGCGCGTCAAACCGAGGCCGTGCAGGAGAGCGCCGCGGCGGCGATGCGCCAGCGCCATCCGGGGCGCAAGGGCCGAAGCCTTTTCGAAGGCGCCGAGAGCCTGTCCTTCGCGCCCCAGGGAGACGAGAGCAAGGCCCAGATGGTAATGCGCGAAGGCGATATCGGGATCGAGAGCGAGCGCGCGCTCCAGGCTTTCGAGCGCCTCTTCCGCCCGATGGCAGGCGATGAGGCTGCTCCCGAGGTCGGCATGGATCGCCGGGTCCTTGGGCGCGAGCGCGGCCGCGCGTTCGAGGTAGGCGAGGGAATCGGCGAAACGGCCTTCCGCGCGAAGGCGAGCCGCCGTTTCCATGTGCTGCGCGAGCTCCGCCTCTCGGCGCCTTGGCGAAGGCGGCGCTACCGGCCCGCGGCGCGCCTTCGGGATCGAGGCGTCGAGCGCCTGCCTGTGCGCGCTGAGCGCCGCTACGTCGGGCCGCATCGCCGGCCCCGGCTTCAGTGCGCAACATTTCTTGAATTTGCGGCCACTTCCGCAAGGGCAGGGATCGTTGCGGCCGGGCGCGGCCTCGGAAGTCATTCTATCACTTTAGGGTGGCGCGGCCCCTCGGGCAAGAAACCGAAGGGACGGCCCCCTCCCGCACGGCAGCGGCGGGGGCCGCGCGGCCGCTACCGGACAACGCCGCGAACGGGAACGAGAATTCGCGGGATTTTGCGGTCGGAGGTCGCAATTGTAACGGTGCCGGCAAAGGGTCCCGGCGCGAGTTTATCCGGCTGCGGCACCACTTCCACGCGGAAAGCGCGGGCTTCGCCTTGCGGCGAAACGGTGACGCCAAGCCCTGGAATGTCGCTCGAAACACCGTCGATCCGGAAGCTTCCCTCCCGCTCGCGGACAAAAACCGTCTCCGCCTGGTCCTCGGCGAGCGCCGGGTCGGTCCTCAATTGGGCGAGGCTCAGCGTGCCGAAATCGATCTTTTCGGGCATCGCGTAGAGATCTCGCAACACGAGAATAAAGACCCCGACCCTGAGGCGCGGGTGGCGCGGGTCGTTCGTCGAAAGTTGGGCGTTTTCGATGTAGCGCCCCGGCGGCGTGTCGCGGGGGATGCGGACGAGGAGGTCGTAAACCCTTCCCGGCTTGACGGCGACGATTTTGGCTCGGAAATGCTTGCCCTCTCTTTCGATCCCCTTGATCGCGAGAGGCTTCCTCTCGTTGTTGACGATCTCGATCCGCTTCTGCGCGCCTTCGCCTTTGAAGAAGGTCGCAAAGACGGCCGGAGGGATGAAGTCGATCGGGCGGCTGACAAATCCCCTGAGGGTGAAGGCGATCTGCGGGTGGGCGGGGTCGTTGAGCCTCAAGAGGGCGCGCGCGCGAACGCCGAGATCGAGGGTCGTCGTCTTGAGGTCGATGCAGAGAGGCCTCGTCTTTCCGGGCGGGATCAAGGCCTTCACCCGCGCCGTCATGCCCGGGTAGGTGAAGGTCATTCCGAGAATTTTGAGAACGCCCGTTCCCGCGTTCGATACGCGGAAGCAATGCGAAATCGTCGCCCCGCGCTTGACCTTCCCGAAATCGAAGCCGCGAACGGGCGCGACGAAGCGAGGGCCCGGCGCCGCGGCGAGAGCGGCGGCAAAGCCGCTCAAGAGGAAAGCCGCCGCGGCGACGAACAAAAAAGCCCTCTTCATGAAGGCGGGCGAAGGGCCGAGGTCGTCATGAAAAGGCGCCGGCCTCCGGGCAGCGCCGAATGCGGCGGGGGCCGGGCCCCGCCGCCCCGGAACGAACCTCCCGAGCCGCTCGTCAGCTGTGGTTCGGGTTCTCACCGCTCATGTCGTAGAAGCGCAACTGTGCGTTTCTGAGGCCGTTGTTGTCGTAATCCCAGAGGTAGTAATCGAACTCAGGGGCGAAAAGCTCGTAGGTGCAGGTTCCGGTCTTTCCGGTGCCGCTCAAGCACTTGGTCGTCACCGTGGTCAGGTTCTGGGTCGCGTTCGTGAACTTTGGCTTGCCGGCAGTGCGCACGAGAACCGTGTTGGTTGAATTGCAATATTCGGTGCCGGTCGAGGTGATGCCGCATGTGGTCAGGCTGGCGCTGCCGCCAGGCTTCCCGAGCGCCTCCACCCACACCTCGTAGGAGTCCGATTCGTTCCCGGTGCATGCGATCAGGTTATTGCCCGTCACGCTTGTATTGCACGGAAGCTGGAAGGTCGCGCCTATGTCAGAGCCGCGGACCGGCGTGAGGGGAGCGGCTGGCGGACTGCACTGGTAAGCGACGTCGAAGCCGTTGCCGTCGCAGACCCGGAAGTCGGTGGCATCGCCGCTCGTGGTCTGCTCCAGGAAAATCGAGGTGTCGCTCGTGATGCTGCCGTCGGGTTCGCTGCCGTTCACCGAGTCTCCGGCCGTGACGAGCGGCATGATGATCGTGTGCCGGTTCGAGCCGGTCATCGTCGAGTTTGGCGCCTGCGTCGAGCCGATGATGGTGAGGTTGTAATGAGCCCCGCTCGGCACGCCGTTGCCCTTACCCGCGAAGGCCGGCGGCGCGATGCCGGCAGCAACGAGCGCCACCACGGAAGTCGATGCCAATAAAGCCGTCTTGAGCTTCGTCATTTACCCCTCCTCGGTTGAGCACACCGCAATTCCGCTTCGCGCGAGCGGGCAGGCCATCCATTCGGGTACACACGCCAAATCGCACGCCACCGGCCGAAGTCGTGGATGCCTCGCTGCGCGATCGCCAACCCTGACCCGGCACCCTCTACCTGAAGCTCTGAGCCGGGTGCCTTCTAAACTTGGGCTTCTTATCCTTTTCGGTTATTAAGGTCAATAGAAATTGAGGATTTTGGAAACCCAAACCCTCCAACAGCTAGAAAGAAACAACCCGTTTCATCCCCTGCGGGTCGGCAAAGCCGGTGGCGAACTAAGAGGATGCGGAAAAACCCCCTGTCATTCCGGGACGGCCCGTGAGGGCCGGGCCCGGAAACCATGAACACAGGCCAAGCCATTGATTTCGCGGGATTGTGTTCATGGATTCCGGGCTCGCGGTCTGCGACCGCGCCCCGGAATGACGACGTTCCAGCATTTTTCCGCAGCCTGCTAAGCAGGATCTTGCAAGTCGATACACAAACGCGGCCCGCCGCCAACAGCTCCCTCTCCGCCCTTCGGGTGTAAAGGCCGGAGAGGGAACGTTGTGTACTCGGCTCCGCAATCCTGCTTAGGACTTGGCTACAATAATGTCACAGAGGCCGTCGGATCGCAGGACGCAGAAATCGAAATGCCGGCAAGCGCGGAACGGATCTGGCGCGCGCCCAAAATGCGGGCCTCGCCCAGAGCCGCCCCGCATGCAAGCCTCAAAGGGCGGGTTCTTCCTGCGGCGGGGCGCGCCGCCTTCGGATCGATCCCGTCAAGGAACGCGCGGTAGCGGTCGGCGATCGGCGCGAAGAAGCGGGCGAACCGGCTTGGCGGCTTCTCGAAATCGTTCGCCGACGAAATCAAAGCCTGAAGCTCTCCGCCTTTCCCGAGACTTTGCGCTTCGACGCGCGTCGAACGCGGCGCCTCAATCAGGTAACGCGCGCCGTCGGGGCTTGGGGTAGCGGTTGTTCAACGCGCTCTTGCCGCTGCAGCCAGCGCGCGAGCCAACCGGCAAAGAGCGCGCCAACGATCGGCGCCAACCAGAACAGCCACAATTGATGGATATAAGGTCCGCCGGCAAACAGTGCCGGGCCGGTGCTGCGCGCTGGGTTTACCGAGGTGTTGGTGACCGGGATCGAGACCAGATGAACGATGGTGAGCGTCAGCCCGATCGCGACGCCGGCAAAGCCGGCGGGCGCGCGCGGCGTTGTGGCGCCGAGGATGACCGTCACAAAGAAGAAGGTGCAGACGATCTCGCACACGAGACAAGCGAGGAGCGAATATTTGCCGGGGCTCAAGGTGCCATAGCCGTTGGCGGCAAAACCGCCAGGCTCAAAGCCCGGCTTGCCGCTGGCGATCAAATACAGCACCGCGGCGGCGGCGATCGCGCCGATCACCTGCGCCACGATGTAGGGCAGCACATCGGCGCCGCGGAAGCGGCCGCCGGCCCAGAAACCGATCGTCACCGCCGGATTGAAATGCCCGCCGGAGATGTGGCCGACGGCGTAGATCATCGTCAGTACGGTGAGACCGAAGGCGAGCGCGACCCCGGCGAATCCGATGCCGAGGGCAGGAAAGGCGGCAGCCAGCACGGCCGCACCGCACCCTCCGAACACCAGCCAGAATGTTCCAAAGAATTCAGCACCAATACGGCGGAGCATCTTCTACCCCTTTCCCTATGAAATGAGGCGAGCCGCACGTCACTCAAGGCATTTGCATATAATGATTGTTGCTGAGGCGGGCGGCCGCAACGACTTCAGGTGGCGGAGAGAAGCTTATACCTCTGCCTCCGGTGGGATCAACATTTTGTCGGTGAGCGGAGCGTGGCCGGCGGCGATGCCGAGCAGTGAGCGGAAATCGGCATGCCGGCGAGCGTGGAACGGGTCTGGCACGCGCCCGAAATGCCGGCGTCGCCCCGAGCCGCGCCGCATGCGAGCCTCAAAGGGCGGGCTCTTCCTGCGACGGGGCAAGCCGCAACAGGGCCCCGAGCCACGGCGCATAATTGCGCCAGCGCTCCAGCGAACTCGTATAGACCGGCTGCCGCGCCTGCCACAGGCTCGCCGTGTCGATCGCGCGCGTGTTCTTTTCCGGATAAAGGCACGCCTCGTCCCACGGGAGGCCGCAGAATTCGACGAGACGCCGCGTCTCGTTTTCGCGGTCGCGCACCAGCGCCTCGTAGTCGATTTCCATGAACCGCTCCGGCGGCAATACGGCGCGCCAATGGTCCATGAGGCGCAGGTAATTCTCGCAGTAAAGCGCCAAGTTCTCGCGGTTGCCGACGAAAAAGAGCCTGCGGTTGACGAAATAGGTCGTGTAAAGCGAGACCGCGTTGTCGATCGGGTTGCGCCTCACATGGATGATGCGCGCGCGCGGCAGGGCGCGGCGGATGATCCCGATCCAGATGAAGTTGAAGGTGTCCTTGTCGGTGACGCGCGCCGCCTTCGGATCGATCCCGTCGAGGAACGCGCGGTAGCGGTCGGCGATCGGCGCGAGCATCTCCTCGCTCGCGCCCGCCTCCAGCACGCCCGGCCCGCGCTCGCTCCAGAACCCGGTCTCGCCGCCGGGCGCGACCATCGGATGGCTCGAAAGGATCTGCTCGGTGAGCGTCGTGCCCGAACGCGGAAGGCCAAGGATCAAAATGGCACGCTCGCCGGCGCCGTCCGCCTCGTCTCCTTTGCTCGCCAGCGAGCCGGGCGGGAAGGCGGCGACCACCCGTTCGGTGTCGCGCTTCAGCAGCTGCGGATCGAGCGGCGCGATCGCAGTGCGGATCGCGTTCCCGCCGTCGAAATGGCGGATCGCCTCGGCGTAATCGCGCAGCTGCTCGTAGGCGCGGCCGAGCGCAAATTCGAGCATCATGCGCGCGAGCGGCCACAATTCCGGCCGGGCCGCTTGCCGTGCCAGTTCGGCAAGCAGGGGCCGATCCGCCTCCTGCGCCCTGGCGACGGTGAAGAGCGCGAGCGCGGCGCCGGGCCGGCCGGCGTCTCGCGCCAGAACGGAACGATACTCCTCCGCCGCCTCAGCCAAGCGACCCTGCTGGGCATGAATCCGGCCGAACATCTCCGCCGTCACGATATTGGCAGGTTCGAGAGCTTTCGCGCGGCGAAGCGCGGCTTCCGCTTCGTCGTCTCGGCCTTCCTGATAGAGGGCCTCGGCGTTGTCGAGCGAGGCCTGCGCGGGGCGGTCCGCTGCCGACGCGGCCGCGCGGAATGCGGCGCCGGCCTGCGCACGCAGCCCCAATTGCGCAAGCAGGGAGCCCCTCTGCCGGTGCACCTCGGCGAGCTTGGGGTCGAGCGCCGCCGCCTGTTCGAAGGCATCGAGCGCGGCGCGCTCCTGCCCCAGTTCCATCAATGCAAGACCGATATGGTAATGCGCAAGTGCGAGCTTGGGATCGAGCCGGATCGCGTGCTCGAAGCTCGCCAGCGCCTCTGTCGCCCGATGGCACGCGAGCAGGCTGCTTCCAAGTTCGGCATGGATCTCCGCGCGCGCCGGCAGCAGAGCAGCCGCGCGCTGGAGGTGCGGCACCGATTCGGCACAGCGACCGGCTCGACGCAGGGACGCCGCCGTCGCCAGGCGCCGGCTCGCTTCGGTGTAGTCGCGCCGGGAGGTCG
>JAKAOO010000115.1 GCA_021812165.1 Pseudomonadota bacterium | reverse complement strand
CGCGTTCGAAGGTGCGCGACAGGTTGCGATCGAACGTGACCGTGCCGACGAGCGCCTGCTCGACGAGGGTCTTGACGAGGTCCTGAGCGCGGTCCGGCTCGGTTTGCTTGGTCGCCGCAACGACCTGTTCGAGAAGGCCGGGAGCGGCGGCAGCGGCGGTTTCCGCTTCAGGGGCGGTCTTCATCTCGGACATGGCTCACTCCTTCGGCACCGGGATCCCGAGTTCGCCCGAAAGCGACTTCAATTCGCTTTCGTTTTTGAGGATCTGTTCGAGGAGGCTTTCGAGCTGTTCGGAGCGATCGACCTTGCTCATCAGGTCGCGCAATTTGTTTCGGGTCTCAAGCAATGCCTTCAACGCCGGCACCTGCTCGGCGACGCGCGCCGGCTCGAAGTCTTCGAGCGCGTTGAATTTGAGCGACACGGCCATCTGGCTGCCGTCGTCGGCGAGTTTGTTGTCGACCCGCAGGTTGAGACCCGGGGTCATCCGCGCCATTACGTCGTTGAAGTTGTCGCGGTCGATCTGGACGAATTTGCGTTCGGCGAGAGGACGCAAAGGCTCTCTCGGATCCCCAGAAAAATCGCCGAGAATGCCGACGACAAAAGGCAGCTCGCGCAAGATCTGGGCGCCCTCGGTTTCGACCTCATAGGTGATGTGCACCCGAGGTTTGCGCACCCGTTTCAGCTTTTCGTGGATGCTTTCGCTCATGACCGGCGTCTCCCCAACCTACCGGACGATCGTGTCGATTTGTAATTTTAACCGATGAGGAATTAAAAAGCGAATCCGCAAATCGACCCGCGGCGCCTTGGTTTGAAGGGAGGCATCCGAGAGGTCCTGCAACGCTTCGCCCTTCTTTCCCTCCCCCACGGAGGGGGAGGGTTTGACGGTCGTTCGCCTGTTCTACGTCAGCCACCGACAAATCATTTGCGGCTGCTAGTGGTGAGAATCCGACGATTGGTACCGCGGCGGCTCCCGCCGAGATTGCTTCGCTTCGCTCGCAATGACACATAAGCTCTTGTCATTGCGAGGAGCGGAGCGACGAAGCAATCCCGACGCGCCAGGCGACAACGGCTCTATCCGTTTGATTTTGACCACTAGTAAGCCTCGATCTTTGAGGCTATTCGCTTGGCGGGCGGATGCCGAGGCTCGTCAGGATGGCGGCGCGGGTCGAGGGATCGGGAACGATCTCTTCCAAGAGCTGGGGCCAGGAGAGATGCGCCCGCCGCACCGCTTCCTCCAAGGTGTAGGCAAGCGGCGACAAAGGCTCGGTCCGGCGGAAAAATTGGGCGATGTCGGCAAGCGCGCGCAGCGCTTCCTCGCGCGATCCAACCCTGCCGGCCGGCAAGGGCGGCACCGCGGCACCGGCGACCGCCTCCGCCGGCGCGATTGTCTTTTCCGCCGCGGCGGCGTTTTCTTCGGGGGCAGCGAAGCGCTCGGCGATGGCGCCGATCTCCGCGAGAAGGTCCCGCACCCGGCTCATCGGCGGCGCATCGGCGCCGGCCCGGCCTTCGAGCGCCGTTTCGAGCGCCCGCCAGGCTCCGGCCGCCGCCTCGGTCTCCCGGCGCAGCGCCGCGAAGTGTTCGCCGCCCGCGAGGCGCGCCTCATTCTCGACGGTTTCGAAGGGCAAGACCCCGGCGGCAAGCCTCTGCTGGCGGCGCGTCTCGTCGACGATCGTCGCGAGCTCTCTCGACTGCGCGTACTGCCACACGTGCAGCGCCGCGCCGTCGGGTCGAAGAAACAGCACCAGCCGACGCAAAGGCGCGATCAAGGTGCCGTCGCCTTCGAAACCGTTGAGTCCGGCGACGGGAGTGACACGCGTGGCGATCCCGTCTTCATCGGGAAGCGGAAAGAGATCGTCCCAAAAGCTCTCCACGAGACCCGTCATGACGCCGACGCCCGAGGCCAGTCCTTGGAGCCCGTCGCTGCGCAAAAGCGCTTCGCCGAGCCAAGCGGCGATTTCGAGGTCCTTTGCCGTCTTGGCGAGAAGTTCCGGCGCCAGCTCGCGGATCGTCCGCCATTGCGGCGGCGGCGCGCTCTCCCCTTCCTCGCTTTCCATCGCCCGCTCGGCGGCGCGCGCTTCGGCGCGGGCGTCGCGCAGGCGGTAATAAAGGGATTGCGGCGAGGTATCCTGACGCGGATCGCTCCCCGCCGGCGCTTCGCCCGGGATCGGCGCGAGGAGCGCCGCGAGCTCGAAATTCGATTCTTCCATCGGCCGGGCCGCCGCTCGACAACGTGACCGCAATTTTCCCTGAGGATAATCGCCGGCAAATCGGCTATACCTCTTCGTCTTGGCGAACGCAACGGCGCTCCCGCCTGCGCACGGATGCGGGAGCGAGGCGCCTAAAAGGGGAGACCCGGGAGATGGCGGCGATCGATTTGAAATCGCTGGTAGGCCGCCTCAACGAGCCGTGCCGCAAGGCGCTCGAGGCGGCGGCGGGGCTGACGCTTTCCCGTACCCACTACAATGTCGAGATCGAGCATTGGCTCATAAAGCTCGCCGACATCACGGGCGGCGATGTGGCGGCGATCCTGCGCCATTACGAGGTCGACGAAGGCCGCCTGCGCGCGGATTTGGGCCGCGCGCTCGACCGCATGAAGACGGGGAATGCGCGGGCGCCCTCGCTTTCTCCCGATATCGTCGCCGCGACCCGCGAGGCGTGGCTTTTCGCCTCGGTCGAACACGCTCTCTCGCGCCTCAGGTCCGGGCACCTTTTGTGGGCGCTCCTCGCCGACGAATATCTGGCGCGGCGCGCGCGCGAGGCTTCGGGGCAGTTGCTGCGCATTCCGGCCGAAGCCTTGAAGCGCGATTTCGCCGCTTTGACCGCGGGGAGCGTCGAGGAGGCGAGCGCGCTTCCCGCGGCCGAAGGCGCTCCTGCCGCGGCAGGCGAGGGTGGGGTTCTGCCCTCCGGCACGGGGGCGCTCGCGCAATTCACGATCGATCTGACCGCCGCCGCGCGCGCCGGAAAGATCGACCCCATCCTCGGGCGCGACAGCGAGATCCGGCAGGTCATCGACATCTTGACGCGGCGGCGCCAGAACAACCCGATCCTGACGGGCGAGGCCGGGGTCGGCAAGACCGCGGTCGCCGAGGGTTTTGCCCAGCGCATCGCCGAGGGCGACGTGCCTCAAGCCTTGCGCGGCGTCACTATGCGCACGCTCGATCTGGGGCTCCTTCAGGCCGGCGCCGGGGTCAGGGGCGAATTCGAAAACCGGCTCAAATCGGTGATCGAGGAAGTGAAGGCGAGTCCCCGGCCGATCATCCTCTTTATCGACGAGGCGCATACGATGATCGGCGCCGGAGGACCCGCGGGCCAGAGCGACGCCGCCAACCTTCTGAAGCCGGCCTTGGCGCGCGGCGAGTTGCGCACCATCGCGGCGACGACCTGGGCCGAATACAAGAAATATTTCGAGAAGGATGCGGCGCTCTCCCGCCGCTTCCAGGTGGTCAAGGTCGAGGAGCCGGGCGAAGAGAGCGCGATCCGCATGCTCCGCGGCCTCGTCGGGACGCTCGAAAAGCACCACGGGGTGCGCATTCTCGACGAGGCGGTGGGCGCGGCGGTCAAGCTTTCGGCGCGCTACATCCCGAGCCGGCAATTGCCGGACAAGGGGGTCTCCCTCCTCGATACCGCTTGCGCGCGCGTCGCCATGAGCCAGAGCGCGGTGCCGGCGGCGGTCGAGGACAAGGAGCGGCGGATTGCGGCGATCGACACCGAACTTGCTATCCTCGAACGCGAGATGGCCTCCGGCGCCGATCACGGCGCGAAGAAGGGGGAGCTCGAGCGGGCGCGGGCGCAGGCGCAAGAAAAGCTCGAAGCACTCAAGGCGCGCTGGGAAGAGGAAAAGAAGCTTGCGGCGGAGATGGCCGAGTTGCGCTCCGTGCTCGAGGATCCGGCGAAAGAGGGCGACAAGGAAGAGGAGCGGGCGCGGCTTGCGGAAGTGAGCGAAAGGTTGCGCGCGGTTCAGGGGGAAGAGCCTTTGATCTACCCGGTCGTCGACGCCCAGGCGATCGCCGAGGTGGTCGAAGGCTGGACCGGCATCCCGGCGGGCCGCATGCAATCCGATGAAATCCGCACCATCCTCACTCTGAAAGAGGCGATGGAGCGGCGAGTCGTCGGGCAATCCCACGCTCTCGAAGCCGTCTCGCAAGCGATCCGCACCTCGCGCGCGCGCCTTACCGACCCCCGAAAGCCGATCGGCGTCTTCCTTCTGGTCGGTCCCTCGGGCACCGGCAAGACCGAGACGGCGCTGACGCTCGCCGACCTCCTTTATGGCGGCGAGCAGCACCTGACCGTCATCAACATGAGCGAATTCAAGGAGGAGCACAAAGTGAGCCTCCTCATGGGGAGCCCGCCCGGCTATGTCGGCTATGGCGAGGGCGGCGTCCTGACCGAGGCGGTGCGCCGGCGCCCCTATTCCGTGATCCTTTTGGACGAGATGGAAAAGGCGCACCCCGGAGTCCAGGACGTCTTCTACCAGGTTTTCGACAAGGGGATGATGAAGGACGGCGAGGGCCGCGACATCGACTTCAAGAACTCGGTCATCATCATGACCTCGAACGCCGGCATGGAGCTCATGGGCAAGCTCTTCGCCGACCCCGAGACCGCGCCCGATCCGGCGGCATTGGCCGAAGCGCTGATGCCCGAGCTGATGAAGCACTTCAAGCCGGCGTTTCTGGGCCGCGTCACCCTCGTCCCGTATCTGCCGCTTTCCGACGCGGTCATCAGGAAGATCGTCGCATTGCAGCTCGGCCGCGTGCGCCAGCGCGTCACCGATTCCTACCGCGCCGGGTTCGAATACGAGCCGGAATTGGTCGAGGCGATCGCGGCGCGCTGCACCGAGACCTCATCAGGCGCCCGCAACGTCGAAAAGATCCTCTCGAGGACGCTTTTGCCGGAGCTTTCGGCGCAGGTGCTGGCGCGCATGGCGGACGGGCGGCCGATCGCTCGCGTCAAGGTGGGAATGGACGAAACCGGCGGTTTCTGCTATGAATTGAGCTAGCGGGTCGTTTGCAAACTACCGAGGCTTCGCTAACTCGCAAGAAACCCATCCCTCTTGCCCGGACTTGTTTCGGGCATCCACGATTTCACCAGGCGTTTCGCCGAACGGAAGGAAGTCGTGGATGGCCGGGCCGGACCCGCGGGCCGCTTCGCGCCCGCGGGCTAAAGGCCCACCGGCCAGGGGGCAATAAGGCGGATCGGCCGAGAATTTCGGAGGCGATCCACCGGTTTTTTCCGCCGCCGCCGCGCCTCAGAGTTCCGGCGGTCTCAGAGGCGGACGTAGCGCACGCGACGCGCATTCTTGGCGCGATGGGCGAATTGGGTAGGCAGAATTCGGCAAAAGGGGAACGCGATGGCCATCTACATGAAATACGGCAGCATCAAAGGCGCGGTGACGACGGAGGGGTTCAAGGACTGGATCGAGCTCAACTCTTTTCAATGGGGCGTCGGGCGTTCGATCGGCACGGCGGCGCGCGGCGCGATTTCGCGCGAGCACAGCGAGCCGAGCTTGAGCGAGGTAAGCGTGACCAAACCGAGCGATGTCGCCAGCCCCAAGCTTTTCCTCGATGCGGTCGCCGGCAAGCTCGACAACAAGGTCACGATCAAGTTTACGACGACCGCGAAGGGCAAGGTCGAGACCTTCCTCACCTACGAGCTCGAAAACACAGGGCTCAGCCACTATTCGCTGAGCAGCGGCGGCGACATGCCGATGGAATCGCTGTCGCTCAACTTCACGAAGATCACCGAGACGTTCACCGGCATGCAGCCCGGCATCACCGGCAGCCCGGAAACCGTGGGCTACGATCAGGAGCAGATGAAGACGACGTGATCTCGGCTCCGGTGAACCTGAGTCCTACGCGGCTCAGGCGACGAGGGTAGAGTATTGAGCACGGCGAGCGATGTTTCGCGCGCTTTCGAAAAGGTGTCGCTTAAGCTGCGTGTAGGGGTGCGGGACTCGCGCCTGCGTCAGGCACTTGACGGAGTGCCTGCGGGATTTGAGCCGCAGCTTCGCCGAATCGCCGACAGTCGAACGCAACTTTCGGAGTTCGGCAGATCGGTCCACGATATCGAGCAAGCGGGCTACGTGCTGTCGATGGTCGACCTAGAGCGGGCTTTGGGCCCGCCGCTGTTGCAAAACTGCCGGACCGAGGGGCGGAAACACAAGGACGTGGTCGAACTGGCGGAGGGCGCTACCAGGACGATCGGCGGGAAGGCTTTCGAAGCGGTTGCGCATGTCCCCTCTGCCGGGCTTGCGCTCGACCTCTTCTCCAGCGCACGCAAGGTGCCCGGTTCGGAGCATTGGTACCAGGCTGCCTTCAAGGAAGGCGCGAAGCTCGGCACAAATACGCTCCTCGGAGCACTGCAGCTGCCGCTATTGTTATCGCTGGCAGCTGCGGGACCGGTCGGGCTGGCCGCCGGGTTCGGGATTGTGATTGCCGAGCATTACGTCTTCGGCGAGAAGCTCGTTGGGCACGGAGCGGAGCTGGGCGCGGAGCGCCTCGCCAAAATCTTTGAAGGACGCGGCTTGACCGAGCGGTGGGATAGGTGGTGGGACGATCATCACGGTCCTGAACTGCATGATTTCCGCCTAAAGATCGCAAGGGCGCTGAAGGCGGAGTAAACCCCGCGATGATGCCCCCGACCGACGCCAGCCGAATGGCGCGGTGACGAAACGGCTCAGAGCAATTTGCGGACCGTCGTCTCGACTTCGGGCGGTGGGGCGGCGAGGACTTCGATCCCAACCGCGGCGGCGTTGTCGTCGTCCACCTGGCGTTCGAGAGCGGCGGCGAAGAAGTGCTCCGCCCTTGCGTCGGCGGCGGCGAGCAACACCGCGAGATCTGTTTTGGGGCACCGACCCCGGCGTGCCCTCTCCACCGAGACCCTCCATCTCTCGAACCGCGAGCGCGCGGATGGCATAAATTTGCGACGGCGAAAGCAATGGTTGAACATCGGCAAGGGCGTTATATTAGCGGCGTCCGCAGCCCCAAACCGGGCGGGAGGGAGCGATGCGTGGTTCCGGAAAGAGGACGGCTCGATTCACTGTGACGACGCTCGCCGTCTCTGTGGCTGGGGCCATCGCCGCCCCGCCTGCCTCGGCCCACCCGCCATGCAACGAGGCGCTCGCGGTGTGTGCGACGCGGGCCGAGGCCGCGCAGCAGGGAGTGTTGCGCGACCAATCGGAGGCGGTCACCGACGCCATTTTCGACCGGATTCGCGATTTGTCGCGTGCTCTTGCGCTGGGCTTGCCGCCGCTCGCGGCGTCCGGTCCCGGCGAATGGGCTACGCCCGCCGACCCCGAGGATCCGGGCGCATGGCTCGACGCCTCGGGATCCTACCTCTCGAACTCCTCGCCGATCGGTTATCACGGCTCCAGCGTCGTCGCGCTCACCGGCCTCGACACCGTCATCGGCAAGCGATGGATCGCCGGTTTCAGCGCCGGCTATGTGCATAGCGACTTGGGTTTCCGCTCGGTCGCAAGCGAGCGCTTATCGAATGGCGCCGTCTTCGGCCCCTATGGGGCCTACATCATCGCCCCGCACCTCTCGCTGAACGGGCTCTTCAACTACAGCCGCCTGTCGAACAGCATTACGACCACCGTTCCGGGCCCGAGCGGCTCCTTCGGCAGCAATCGTTTGATCGGCGCCGCCGAACTCGATTTCTACGCCGACAGGGGGCCCTGGAAGCTGACGGGATTTGGCGGCTACTCCTATAGCTGGGAAGGCGCCGAGAGCAATCTCTTGAGCACGATACCGCCGTTTTCGAACACCATTCGCTACGGCGTAGTGAAGCTCGGCGGCGAAGCCGGCTACCAGATAGGGCGAGTGGAACTCTACGTTCCGCTCAAGTTTGAATACGAAACCACGACCCCGGAAGACGGGGCGGGCCGAGCCGGCGTGGTGGTCGGAGCGGGGTTGCGGTGCGCGATGACCCCCGCGGTCAAGCTCGGCCTCGTGGCGACCACCACCCAACTCAAGACGAATTATCAGGATGTCATCATCGCCGGCAATCTGCGCGTGAGCTTCTAGCCGGAACTTCCTCGGGTATCGGATCGTAAGGGGTTGGTCCGCCTGGGACATGGCGATTTGGGAGGGGGGCGCTCGGCTTACGGGGCGATGGCGATGCCGAGCCTTTCGAAGGCGTGCTGCTGGAGAGGGGTGGGCTGCGCCAGCATGACGACCGGCGGCGCCTTGCCGCGGCGGACGAGGTTGCGGGTGCGGGAGGCGAGATCGTGCAGAAGGCTGCGGCTGGAAGCCGAGCCGCCACGCGGTCCACTCCGTCGCCGCCCAAAGAAAGGCGAGCACGGCGGAGCCGACGAGCAGCACCCGGCCCCAAAGTATCTTGCTCGCGGACATGGCGAAAAAAGATCAGGGCGTTCCCGCTCGCTCTGCGCACGGGCGAAACCGGATCGATCGCGCTCTCGGAGAGCTTGGCGCACAAATCGGATGGATGCCGGGTAACATCGTGAAAGCGGCGAGGGTCGGTTTACGACCGCGAAGGGGTCACAGCTGCCGCATGTTATCGGCACTTGATTCGCCCAGCGCCGAATGTGATCGGCTTACTGTCGCGGCCAGGCCTTCGATCATCCGAGCGCCAAGACCAGCAGCGCGACCCCGGCGGCGCCGAGTCCGACGATCTTTCGGGCCGTCAGCTGCTCGTTGAAGAAGATCACACCCAGAACGGCCGCGATGCCAAACCCCATCTGGCTGATCGGAACCATGATACTGGCCTCGCCATGCCGCATGCTGTGCAGAAGGAAGAGAAACGCTGCGAGGAGAACAGAGGCAGCGGCGGCCGATTGCATCGCGACGCCTCTCGGCAGCCGGATTGTGCCGTTCTTGGCATAAGAGAGGGCCGTCATCAGGGTGCTGAACACGATCGCCTGCGCAGCCAGTATCGTCTCGGGTGTGGCGCCCCCAGCCAATCCAAGCTTGAGGCAGAAATTCGCGACGCCCATCGCAAGCATCGCGAGAATGACTTGCGCCAGAGCGCGCGGCGTCGCCCTATGTTCGGTAGCGCGGGCAGAGACGGGACCGCCGAGCAGGAGCCAGCCGGCGATCACTGCGACCGCGAAACCGATCAGCTTCGCTCCCGTTACCGGTTCGCCCAGAAGCGCGATCGCCAGCGCAGCCGTGACGACGAAGTTGAGCCGGAAGACGGGTGCGATGAGGCTCACCGATCCCGATCGCAGGCTGCCGAAATAGTTGAAGAAGCCGATCAACAAAAAGAGGCCGGCAAGCCCTCCGAACCCAGCGTAGGGCGTGGCATGGAGATTTCCGGTGATGGCGGCATAGCCGATCGCCGCCGGGCAAAAGAACCATCCTTGCCCCATCAGAAACCGCTCGGCGGCGATGCCCATGGCGGCGGCCCGCTTATAGATGAAGTCGCTGACGCCATAACAGACGAGGGCGGCGAGCGCATAGCCGATGTCAGCGTTCATGCCCAAAGCTCCGACGAGGCGCTGGCGGGAGCCGCCTCTCTTTGGACTTTTTCGGCTTCGTCGTTGTCCTCGATGTCATCATCGAATCCCGGCCGACCGCCGGCGCCGGGTGCATTTGCTTCCGCGCTGTCGAACCAGCGAAAACGCATTGCCCCTCCTTGCGGCTTGCCGCCAAGCCCGCTGCCGGCGGTCATTCTGCGCTGAATCCTAGGCTGGAGCGGCGGGAAGAGAAGCTCAGCGCTCGCCAGTCTCGAAAAGCGCGCCGACGCGCTCGGCGGCTTTGAGCCCGGAACCGGTCAGAACGACGACGGTCAACTCGTCCCGGCCGATCGTGCCCGCGCAGAAGAGCCGGGTCAGCGCCGCCGCCGCCGTCGCCGCGGTCGGCTCGACGAAAAGCCCTTGCCGGCCGAGCGCAACAAGGGCCGGGAGGATCGCATTCTCCGCGACGGTGACGAGTCGACCCCGCGAGCGGCGCAGCGCGCGCAACACCTCGGCGGCGCGCACCGGCCTTTCGCAGGCGATCCCGTCGGCGATCGTCGGTTTCGGGGAGAACGGCAGCAGGGTCTCCGCGCGCGCCTGCCAAGGGAGCGCAAAGGCGGCGCAGTTTTCCGCCTGAACCGCAAAGAGCCGCGGCCGGCGCGCCACCTCGCCCGCGCGTTCGAGCTCGCCAAAGCCGCGATCGAGGCCGAGAATGTTGCTGCCATACCCGGTGGGGACGAGGATGTTGTCCGGCGGGCGGAAGCCCAGTTGCTCCCAAAGCTCGTAGGCAAGCGTTTTCGTGCCTTCGATAAAATGGGGCTGCCAGTTGTGGCTCGCGTAAAAGCTTTCGCCCGTCGCGGCGAGGGCGGCTTCGCTCACCGCCTGCCGGCTTCCGGAAATCGCGCGGATCTCGGCGCCGGCGGCGGCGATCTGGACGAGCTTTGCCCGCGCCGCGCCTGCCGGAACGTAGATCCGGCACGGGATGCGAGAAAGCGCGGCGTAGGTCGCGATCGAGGCTCCCGCATTGCCGGAGGAATCCTCGTGCACCCTTTCCACCCCGACCTCGAGAAGATGGGCGAACATGACCGCGCTGCCGCGATCCTTGAAGGAGCCCGTCGGCATCTGCGATTCGAGTTTGAAGCGAACCTGGGCGCCCTCCCACTCTCCCGTTACGAGAGGGGTCCAGCCTTCTCCCAGAAATCCGCGCGGGTCGCTTTCGAGCGCGAGCGCCGCGCGGTAGCGCCAGAGAGACGCCTCCTCTCTGATGATCTCGCGACGCCCGATCCCGCGCCCGCGGGCGAGGTTCAGATGGCTGCCGCATTCGCAGCGCCAAAGCGGCCGGTCGGCGACTGGAGTGCGCCCGCAAGCCGGGCATTCGTAGGTTGCGCGGGCCATGCTCATCCTTCTCCCGCAAGAGAGAGCGCGGCAGCGACAAAAAGCGAGAGCGCAAGGCTCCGGGCTCTCATAGTCTACCCCGCTTCTCGAAGGGGACGCTCCGATGGCAATGGCGAAACGGATCGACGGGAAGAGAATTGCCGCCGAGTTGATGATGCGCATCGCGGCCGCGGTCGCGGAGCTGCGTTTGCGGGTCGGACGCGCCCCCGGCCTTGCCGCCATCCTCGTCGGCGACGATCCGTCGAGTGCGATTTATGTCCGCAGCAAGGATCGCGCCGCCGCGGCCGCGGGGCTCCTCCCGTTTACCCATCGCTTTCCGGCCGATCTCTCGGAAAGCGATCTCATCGTCGAGATCGAGAGGCTCAATCGCGACGAACGCATCGACGGCATCCTCGTGCAATTGCCGATTCCCCCTCGGATCGACCCGCGGAAGGCGATCGCCGCCATCGATCCGGAGAAAGATATCGACGGTCTTCATCCGCTCAATGTCGGCCGTCTGTGGACGAGACAAAAGACGCTCGTCCCGGCGACCGCGCAAGCCTGCCTGCGGCTTTTGCGCACGGTGCACGCCGATCTCTCGGGCCTCGAGGCCGTCATCCTCGGGCGCTCGAACCTCGTCGGCAAACCGCTCTCTTCCCTTCTTCTCGACGCCGATTGCACGGTGACGCTTGCGCATTCGAAGACCCGGGACGCCGCCTCTCTCACCCGGCGCGCCGACGTTCTCGTCGCGGCGGTCGGTAAGCCGCGTCTCGTCGGTGCCGCATGGATCAAGCCGGGCGCGACGGTCATCGACGTCGGGATCAACCGCATCGCCCGCGAAAAGGGCCGCGCTCTAATTGTCGGCGACGTCGATTTTGAGCCGGTCGAAGAGGTTGCCGGCGCGATTACTCCGGTTCCGGGCGG
>JAKAOO010000114.1 GCA_021812165.1 Pseudomonadota bacterium | reverse complement strand
CGATCTGTTTTCGCGGCCGCCCCGCGGGCCTGCGTTTCTTTCGAGCGTTCGCTGCCCACCCATTGGATAAAATCGGCCGGGGTCTTTGCCGCCACCACGATCGGCATGAACGCGTGGCCGACGCCGCAGAGTTCGGAGCATTGGCCACGGTAGACGCCCGGCTTTTCGATCTTGACCCAGGTTTTGCGGACGAAACCCGGTATGGCGTCCATCTTGATGCCGAAGGCCGGCACCCAAAAGCCGTGAATGACGTCCTTGGACTTGAGGACGATCAGGATCTTTTCGCCCGACGGCAAGACCAGCGGGTGATCGACTTCAAGAAGGAAATGCTTGTCCTTGGACGCATCGCCATAAATCTCGTTCGCCGGGGTTGAGAGGGTGCTGGCAAAGTGGATCCCGTAAGCGGGATAAGCGTAATTCCACTGCCACTGCCCGGCGGTCGCGACCACGGTGAGCTTGTCGTTCCCGGTGTTTGCAAGCGCGATAATGCTGTTGAGTGAAGGAATGCCGAGCACAACGTAGTCGATGAAGACGAGAAGGAGTATCGGAATCGAACTTAAGATCCATGCCTTTCTTGTCGTCGGGTTGGTAAACGTTGCCGGTGTCGGGTTCCGGCTTTTTCTGTGATTGTAGAGGGAGTAGAGAAGTACGCAAAATACAACAACAAATATCACCGTGATGATTGCGAGAAACAGGTCATGAATAAATAGAAAATCATGGGCGATCGGCGTGACCGGATTCTGAAAATTGAAGAAATATTTCGCATCTGCCGTTGGCGCGTCGAGCGCGCCGGCCGCGAGACCGGCAGCGAAAACAAACGGTGTTCCCGACCGCATGATTATTCCCCCCTGGTTCTTGCAGAGGCCCCCGCTCGTGATCCCCGACCCGGCGCCACGGCCGGCGCAGGTCCTACCCGCTTCTAGAAAGCCCCGCGCACAAAGTACACGGTTAAGACGGAAAATCTTCTGTCACACCATTCTTCCATCCCTCGCTCCGGAGGGCGATTGCGGGCAAAATGGGCTCTCTCGGCCTGCGCGCTTTGATTTAGCTCAATTACGGGAAGAACCCGCTTCGCCCCTTCAGGGTCGAGTACCCCGCAACCCGTTCGGTGATCGCGCCCAGCTCGAAGCGCGGCGGGCTCCTAGGGGCCGGAAGCCTTCGGGGTGACCCCGTTGAACCGGCCAATATTGCCGATCAACTGCTGAAGGAAGGTCAAATGCTCGCCCGGAGCGGGCGTCCGGCCCGGCGCCGGCGAGATATTTTTCGCCTCCTTTAGATTTTCGTGATTGACGGATTGGACGATGCCTTTGTCATCGAAATTGACGATATAGACGTTTTGCGAGAGGACCTTGGGCGGAAAGAATGCGAACTGGCTCGTGCGTTTGCTGATGTAATACCAGTGGCGGCGGTCGAAAACGCCGGTGCTCGACGGACTGCCGAGGATCTTCACAACCTCTGCGGCGGTGGTCTTCCCGGGATGGATTTCGGCGATTTGATAGGGATGCGGCAGATTGCCGCGCAACGCGAGATTGGTCGAGCAGCCGCCCAGAATCGCCGCAATTGGGAGGACGGCGAGGGCGAGGGCAACAGAAAAGCGCGGGATCGGCATCGGCGGGGGAGCAAGTTCCTGGATTTGCAAGGCTAGGAATTATTGAACGGCGGCAGGACCGTGGCCATTTCGTTTCGGAGATTGGAGCCGTCGCCGCTGCATTGTCAACTTTCTTGTTGCCCGATGGATGATTTGGTTATTTCGCCCTAATCCTTTGCGAGAGGCCGCCGACCTCGCCTATCATCGGGTGGTCGAGCAGGCGCGGCAGCCGATCTTTTATACCGACTACGGGGTGCCCGACACGCTCGACGGCCGGTTCGAACTCACCTGCCTCTTTGCCTTTCTTTATCTCTATCGCCTCAAAAGCGAGCGCGAGGAGGGAAGGCGGCTTGGCCGGGCTTTTTACGACAGGATGTTCGCCGATTTCGATCGCGGCCTGCGCGATCTCGGCAGCGGAGACTTGCGCCTCGGGAGGGAAATCAAGAGGATGGGAGAGGCTTTCGGGGGTCGCATTCGGGCGTATGAGGAGGGGCTCTGCGGCGACGACGGCCTCCTCGCCGCGGCTCTTGCCCGCAACCTTTTCGGCACCCTTCGAAAGCCGCCGCGAGCCGTTGCCGCCTTCGCCAGCTATCTGCGCGCGGCCGCGCTCGATCTGGCGCATCAGGATCGCGAGGAGGTGTTGTCGGGTCGGGTGCGCTTTCGCGCGCCGATGCCCGTTCCTCTCGTCGAAGGAGCCTCGTGACGCCGCCGGAATTCTCCCGCCCGATCGCGCTCGCGCGGGTCGGCCGCGAGCCCGTTCGGGAAGCGATCGCGGCGAGCGCCGCGGAGCGGGAAGCGCTGGCGCGGCGCTTTGGGCTTCTCGCCCTCGACCATCTGGCGGCCGCGCTGGAGTTGCGCCGCGAGAGGGGCGGCATCATCGTTCTGGAGGCGACATACGAAGCAGCCTTTGTGCAGAGCTGCGTCGTCTCTCTCGAACCGGTTCCCGGCCACGTTTCGGATCGCTTCGCTCTCCATTATGGTCCCGGAGAAGAGGAGCCGCGCTCGCTTTCTCTCGACCCCGAGGAAGAAGTCTTCGAGCCGCTTTCGGGGGAGACGGTCGATCTCGGCGAAGCGGTGGCGCAGGAGCTTTCGCTCGCCCTGCCGGCCTTCCCGCGCCACCCCGATGCCGCCCTCGAAGAGGAGGCCGCCATCGAGCCTGCCGCCTCCCCCTTCGCCGTCCTCAAAGGACTTGCCCTCGACGAGAAGAGTTGAAGAGAGAAACCGGCTACAAGATGCATCGCTGTTGCCGCCGGAGCGGTTTTTGGCTAAGTAGCATTTTCCCTCTTTTCGATGTGAGCGCTCCATGGCCGTTCCGAAGAAGAAGACCTCGCCGTCCCGCCGCGATATGCGGCGCTCGCATCATCAGTTGAAGAGTGCGGCCTATGCGGAATGTCCGAATTGTGGCGAGCTGAGGCGCCCGCACCATCTGTGCCCGTCATGCGGCCAGTATCACGGGCGGGAGATCCGCGCGCCGGCGGCGGAAACGAGCTGAGGCGAAAGCCCCGAGGGTCGGGCAAGGTGGGCGCAGCAACGACGATCGCCCTTGACGCGATGGGCGGCCAGCGGGCTCCGGCCATGGTGCTGCGAGGCGCGCAGATCGCTTTGAAGCGATTTCCGCAGACGCAGTTTCTCTTGTTCGGCGATCAGAAGGTGGTGAGGCCGCTTCTCTCGAAGCGTCCGCGCCTCGGCGACGCGCTGACGCTTTGTCATACCGATGAAGTCGTACTCGATGACGACAAACCCTCCCAGGCGCTCCGCAACGGGCGGCATTCGAGCATGCGGCTCGCGATCGATGCGGTCGCCGAAGGGCGCGCCGACGGCGTCGTTTCGGCCGGCAACACGGGCGCGCTCATGGCGATGGCGAAGTTCGTTTTGAAGACGGCGCCGGGGATCGACCGGCCGGCGATCGCTTCGCTCTTTCCGACCCGGCGCGGCGAAAGCGTCATGCTCGACCTTGGGGCCAACGTCGCGTGCGACTCGGAAAACCTCGTGCAGTTCGCGCTGATGGGAGAGGTATTCGCGCGCACGGTCCTCGGACTCGTTGAGCCGACGGTCGGCCTCCTCAACGTCGGTTCCGAGGACTTGAAAGGGAACGATGCCGTGCGCGGGGCGAGCGCGAGACTGCGCGGGGCGCTGTCGCCGATCCGCTTTCACGGCTTTATCGAGGGCGATGACATCGCCGCCGGGACGGTCGACGTGGTCGTAACCGACGGTTTCAGCGGCAATGTCGCCATCAAGACGGCCGAGGGAACGGCAAAGCTCTTCAGCGAGGCTTTGCGCGAGGCATTCCGCCACTCGCTGCCGGCGCGTCTCGGTTATCTCCTCGCCCGCGGCGCGCTCAAGAAACTTGCGTTGCGCCTCGATCCGCGGCGCTATAATGGGGCGGTATTTCTGGGGCTGGGGGGGATTGCGGTCAAGAGCCACGGCTCGGCCGACGCGTTCGGTTTTGCGAATGCGATCGGGGTCGCAATCGACATGAAGGTGAACGGATTTCTCGAAAAGATGCGCGTCGAGCTGGCGCGCCTTTACGAGGCGCAGGCCGCGCCGCAGCCGGAGGCGGTCTAATTCTGGCGCCCGCATGATGTTGCGCTCCCAGATCGCCGGATGCGGCGGTTACCTGCCTGAGCGGGTCCTCACGAACGAGGAACTTGCCCTTCGGCTCGATACTTCCGACGCGTGGATCCGCCAGCGCACCGGCATCGCCGAGAGGCGGATCGCCGCTCCCGGCGAGCTCACCTCGGATCTCGCCGTGCGCGCGGCCGAACAGGCCCTCGGCCGAGCCGGGATGAGCGGCAGCGATCTCGATCTGCTCGTTGTCGCCACCGCGACCCCGGACAACACCTTTCCCGCAACGGCGGCGAGAGTGCAGGCGCGGATCGGGATGAAGCGGGGCGCGGCCTTCGATATTCAGGCGGTGTGCGCCGGCTTTATCTTCGCTCTCGCGGCGGCCGACAACGCGCTCCGCCTGGGCCAAGCCCGGACCGCCCTCGTCATCGGCGCCGAGACGTTCTCCCGCATCCTCGATTGGAACGATCGCTCCACTTGCGTTCTCTTCGGCGACGGCGCCGGCGCGGTCGTGCTCAACGCCGTCAAAGGATCCTCGCGCGGCATCCTCTCGACCCATCTTCACTCCGACGGCGGCGGCTATGAGGCGCTTTACGTGGATGGCGGTCCCTCCTCGACCGGAACGGCGGGCTTCGTCCGGATGAATGGACGCGAGGTCTTTCGCCAGGCCGTAGAGCACTTGAGCGAGGTCGTCGCCGAGGCGCTCGCCGCCAACCGTCTCGCCGCCGCCGATATCGATTGGCTCGTTCCGCACCAGGCCAACATTCGGATCATAGAAGGCGTCGGCCGAAAGCTCGGCCTCTCGGACGAGAAGATCGTGGTGACGATCGACCGCCATGCCAACACCTCTGCCGCCTCGATCCCGTTGGCCCTGGAGGCCGCGGTCGAGGACGGGCGGATCAAGGCGGGCGATCTCGTCCTCATCGAGGCTCTGGGGGGCGGCCTCAGTTGGGGGGCAAGCCTCATCCGCTGGTAGCGGGCGCCCTCACCGCAGCGACAACTCTCCCTCATTCGCCGGCGCGCCGCGCGCGCTGCCGCGGACAGATTCCGTCCGCGGGCGGCGACAACGCTTTGGACTTTGACGAAATTTTGGCGCCGGTCTAACCTTTTCGGAGGGCAGGAGGGAGGAAATTATGGCCGGTCAGACAGTGACGCGCGCCGAGCTTTCGAAGTCGGTTTATCAGGAGATCGGCTTGTCGCGAAACGAGTCGGCACAGCTTGTCGAGGCGGTGATCGGGGAAATAGCGGCCGCCCTTGGGCGCGGGGAAACGGTCAAGATCTCTTCCTTCGGCAGCTTTGCCGTGCGCGAGAAGGGGCGGCGGATCGGGCGCAACCCGAAAACCGGCGAGGAGGTGCCGATCAGTCCCCGCCGCGTTCTTGTCTTTCGCGCCGCGCACGCGCTCAAAAGCCAGATCAACGACGCCCTGACGCAGGCCGACGCCGGCAAAGCGAGGGCGGAGCTGCTCTCAAGGGCCAAGGCCCAGCCGCTCTGACGTGAGCGCAGGGGAAGGAGAGGCGGCGGGGCGCGGCAGGAAATCGCCCTCCGCCTTTCGCACGACGCGTGAAGTCGCCGGGGAGCTTCAGCTGCCGCCTCATGTGCTGCGCTTCTGGGAATCGAAATTCGGCGAGCTGAAGCCCGTAAAGCGTGGCGGAGGGCGGCGTTACTACCGCCCCGAAGACATCGCCCTTCTGGCCCGCATCAAAGAGCGCCTCTACCGCGACGGCTACACGATCCGCGGCGTGCAAAAGCTGTTGCGGGAAGAGGCTCTCGCAGAAAAGGCGCAGCCGGCGAGGAGCATTCCTTTGCGGGGAATTCCGCCGAGGGAGACTTGCGCGGCGCCTCCGCCGAAGGTGAACGCCGCCCGCTCGCAGGAGCGCCCTTCCGCTGCCCTGTTGCGCGCGAGGCTCGAAGAGGTGCGCGGCGAGCTTCTTGCGATCCGCGCCCTACTGCAACGGGTTCTCGAAGGAGAGGAGTAGCCTCGGTGCGTGCGGCGCGCGGCGCGCGGTTGCACGAGCGGGAGAACGGCACTATGATTTATTTCTCGGCCGGGTCGGAGCGTAGCGCAGCCTGGTAGCGCATCAGCATGGGGTGCTGGGGGTCGTGAGTTCGAATCTCACCGCTCCGACCATTGCCCCAAGATCGGGAGGGGGGATGAGCGCCGATCTCGAACCCTGGCAATGGCCCGAGGAAGAATGGCGAAAGCGGGTCGGCCGGGTCCGGGCCGGGAAGCGCTTGAGGCCCGCGAGCTGGCCGGAGAGCGCGTGCTGCGCCGTCGCTCTTTCCTTTGATTCCGATCACGAGACGAACGAATTGCGCGATGGCGGCACGTCGATCGGCCGCCTCGCCTGGGGCCAGTATGGAAGCCGCGTCGCGGTGCCGCGCATCTTGAAGGTTCTCTCGCGTTACGGGGTGAAGGCGAGCTTTTACGTTCCGGCGGTCGTCGCTCTTCTCCATCCCGACGAACAGCGAGCCGTCATCGGCGAAGGCCACGAGATCGGCATTCACGGCTGGATCCACGAGCTGAATTCGGTGCTTCCCCCAGAGGCCGAACGCGATTTGATGCTGCGTTCCGCCGAGACCCTGGAAAAGATCTGCGGCAGGCGCCCGGTCGGGATGCGCACCGCCTCCTGGGATTTCAGTTGGGCGACGCTCGAGATCGTCAAGGAGATGGGGCTTCTTTACGACTCTTCCCTGATGTCCGACGAAGATTGTTACGAGCTCCTGCTCGACGGCGAGCCCACCGGGATCGTCGAGCTTCCGGTCGAATGGGTGCGGGACGACGCGGTCTACTTCTGGATGCATCGCTTCCAGAATTTGCGCCCCTACACGCCTCCGGCCGACGTTTTCGACATCTTCCGCCGCGAATTCGACGCCGCCTATGAGGAAGAGGGGCTTTTCCAGCTGACGATGCACCCGCACGTCATCGGCTACCGCTCGCGCATCTGGATCCTCGAAGAACTGATCCGCCACGCCCAATCCAGACCCGGCGTCTGGTTCGCAACCCACGCCGAAGTCGCCCGCTGGGCAAAAGAGCACGGCGCCTGAGTTTGCGGCTGCGCTCAGGCGAACAGCGGCACGCCGGCTCGCGGCGCCGCGGCGACGAGAGCGCTGTCGGCGATCGGATGCTCTTCGTCGGGAAAGGCCAAGCGAGGACGATCGAGGCGTCGAGCGCGAATGTCATCAGTATTTCCGGCCCTCGTCGATCAGTGCTCGCACCTCCGTCGCCGAGAGCTTCGGCATCCTGCGGCGAAGCGCCTTGATCTCTTCGATGGCTTGGCGGATTTCGGCTCGGCGGTCACTGGGCTCGGGCACCAAACGTGCGATCGGACGGCCGTGGCGGGTGATGACGATCGTCGCCCCTCGCTCGACTTCGTCGAGAAGCCGGGGCAGATGGGTTTTGGCCTCGGAGGCCTGGATCTTGCGCATCGGCCTCGATCGTCCAATCTATTCGACCGGTCAAAGTAGGCCGCAGCACGGCGCGACGCAAGCGCAGCCGTCACTTCTCCTCTTTGTCAGAGAACTCGCGTCGCGCGGAATCTGAGACGGACGTAATCCGCGATCCAGGTTCCTTTTTCGTCGACAAGTACCGGCCGCAAGAAATCGGCGACTTCCCCGCGCGCTGGGATCTACGCCAACAGCTCGGCAATCTGCGCGATGAATTGCGCCGCCCTGTCGATCGCCTCACCGGCGCGATCGAGCGACACGCGTGCACCTGGTCCCAGCTCGTAATCGGCGACCGCTTTCAGGTTGTAGGCCTGACGCAAGAACAGGGCGAGATCGGCAAGCCGCGGCTCCGTCCGCGCGAGCTGCGACAACAGGCGATGCACGCCGCGATGCATCCTGGCGATCTTTCCTGTGCGGGCGACGATAACAGCTTGCGCCGCGTGAAACCCCGCAAGGTAGGCATCGCGGCCGGCATCCTCCCCGACACCGGCAGCGAGAATGATGCGCGCGCGGGCAAGAGAGTCGCGCGCCTTGTC
Source organism: Pseudomonadota bacterium (assembly GCA_021812165.1). Lineage (GTDB taxonomy): Bacteria > Pseudomonadota > Alphaproteobacteria > ATCC43930 > CGMCC-115725 > AP-15. Next base: position 3,706 of record JAKAOO010000114.1, on the reverse strand, counting down.
GAGAAGTTCGGCGATCTCCGGCGTCACAGATCGATGCCCTCGCGCCGAATTTCGCCCATCAGCGCCGTCCGCTTCCCATAGGCGCCGGCCGGGTAAGGCTTGGCGTCGATAAAGGCCTCGGTGTCGCAGAGCACCTTATTGCACAGGGCCGCCAAGCGATCCAGCTCCCGCCAGCGGTTGGCGACATCGCCTTCCTCGAGGTCCTTCAGGAACACCGCAACGTCGTAGTCCGAATCCTCGCCCGCCTCACCCCGCGCGCGGGAGCCGAACAACATGACGCGCTCGATCCGGTCGCCGTACAACTCATCGAGCGCGGCGCGGAAGCGCTTCAAAATCGGATCGGCGGCGACGGCTGGGGACATCTTGGTCTTCCTGATGCACATGGATGCTGCCGCAGCGGCCGCTCGGCTAAAAGTTGTCCGACTTTGCGATCGTGCGGCGGCTGCCGCCATTTCTTCTCACCCATCTCTGACCGCGCGGAATCTGAGACGGACGTAATCGGCGATCCAGGTTCCTTTTTCGTCGACAAGTACCGGCCGCAAGAGATCGGCGACTTCCGCTCGCGCGCACAGCCGCTGCGCTGCCGGAAGCACACCGAGAAAGGGTTCGGCGAAGGTGTCGAGCCAGGCCTCGATCGAGCCCGGAAGGATCGTCGGACGCGGAAAAAGGGTGATTTCGGAGACGGCGAAGCCGGCGCGTTCGAGACGCGCGCGATAAGCGTCGGCGGAAGGGAAATAGAAAGGGCTGAGCGAGGAAGCCTCGATCCCGCGCCGCGAGAGGACGGCCGCGAGCGCGACGAGGATCGAGGCGATGTTGCCGTGGCCGCCCATTTCGGCAACAAAACGGCCGCCCGGCCGCAAGGCGCGTCGCACGCCCAAAAGGACGGCGTCGGCATCCGGCATCCAATGAAGCGCGGCGTTCGAGAAGACGGCGTCGAATTCCTCTTTGAAGGTGAGGCTCTCTCCATCCATGACACGCGCGTCGAGGCCGCGCGAGCGCGCTGCCGCAACCATCTCCGGGCTCCCATCGACCGCCGTCACCTGCGCGCCCGAGGCCGCGATCGTTGCGGCGAGGACGCCGTCGCCGCAGCCGAGATCGAGGATCCTCTCGCCCTTTTCGGGCGCGAGCAAAGCGATGAGCGGCAGCCCCAGCGCCGGAACAAACGCGGCATTCTCGATATAACGCTCCGCCTCCCAGCGCTGGGAATGAGCTTTCGTCATGCCGCTCGCCCTCCGAGGCAAGGCGCGCGTGCTCCAAAGCCGCCATCAGCTCGGGCGAGCGCCGAAAAATCGGGGCTCGCAAGGGCGGTGCCGATCACCCGGCCGGGAAAACGGCGCTCCTCATGCATGCGGATCCTTCCCTCCATGGCGTTATGGAAGACGCGGATGATCGGGCTCACGCCGGCGGCGCAAGCCCGGCTCAATTGGCCGCGGCGGCCTTCCTCGCTTCCGGTTCGAGCGCTGCGGTGATCACCTCGTCGACCCTCTCGGCCCAGAAAAAGGAAAGACTCGATCGTGCGCTTTCGGGGATTTCCTCAAGATCCTTCTTGTTGCGCGCCGGCAGGATCACGTTTCGGATCCCCGCGCGGGCGGCGGCGACGGCTTTTTCCTTGATCCCTCCGACCGGGAGGACGAGACCCCTCAAACTGATCTCGCCGGTCATCGCGACCTCGCTTTTGACCGTGCGCCCCGTCAGAAGCGAAACGAGCGCCGTGAACATCGCCACGCCGGCCGACGGTCCGTCCTTCGGGATCGCTCCTGCCGGGACATGAATATGGATGTCGCTTTTCTCGAAGAGCGCGGGGTCGAGAGCGAATTCCAAGGCCCTCCCTTTGACGAGGGAAAGGGCCGCCTGCGCGCTCTCCCGCATGACGTCGCCCAGTTGCCCGGTCAAAATCAGTCGCCCCGTCCCCGGAACACGCGCCGCTTCGATAAAGAGGATGTCGCCTCCGGCGGGAGTCCAGGCGAGCCCCGTGGCAACGCCCGGGATGGCGGTGCGCGCCGCGACCTCGGGCTCGAACCGCCGCGGGCCCAGGATCTCCGCCAGATCCCTTGCCTCGACCCTCACGTTTCGCGCCGTTCCCTCGGCGATTCTTATGGCGGCGCTGCGCAGGACGGCAGCGATTTCGCGTTCGAGGTTGCGGACGCCGGCCTCGCGCGTGTAATCGCGAATGATCGCGCTCAGCGCCTCGTCGGTAACCTCGACCTCTTCCGGCGAAAGCCCGTTTGCCTTCCGCTGCCGGTCGAGGAGATAGCGGCGGGCGATTTCAAGCTTCTCATCCTCGACATAACCCGGCAGATCGATCACCTCCATGCGGTCCTCGAGCGCCGGCGGAATGGCGTCGAGCACGTTCGCCGTGGTGATGAACATGACGCGCGAGAGATCGAAGGGAACGCCCAGGTAATTGTCGCGGAAGCTCGCGTTCTGCTCGGGATCCAAGACTTCGAGAAGGGCCGAGGAGGGGTCGCCCTGAATGCCGCGTCCAAGCTTGTCGACTTCATCGAGCATCATGACGCAGGTGCGACTGCCCGCCCTCTTGATCGCCTGCAGGATATTGCCCGGAAGCGCGCCGATATAAGTGCGGCGATGGCCGCGGATCTCGGCCTCGTCATGAACCCCGCCGAGGCTCACGCGAACGAATTTGCGACCCGTCGCGCGCGCGATCGATTGTCCGAGCGAGGTCTTGCCGACGCCGGGCGGACCGACAAAGCAGAGGATCGGGCTCCTGCCGCCGGGGTTCAGCTTTTGGATCGCGAGGTATTCGAGAATCCGCCGTTTGACCTTCTTAAGCCCGTAATGGTCGGCGTCGAGGATGGCGCGCGCCTCGGCGACATCGATCGGCTGGGCGTCCTCTGCCGCCCAGGGAAGCTCAATGAGCCAATCGAGATAGGTGCGGGCCATCGAATATTCGCCCGCCGCCTCGGGCATGCGTTCGAGACGCGAGAGCTCCTTCTTCGCGTGCTCCTCGATCTCGGGCGGCATCTTCGCCTCGGCGATCTTCTTTTCGATCTCTTGGATTTCCTGGCTTTTCGCGTCTTCCCCTTCACCCAGCTCCTTCTGGATCGTCTTCATCTGCTCGCGCAGAAGGAACTCGCGCTGCCTCGTGTCGATTTCTTCCTTCGTTTCCTCGCTGATCTTTTGTGAGAGGCGCAGAACCTCGAGCCGGTAGCCGAGCATCGCCGACACCCGTTCGAGCCGGTTCCCGATATCGACGGTTTCCAGAATCTCCTGTTTCTCGAAAGGGCTGATGTCCATAAAGCTCGCGATCAAATCGGCAAGCGCCGGAGCGGACGAGACCGACTGCAGCGCGCTTTGGAGCTCGGCCGGCGTCTGCGGCAAGAGCCGCAGCACCTCCATCGCCTGGTTGCGCAGAAGGTGAAGCCGCGCCGCGATTTCCGCGGTCTCCTTTTCGGGCTCGGCGATGCGCTCGACCCGCGCCACGAGGAAAGGGTAGCCGTCGAGAAAATCGATGATGCGGAAACGCCGCTCGCCCTGGCAGATCGCATGATGCGTGCCGTCGGGTCCGGTCAAATAGCGCAGCAGGTTGGCTTCGGTGCCGACGCGGTGCAGATCGATCGGGATCGGGTCGTCGGTCGCGGCTTCGCGCTGGAGCACGATCCCGATCGAACGGGAGAGGCGGATCGCCGCCTGAGCGGAGAGGATCGAGCGCTGGCGTCCGAGCGTGATCGGCAACACCAGATCGGAA
>JAKAOO010000113.1 GCA_021812165.1 Pseudomonadota bacterium | reverse complement strand
AGGGTCACGACAAAAATGTGGAGCGCCGTAGGTTGCTGAAGAAACGCCATCCGGCTGCGCAACCGCATCGCTAATAGCTGAAGCTGGGCACCCTGCCCCTTTGCGGCGACGAGCAACTTTTCAAATGCCCGCTCGTAAAGCCCGTCACCGGGAGAGATGTCCAGAGACACGATCCGCTGTAACTCCTCCCGGTTCAGTAACAGTCCTTCGCCAACGAGATTGCTGACGAAATAGTGATTGGGTCGCAAGCGCTCGAAGCGGAGTGGGAGTAATTGAAGGTCTGTGGTCTTGCCAAACGCTGCCGCGCCTCGGAATCCTGCCATTGAGGTTGTTTCAGCCCGAGCCAGCACCGTCGCGTTCGCGCGCGATCGCGCCGAAGGCAAGCGCGACGATCACGTCCCGAATGCCCGCTGTTTCCGCGACTACCTTCTCGCGGAGATTTTCATCCGTGACCAGATCAAGAAACCGGTTTCGTATCGCGTCTTCGGCACCCTCGCCTCCCGCTACCGCTTTTGGGGTCAACCGGCAGACGTAACGATCGCCAATCGTGTCGATCAGGCAGGACGCTTCCCCGATCAGGCGGTAGGCCGCTTCCCGCAAGGCACCAATCGCCTGAGTAGAAACATCGAACTTTATGACCACGTCGCGCATGCGTCACTATCGGCTCGAATAGTGCGAATGATGGGAAGAGTGGGAGGAGTGTGAGATATGAGAATAATGGTCCGCCAGCACCGTTCCATCGGGAGATTTTGTCACGATCAGCCCCAACAGGTCGCTGCCAACAGGCATAAAGACGTTCGGCTCGCCTTTCGGAACCCGACCTTTTTGCAGTGCTTCGAATTCATCTATGCCGGGGCTAGCGACCGCCGGGGTGACGGCTGCAATTGCACCGCCCGACAACGAGGCGAGAGCGGCAGTAAGGCTCAGAATTTTCCGTGCCTTCGTATCCATCGCCCGATTCCCTAACGCACCAAAATGATCGGGATTTTGTATAACCATCGAATGCTTTTGTCAACCCTATCTCAACCGAACCGTATCCTGACGCGCCGTGACGGCATTCTCCTCGCACCGCCCTTCGGTCGTTCGGCTCCCCGGTCAATCGGCCGCGCCCGCGGTTGACACTAAATATGGGATATAACGCCGCTGCGCTCTCTATTCGTGGTAGCTCGCGGGCCACTCGCGGATAGAGAGGCCCGGTCTATCGAAGGCTGGGGGTCTATCCGACTTGGTTGTTTCCTATCCACGGTGCGCCCCCCAAAGTTGTAGAAACATTTAAAGGGTCCGCGCTTGCAAAGGCCCATATAATATTATCGTAAGCAATCGCAAGCAACACCCCCGGCACCCACCCCCCGGTCTCTAAGAGAATTCCGTATATATCCTTGGGATGCTTGGCGATGTTCAAATAATCCCTTGACGAATGCTTCCGGAATGCTTATTCTCTCGGATCGCCCGGCGGAGGGTCGGGCAAGAGGAGGAGCAATGAGACTGAGAACCTACCGCACGCGCCGCGGCGCCGAGCGCACGGTAGAACGGTTGCAGCGCGCTTACCCAAATCGGGATTGGCGGATCTTCCCGATGCCCTATCCAGGCTTCTTCGGATGGTCAATCGCCTACATCGAACCGGGAACGCGCGTCGTCTATCTCGGCTGCGGCAAGCTGCCGGCTTAGGGCGCGTGTTCCACAACCCTGCCCGCAATGCGCCATGCCAAACCCGCACAAACCCTCGGGCGAGGATGGCGCGTTTGGGCGTTCAAGATCGCGGTAGATTTGGAAAGGACAACGACGATGACAACCCGCATTTCCCTGGAATACTGCGGTATGCCCGGCGAAGGGCGCACCATAACCGAGGCGAAAGCCGATGCGGCACGAAAGCTCGAAAGGCTTGTGGGCGCGGTCGAGCGTGAGCCTCGCGTTGTGGCGATCGGCAACGAGATCGCCATCGTATTCCCCTATGTCGAAGGCGCGCGCTATGCGCTTCTCTACAAGCCGGAAGACGGCTCGCGCGCGAGGCTTGGCGGCGGAACATTCGAGCCGGCCGGGATCGATGAGGCAATCCGGCGAGCGGCCGAGCACCTTACCGATCTCGCATGGTCGGATCAAGTTTATGGCCGCGACGCATGGGAAACCGATGACGGGGCTTTCGCGCATCAGTGCCTCGCGCCTTATGTCGCAGATCGCCGGCCGATCGTTGCCGAGCTTTGCCATCGCTGGCAGTTCCATCGCCGCTACAAGGCTTTGCGTACCAAAGGCTTCGATGACAACGCGGCGCACCAAATCGCCGGCGGCATACGGCGCGAGAGTGATTTCGCTATGGAGAGCGCGTCGTGAACGCAGCGAAGCGCGCCGCGCTCTACATGCGTTGCTCAACCCGCGAGCAATCAACCGCAATGCAACGCGTCGAGTTGGAGGCAATCGCCGAGCGGTCGGGATGGCAGATTGTCGCCACCTACGAGGATGCGGGCATCTCGGGCGCCAAAGGGCGCGATCGTCGCCCGGCGCTCGACCGCATGCTCAAAGACGCGGCGCGGCGGAAATTCGACGTGCTGGCGGTCTTCGCGCTCGATAGGCTCGGCCGTTCCCTGCCGGATCTTGTTGCTTCGCTCGGCGATCTCCGCGCGGCTGGGGTTGACTTGTTCTCGGCGAAGCAAGCCATCGATACCACAACAAGCTCGGGGAAGGCGCTGTTTGGGATGCTGAGCGTGTTCGCCGAGTTTGAGCGGGACATGATCCGGGAGCGGGTGGTTGCCGGGCTTGCCAAGGCGCGAGCGGTTGGCACCAAGAGCGGTAAGGCGATCGGCCGGCCGAGCCTCGCGAGCGACAAGGCCGCGAGGGTGCGCGCCTTGCTCGCGGGCGGTTCCTCGATCCGGCAAGCGGCGATCGGCGCGGGCGTTGGGATCGGCACGGCGCATCGGATCGCCGCGGAGATGCGAGCCGTCGAGAGAGCCGCGGACTGAACCGCGCCGGGCATCTATCGGCAAGAGCCCGCCCATCGTGGCGGGTTTTTGCTGCCCGGAGAGGCGTGTTAGGGCGTGCTACAGCGCGATCTCGCCCGCGAGGCTAGGAAACATCGCCCAAGGCGATCGCGAAGGCTCGCGAGGCTCGAAATTGAGCCTCGGAGCGAAGTCGACTTTTTGCCGCGCGAGAAAATCGCCGCAGGGCGCCGCAGGATGGCGATCTCGGCGCAGAGCGTTAACCGACTGTCAGCGGGCCGCGCGCTATTGGTACAGCGAGGGAGGGCAAAAGCATGGCGGCGGGTCGCTTACTTGCTCCTTTCGTGAGAGCTTTGGTGAATGCCATATGGCCAAAGGAGAGATCCGGCGCTTCGCGTGGCAGGGCGCGCCGGAGCCCGCAGAGCAAGCGATCGGCGGCGAGGCCACCCTACTACATGCCCGAGGGGCGATCTCGCGATTCCAGGGGCCGGAAACCGGGCTCTTTGAAGCCATCTGACTAGGGGCGACCGGTCCGGGCTCGCTGTAGGGCTCGCAGCGCGGCCGGGAAGGCCGCGGGGCGTCGTCTCGGAGCGAGGTTACCGCAGGTGCCGCGATGGCGAGATGCGCGTCGGCGAGCCTCCCCAAGGATTTCTGCGCCTTTGATGTCCGTCCACACGCGCCCCAAAGGGCTCGATAGGGGCCGCTGCCCACTAGCCGCGGCGAGCGGCTCAGAAGTGCCTCTCAACGTTCGCTTTTCCGTGGCCGGTGAGTTCTCTGGTGGGCTGGCCTCCCGCCAGGTGGCGATTTTCTCCTCTCGCCGATCGGCCCGAAAGCCCGCCGCCGGGCGCCGTTGTGCAGGGGAGCCGCGGGCAATCGCTCCGGGGCGCGGCCGGCGCGGTGAATGCGCTTCCGAGGGGGCGGCTGCGAACACGTCCCGCGCCTTCGCCCCAGCAAACCGAGGCGGGCAAGGAACGTGCCACACCCACGGGCCGCTCGCAGTTTTTAGGACATCTAAAAGACTGTCCGCGGACAGTCCGTTTTTTGTCCGAAAACGGACGGACGGACACACCCCTATAGGGGTGTCCGTGTCCGGGTGTCCGCCCCGCTCACATCGCCTCGTTGAGCACATCGGGAGAGCGCTCGATAAGCCATACGAGTTGCCCCTCCTGCTCGAACATCCCTTCGAGGTCCTTGGTGGCGCGCCGGAAGGTCCGCGCAAGGCTCTCCTCCTTGGCGTCCGGGTTCGTCGCGCGCTCAGCCTCAATCCAGGCGCCTTGCCATGTGTCCATGGTGGTGACCTTCTTCCCCGCCTTGTTCATAAGGCCTCCGCTCTCCACCAAATCACAAAGGAGGGTGAAGGCGCGGGCACGGCCGGGAGGGCGCCTTGGGGCGCCGCGCTCGGCGTTCCAGGTGTCGCCCGCGAGGGTCACCACCACGGGCTCGAAGTCGGCTCGGTTGTCGGGGGTCCGCTCCCGCGCCTTCGGGAATTCGAGCCTGAACGCCACGTCCGCCTCGGGTCGCGCCACGCGGCCCATCAGCATTGTGGTGCTCAGCGACCATTCGATCATCTTCGGCCCGTAGCCGTGATCCTCGTTGTGGCCGGTGTGGTGAACCCAAAGCTGCCCGATGTGGCGCTGGGTCAGGCGCAATACCCACCCCTGCGTTGCGCGCCACGCTTCTTCGTCGCGCATACTGCCGGCGAGGAGTGACTGCATGTTGTCGAAGACGATGAAATCCACCCCGCCGAGTTGCTTGATTTTTTGCTCAACGAAATCTTGGCCGGCGAGGGTATTGAGCGGGGGCATTTGCTCCGTGGCGTCGCGTGCGAGCACGAACAGCGGCTCGGGCACCACGCCTCCCCAGCGGCGTACTTCGTCTTGTAGGCGTGCCTTGATGAGCCGGCTCGGCATTTCGCCGTCGATGTAGAGGACGCGGCGGGGCTTGCCGCCGCGCCAGTGGAGGAACCCGCGCCCGAGTGCGATTGCGAACGCGGCGGCCAAGGCGAACATCGTCTTGCCGAGCCCCGTGGGGCCGATAAGCTCGACCCGGCTTGTGGTTGAGAAAAGCTCGCCAAGCAAGAAGTCGGGCGGTGGGAGGTCACGGGCGAGCCAAGAGGCGACGCTGAGCGGGTTGGCGCTGCCGGGCTCCTCGGCGGCGGCGCTGGTGTCCATTCCATCGGGTGCCTTTGCCTCTCTTGAGCGCCAAACGCCCGCGGCGTCTTCGGCAAGCCCATCGCGCCATCTCTGCCATGTGTCGTCGCGCTTCTCTTCATGCACCGCATCATACTCGAACGCCTCTGAGGCGACCGCGTCGGCCTCGCTCCATCGTTCTCGGAACAAGAGGGCGAGAAGGGCGGGGTGAGCAATCCCGTAGCGACCCGTGCGGATCTTCTCCCGCAGTTCGGCCTCTATGGGCGGTGGCCTTTCCGTGCCCACATCTAGCGGCATGGCCCTAGCCCTCCGCTCGCAGGCTGAGCCGGGCGCCCCATCGGATCGCGAGCCGGCGGACCCCGTGCCGCAGTTCGAGGCGCACGGCACGTGCGGTGTCGGCCGCGATGGCATCGGCCGCCCGTAGAGGGCTCTTTTCGGAGCGCTTGACGGGCGCAGGGTCTAGCGCTAAATTATGTTCTGTTGCTGGCATTGGCATTGTCCAGTGCAAGCGATTGCATGAACGGTTCTCCTAGGCCGGCAGGCTGCCCCCTCGCCGGCCTTTTTTTGCGCGCTCATGCCGGCTTGCGCCCAGCTTCGGCGAGCTTTCGTTCCATCGCGGCGATCGGGACGCGCAACAGCTTGCCGATGCGGATGGTCGGGAGATCGCCACGCTTCGCCGCCTCGTAGCTGCCGTTTCGGGTGAGCCCAAGATAACGGCGGCCCGCCTCGGGAACGGTCATCGTCAGGCAATCGGCCGGAAGCCTGCGGCGCCTCTGAGTGCTCATTTGTCCTACTCCGTTGAAGTTCGCCCTTGAATTGGGGCCTTATAAAAGATATATAGGGTGAGGTGTGTGCACAAACAAGGAATGACCATGACAGAAACGGACCAAGAACGTAGCTACAAAGCCTCCGATATCAAGGTACGCGTCGCGGCCTCCCTGCGGGACGATCTCGAAGCCGCCGCCAAGGCTCACCGCATCAACCTAAGCGAGGAGATCCGATGGCGGCTCGAAAGCCCGCTCCAAACCGATGACGAAACGCTGAGGGTTCTCCGCGCTATCGCGAGCGTCGCCATGCAGGCGGGAGAGGAGATACCCGGCGGAGAGGAGATGGAATTGTCGAGCGGCGAGAAGATCAAGGTTCCCCCGACGGTGGCGGCGTGGCATGAACTCCCGAAACCGCGCGCTCTCTTCCGCGCCGCCGTTGATATCGTGCTTGATGAGATGGTCAGGCCGCGGCCAGCGAAGCTTGATCCGGCCACTGAGCGAAGGGCCGCATTTATCGCCGGCAGAGCGATCGGCAAGGTAGAGGAGGGGGAGCGATGAGCGGCAACCTCGCCCGCCGCGGCGGCTCAAAGGGGCCGGTGATGCGGAAGAGCGGCCATATCCGCGAGCGCTCGCCGGGTTCATTCGAGCTTCGCTATTCACTCGGCGCAGATGCCGCTACGGGTAAGCGCCGGATCGCGACCGTCACAGTGCGAGGCGCCCGGAAAGATGCTGAGCGCGAACTGAGGCGGCTCCTTCGCGCGCTCGATACCGGAGAGCATGTCGATCCCACTCGCATGACCGTCCGCGAGTGGCTTGCGCGTTGGCTCGATACGGTGCGCCCGGAAGTCTCTCCGAAGACGCATGAACGCTATACCGAGATTGTCAATGATCGCCTCGCCCCGGCGTTCGGTAATCTGCCGTTGAGCAAGTTCGCTCCGGCGCATATCCAGGCGGTCTATACCGGCTGGGCGACGGGGGGCCGGCGGGACGGCAAGCCGGGACCGCTGGCGCCACAGTCGCGGCGGTTTATTCATCGCGTACTAAGCGCCGCCTTGAACCGCGCCGTTGAGTTGCAGCTTATCGCCCGCAACCCGGCGCAAGCACTTGGGAAACGGCTCCCGAAAGACGAGCGTCGCGAAATGGCGACCCTGACGCCGGAGCAAGCACAAGCACTCCTCAATGCGATCCGGTCAACACCGCTTTATTGGCCGGTGCTCATCGCGCTCGCGACCGGGGCGCGCCGGGGTGAGGTTTTGGCGCTCCGCTGGCGCAACGTCGATCTCGGCCGCGGCGCCGTTCGCATCGTCGAGAGTTTGGAACAAACGAGGTCGGGCCTGCGGTTCAAGCCGCCGAAGAGTGGCAGGGCGCGAACCGTCACGCTTCCGGCATTCGCGGTCGAGGAATTCCGGCGACGGAAGCGTGAGCAAGCGGAAGAGCTTCTAAAGCTCGGGGTCCGTCAGTCGGGCGACACGCTCCTATGTGCTCGCGCGGATGGGGAGCCGATGCAACCGAATGTGGTGACGAACTATTTTGGGCGAGTGGCGAAGCGCCTTGGGCTCCCGGTCCATTTTCACTCTCTGCGGCATACCCATGCCACCCATCTCCTACTCGCGGGGGTCCATCCGAAAATCGCCCAAGAAAGGCTCGGTCATGCCACTGTGGCGATGACGCTCGATATCTATAGTCACGTAACCGAGCGAATGCAGGATGACGCCGCCCAAAAGATCGATGCGGCCTTTCGGGCGTCCCCCAAAGTCTCTCAGTAGCAATTCAGGTAGCATCTCCCGGCAGCGCCCTTCATATCCTATTGATTTGCCTATTCTATATTGAGGTGTTATTGGCGCTTCACATGTTCGTCCATACAAGCTCCGATCTCGCTTACGCGATTTCCGCCAATCCGGCAGTCCTGCAGCTGCCTCTTGTGACGACGCTCGACGTGATCCTTGCCCGGGGGCTCTTGGCATTCGTCACCGACGCTCTGGTGGCCGTGATCCTGCTCGTCGGCTTCGACGCTTTCGGGGTGGGCGCCGCACCGCACTATTTCCTCGGCGTTCTATTGGCACTCGGCGTCTGTTGGCTCCTTGGCATGGCCTGTGGGATCCTCAACGCGGTCATCAATGTGTTTTTCAAGTCCTGGGACAAGTTCTGGGTCCAGCTGATGCGGATCTTGTATTTCATCTCGGGAATATTTTACGTGCCGGAAACGATGCCGGATTGGGTCCGCAACATATTGGCCTGGAACCCGATCTTGCAGGCGATCGACTGGTTCCGCGTGAGCTTTTTCGAAGGATATCACCCGTACTGGCTCGATCGCAGCGGTCTCGCGCTGTTGGCGCTTTTGACCTTCGTATTGGCGCTCGCGGTCGAGCGGGCGTTGCGGCCCAGATTGTACGAGCCCTCATGATCGCGCTCGAAGGGGTCTCGAAATTCTATCGCGTCTCGGCCGGCCTGCGGGTGGTGCTCGACGAGGTTTGGGCGAGGTTCCAAAGCGGCCACAATTTCGGCATTTTGGGCGCCAACGGCTCCGGCAAATCCACCCTTGTTCGCTTGCTGGCGGGTTCGGAGAAGCCGGATCGCGGCACCATTCGGCGGGACGTTCGCGTCTCCTTTCCGCTTGGTTACGGCGGCACCTTTCACGGCGCGTTGTCGGGGCGCGAAAACGTCAGCTTCCTCGCCCGGGTTTATGGAGCTGACCGGCGTGCGGTGACGACCTACGTCGAGGCCTTCTCGGAGCTGGGCGAATATTTCGAGATGCCGGTCAACACCTACTCCGCGGGAATGCGAGCGCGCCTCGCCTTCGCGATCTGCCTCGCCATCGATTTTGATCTCTACCTCATCGATGAAGTGACGGAGATCGGCGACGAGCATTTTCGCCGCAAATGCGCGGCGGCGTTCCGCGAGCGCATGCGTCGCTCCGATATCATTCTCGTCAGCCACAATCCACAGACGATCCGGCAATATTGCGATCGCGGCGCCATTCTCGCCGATGGCGAGCTGAGGCTCTACGACGACATCGGCGAAGCGCTCGCCCGATATCACCGGATGAGCGCGGAGGCGCAAGAGTGAGCGAGCGCGAAGAAGAAACCGCGCGCAGCCTGCCGGCCGAGCCTTTGATAAAGGCGCGCACGGTGAGCGACCTCGCGCGAGAGGAAGGCGCTGCGGCGGAGTCGGTTGGACGCCTTCCCGTCTTTCGTTTGCGGCCTCTGCGCAGGACTCGCGCAGGGTCGCGGTTCGCACGCCTTTCCTTTCTCTTCGTCGTCGTGCTGCCGACCCTTCTCTCGGCGGTTTACTATTTCCTGATCGCGGCGAACCAGTATGTGGTGGAGTTCCGCTTTGCCGTGCGTTCGGTCCAACCGCAGCGCAGCGATGCCCCGGTGCTCATCCGCAGCGGCGTCGCATCGGGCGAACTCGGCCTCGATTCCCACATCGTTGTCCAATACCTGAGAAGCCGCGCAATCGTCGAGCAACTCGATAAACGCTTGAACCTCGAGCGGATCTTTTCGCGCAAAGAAGCGGATTGGCTTTCGCGGATCCACCCGCCGCTGCCGATCGAGCGCCTCGTTCAATACTGGAACGGGCAACTCGATGCGTTTTTCGACGAGAGCGACGGGACGATCACCGTAAGGATACGCGCGTTCAGGCCCGGTGATGCTCTCCTGCTTGCCCGCGCCTCGCTCGCCCTTTGCGGACGCCTCGTCAACCGGCTCTCCCTCAGCGCCCGCCGCACGGTTGTGGAGCAGTCGAAGCGGGAAGTGGAACGCGCCGAACAGCGGCTTGCCGAGACGCTCCAGAGGCTCGAGACGTTTCGCGACACGCAAGCGGTCATCAATCCAAAGCAAGCGGCCGATCGCACCCTCGCTCTCGTCGCGGCCGTAAAGAAGGAAATCCTCGGCGAGGAGGCTGAACTGGCTTCGCTTGAAAGCTATATCAAGGCCTCCACGCCGAGCGTCCTCACGCTCAAGACGCGGATCGCTGCGCTCACGGGTGAAGAACGCACCCTCGAAGCGCAGTTGACGGCGGCGAAAAAGCGTGCGCCCGCGTTCTCTCGCCTTATGGCGCGCTACGACGAGCTCGAAAGCGAAAGGCGGTTCGCCGCGACCGCCTACCGCCACGCTCTCGTCGCGCTCGACAGTTCGCGCGCCGCGGCCGACCGGCGCCAGATCTATCTCGCCACTTTCGTGCCGCCGAGCCTGCCCCAAGAGGCGCTTTATCCGCATCGGCCGCGCGCGGTTGCCACCGTCTTCGTGATCGCCTTCGCTCTATGGGCGATCGGCGGCCTTCTCGTGCAATCGATCCGCGATCACTTCTAGTGTGCCGTCCCGATGATTCGCAGCATATTTTGCCGCGTCATTGCGAGGAGGCCCGGAGGGCCGACGTGGCAATCTCGGCCTCCGCGGGACCGAGATCGCTTCCCCCCGGAACGCCCGCAGGGCGGCCGTCCGGGGGTCGCGATGACAGCGTTTGACTAATGTCGAGAATTTCTGGCTCGGGACACTCGGCGCCATTGCGTTCCATGGCGGATGGTTGCAGCGCAGCGACGCGGATGCGTTTGCGGCCGCAGAAATACGGGAAATGACGGCGGAGCGACGCCGCAACATTCATCCCCTATGTCTGACCCCATATCTGAATTGTGTGGCGGATGCTTTCGCACCTCGCTTCAGCCGACCCGCTCCCGTCCGGCGACAAAACCGAGATCCAAAAGCTCGGCCGGTGCGCGGTTGGCGGCGAAATAGACCGCCTTGTTGGTCTCGATGTTGAATGTGAGAGGCTGGCGTCGACACTGAGAGGGTGCCGCGATTTTCTCCGCAAGTTCGAGATGATTTCCGATATCGAAGAATTCGATGCGGTCTTTGTGGTAACGCGCCATTTGCAGGAAGGTACGGCTGCGCGAGGCGATCACCCGGCAGCCGAGTTCGAGCGATTGCGAAAGCGGGCCCGAGGACGATTGGCCGACTTCGAGATACGGCAGCACGACGGCGTCGCAGATCGTCATCCCGGCGAGAAAATCACGCTCCGCCAAAGCCCCCATAAAATGGATGCGATCGGAGAGGTCTTTGGGATGCCGCAAGAGAAGATCGCGCAAAGAGGCGTCGAGCGCGAGTGAGAAGAGGGGGGCGCTTTGCGCACCGCTCTTGCGCGGCGTTTCGAACAGGCTTGCATCGACGTGAGCCGCGGCGAGCAGCCGCTTCAGATCAGGATGGATCGCCTCGTCGCGGCGGATGTCGTTGGGGTGGACTCCTCCGAAGATCAGGAGATGGTAATTCTCCGGCAGGTGGTAGAGCGCCCGGATCACCGTGTCGAAGCCCTTGTAGCGGTTGAGGAAGCCAAACACTCCGACGAGCTTCGTCTCCGCAGAAAGCCGCGCCACGCTCGCAAAACTCTCGCGCCGTGCGCTCGCGCGAATGGTTTCGGCGTCTTCCTCGCTCAGAAACGACAAGGGGTGGTCGTAAACTTCCCGGACGCCGTAGAGAAGTTCGAGCCTCTTCTTGTCGATACGGTTATGGACGATGGCCGCGACGCGCTTCTTGCGTTGAGCGCGCCGCAGCTGTCCCAAGATGCCCGCAGAAAGCACGCTGTGACGCAAATAGTCCCCTCCCATCTGGAGTGCTATCGCGGGCTTGAGACCGGCGAGCGCCTTGAGCCAGGCGGCGAAATCGAGTTCTGCGGCGAGCATCGTGTGAAACGTCACCGAGATTTGCGGCGAGGCGGCGAGGAGCCACCCGAAGCGGCGATAAATGTCGGCGGCGGCGCGACCGAGCGTCCCATGTTCGAGTTGCAGATTGACGGCGTCGAAATCGGCGATCTGCCGGCAAATCTCTTTGAGAAGCTTGTCGCCGGCCTTGCGCGCTCTCCTCGTCTTGTCGCGCAGGATGATTTGATCGAGGCCAAATACAGTGACCTCGAAGACCGCGCGCAGCTGCTTTTCGAGAGCGCGGCAATAGGCGCCGATGCCGCACAACTCATCGTCTGCGGAGACGATGGCGAGGCGCGGTCTCGCCTCATGACGCGGCGATGGGCCAACCGAGCCCCTATTGATGGCGGCGGGGCGCAGCGGCGCTTCTGCTCGAAACTCAAGCGCGTTTTGCGGTTTACCCATGTCCTTTTCCTCGTTGTCCCCGCGGGAGAGAAGATTTCAGA
>JAKAOO010000112.1 GCA_021812165.1 Pseudomonadota bacterium | reverse complement strand
CCCTCGCCCGCCTTCGCCAACAGTTCGAGAACGCCCGCGAGCGGGATATCGACCCAGCCCGGCCGGCTTTTGAGCTCGTAGGAAACTTCGTACACCGCCTTTTCGAGCATGAAAAAGGCGATCATCTCGCGCGCCTGGCTTGTGCTCGCCGGAAAGGCGGGTGAGCCCCGCATCGTCTTCCTATAGGCGGCGCGGAAGCCGTCGCCGGCGCGCTGGCGCCAGGAGCCGGCGAGCGCCCGCATCCGCTCTTCGGCTTGCGGGCGCGCCTCGGCCAGCTGCCGCACTGCCGCGTGGGCGGCGTAATCGAAAGAGCGGATCATCCCGGCCACGTCGCGCAAAGGCGAGCTCTTGCGGCGCCGGGACGCGAGAGGGCGCGCCGGTTCGCCTTCGAAATCGATGATGGCAAAGTCGTTCTGGACCGCGAGAACCTGGCCCAAATGAAAATCGCCGTGATAGCGCGTCTTTACCGCCTCGATCGGCGCCTTCAGAAGTGTTGCAATCCGCTCGCCGAGCTTTTCGCGCGAGGCGATGAGCGCCGTCGCAAGCCCTTTCGCCCTTTCTCGCAGATGCGGCTGCGCGCGTTCGAGCGCCGCCAGCATCTCCGCGGCGTTCGCTTTGAGCTCCTGCCGCCACGAGGCGATATCCTCCGGCGTCAAGGGTTCGGGAGCGAAAGCCGGGTCTGCCGACCCTTTTTCGCCGAGCGCGCGATGCATTTCGGCCGTGCGGATCCCCAGCTGGCGCGCGAGCGAAAGAAAGAAGTGGTCGGGATCGACGAGCTCCGACGGTTTGCCGGCGTGGGAAACGAGCGCGTCGTCGAGATAGCGGGTCACGTAATTGAGAGCCTGGGTCCAGCCGTCGCCCTGGTTGCGCACCAGGGCGAAGAGGACGCCGAGCGCATGCTCTTCGCGCCCTCCTTCCCCGCCGAGCGTCAGTTCGAGGGTCGCCAGAACCGGGGGCGTATTGGTGAAGCCGGCCTTTTCCCCGAGAAAGCGCGCCATCTCGATCTCGGGATGCGGGCCGGGTTCGAGGCGGCGATAGAGTTTCAAGAGCGCATATTCGTCGAAAATGACCGAGCTGTTCGACTGCTCGGCGCCGAGGCGTCGGAGGATCAAGCGCTCGGGGCGCGCGACCCTCTCGTAAAGCGGGGTCTTGCGGCAACAGAGTTCGCCCCCTTCGAGCGGGATCCGCGCCTCGCGCTCGATCGCCTCCATCAGCGCCAGGAGAAAGCCCTCCTGCGAGAACGCATCGACGAGCGCGCCTTCGCGCGAGAGCCGGCGCAGCCCCGCGACCGTTACCGGAGCGAGGTTCTGTCTCAACTCCGTTTCGGCGGGCGACCACACCGCCGCGAGAGGCAGGAAATAGGTCTGACGCGCTCCGCTCGTGAGCCGCGCCTCGACCGCCCCCAAAAGAAAGCTGTCGCCCGCATTCCCTTCTTCCTCGCCGCTTTTGGGGGCGATTTCGCCCTGCGCCAGAGGCGCCGCCGAGCGCACGCGCTCATTCTTTGCGCCGAACCAACGCTGGCTCGGAAGAAAGCCCGGCAGGACCTCGGTTTCGAGCTGCGAGAGAGTGTGGCGAGCGAAAAGGTCGGTCCAGCCGTGCGGCATGACGAGGGTGCGGATTTCGGGCGGCGGCGCGGCAAAGCGGAGTGGCTCCCGGACCGGGACGAGATCGAACCAGAAAAAGGTGTATCCGCGCAGAGTGATCTGGTAGGACGCGTCGCCGATCGGCGGGAAGGCGCTGCGGCCCATCAGCTCGACGGGCTGGCGGCCGCGCCACTCGGAAAGGTCGAGTTCGACCGCTTCGGAGGTGCGCGAGAGATTGGCGACGCAGAGGATCACCTCCTCTTCGAAGAGGCGCAGATACGCGATCACCTTGCGGTTCGCGGGATAGAGAAAAGCGAGGCCGCCGCGTCCGAAGGCGCGGCGCGAACGGCGTGCCGCGATGAGGCGCTTTGTCCAGTTGAGAAGCGAGGACGGGGAGCGGCTCTGCGCCTCGACATTGACCGCGCCGAACCCATAGATCGGGTCCATGATCGCCGGCAGGTAGAGCCGCGCGGGATCGGCGCGGGAAAACCCGCCGTTGCGGTCGAACGACCACTGCATCGGCGTGCGCACCCCGTCGCGATCGCCGAGAAACACGTTGTCGCCCATCCCGATCTCGTCGCCGTAATAAAAAATCGGCGTTCCCGGCATCGAGATCAGAAGCGCGTTCAACAGCTCGATCTTGCGCCGGTCGTTTTCCATCAATGGCGCAAGGCGGCGGCGGATGCCGAGGTTGAGGCGCGCGCGCGGATCGGTCGCGTAATATTTCCATAGATAATCGCGCTCGCGGTCGCTCACCATTTCGAGCGTCAGCTCGTCATGGTTGCGCAGAAACACCGCCCACTGGCAGTTGTCGGGAATATCCGGCGTCTGCCGCATGATGTCGGTGATCGGATGGCGGTCCTCGGTCGCGACCGCCATGTAAATCCGCGGCATCAGCGGGAAATGAAACGCCATGTGGCATTCATCGCCCGCACCGAAATATTCAAGGACATCCTCGGGCCACTGATTGGCCTCGGCGAGAAGCATGCGGCCTTCGTAGTGCTCGTCGAGCTCTTTGCGCAATTTTTTCAAAATCTGGTGCGTTTCGGGGAGGTTTTCGTTGCTCGTCCCCTCGCGCTCGATGAGATAGGGCACCGCGTCGAGACGCATCCCATCGACGCCGAGATCGAGCCAGAAGCGCATGACCTCGACAATCGCCCGAAAGACGCGCGGGTTGTCGTAATTGAGATCCGGCTGGTGGGAATAAAAGCGGTGCCAGTAATAGGCCTGCGCCACCGGATCCCACACCCAGTTCGATTTTTCGGTGTCGAGAAAGATGACGCGGGTGCCGAGGAATTTCTGGTCGGTGTCGCTCCATAGATAAAAATTGCGGTGGGAGGAACCGGGCTTGGCGGCTCGCGCGCGCTGAAACCAGGGATGCTGGTCGGAAGTATGGTTGATGACGAGTTCCGTAATGACCTTGAGACCTCGCTGATGGGCGTCGCGAACAAACGCCTTGAAATCGTGGAGACGCCCAAAAGCCGGACTGACGTTCCTGTAATCGGCGATGTCGTAGCCGTCGTCGCGCTGCGGCGAGGGATAAAACGGCAGAAGCCAAAGCGCGGTGACGCCGAGATCCTGCAGATAATCGAGCTTCTGCCGCAGGCCCTGGAAATCGCCGACCCCGTCATTGTCGGAGTCGAAGAACGCCTTGACGTGAAGCTGATAGATGATCGCGTCCTTGTACCAGAGCGGGTCCGCTTTTTGCGGGCGCGGCAGCAGCCCCGCTTCCGGCAACGCGACGGCGAGATCCTCAGGAGGGCTCATTTGACTCGAAGGCCGCTCTTAGCAGGCTGCGGAAAAATGCTGGGATGTCGTCATTCCGGGGCGCGGTCGATCCGCGGGCTATCAGCCTTGCGCGGCCTTCGCGGCGAACCTCCGACGGCCGTGCCCGGCACGTCGCCCGCGGACGCGAGCCCGGAATCCATGAACACAACCTCGCGAAATCAATGGCTTGGCCTGTGTTAATGGTTTCCTGGCCCAGCCCTGACGGGCTGTCCCGGAATGACAGGGGGTTTTTCCGCATCCTGTTAGGGTTCCTACCAGCATCGCCGTCGCCATCCCAGTCCCCGCGGCCGGACTTGATCCGGCCGCCCACGTCTTTGCCGAACGCTCCGCCGAACCGAAAGCAGTCGTAGATGGCCGGCCCGACCCGCGGGCCGCTTCGCGCCTGCGGGCTAAAGGCCCACCGGCCAGGGGGCTGGAGGCAGTGCTCAAACGGGACCGCGCTCTCGGCCGACCTCGCAGCGCTGCGGCGAGCTTGGCGCCGACGAAAGTGAGAAATCTCCGATTTCATCAAGCCACCACGACCCGGAACAAGAGCGCCGGGTTCTCTTCCGGGTCGAGGAGAAAGCGCCGGCGGGCGCCGCGCAGGGTGTAAAGGCGCCCGGCAAACGCCTCTTCAAGCAGAAACTCCTCATCCTCGCGCAGGCCCAATTCGGCAAGAGGCAAGGCGACTTCACCCTCCTGCGCATGATGAGGATCGAGCGAGACGACCACGATCACCGTATTCGACCGGTCAAGAGAACGTTTCACATAAGCGAGGATGTTTCGATTGTCGCAAGGGAGAAAGCGAAGCTCAAGGAACTGCTGCAAGGCGGGATTATCCCGGCGAAAGCGATTGACGACCCGGATATCCTCCTTGATGTTGCCCTCGCGATTCCAATCCCAGACCTTGTACTCATATTTTTCCGAATTCTCGTATTCTTCGCTGTCGGGCAGCGCGGCGTTTTCACAAAGCTCGAAACCGTTATAGATCCCATAAACGGGCGAAAGTGTGGCGGCAAGGACGAGGCGGATGCGGAAGGCGGGCCGTCCGCCCTGTTGCAGAAACGGCGAAAGAATATCGGGCGTATTGGTAAAAAAGTTCGGACGGAAATATTCCCTCATCCAGCTCTGAGTGAGTTCCGTCAGGTATTCCGTCAGCTCTTCCTTGGTCGTTCTCCAGGTAAAATAGGTGTAGGAGAGGCTGAAACCCGCTTTCGCAAGAGCCCGCATTTTTTTCGGGCGGGTAAAGGCTTCCGCGAGAAAGAGCGTCTCGGGCGCCACCGCCTTCACCTCGCGGATCAGCCATTCCCAGAACGGCAAAGGCTTGGTGTGCGGGTTGTCCACCCGGAAGATGCGGATGCCGTGCTCGACCCAGTAGAGAACCACGCCGCGCAGTTCGCGCCAGAGGCCCTCCCAATCGCTGTTGTAAAATTCGACGTTGACGATGTCCTCGTATTTCTTTGGCGGGTTTTCGGCATATTGGACGGTCCCGTCCGCGCGAAACCGAAACCATTCCGGGTGCGCGCGGATCCAGGGATGGTCGGGCGCGCATTGGACGGCAAAATCGAGCGCGACCTCGATCCCGAGTCGGGAGGCTGCGGCAACGAAGCGCCGGAAGTCGGAAAGCGCGCCAAGCTCGCGATGAACCGCGCGGTGACCGCCCTCGACGGAGCCGATCGCGTAGGGGCTTCCGGGATCGCCCTCGACGCCGTGCGGGCTGTTGTTCCGACCCTTGCGGTTGACGCGCCCGATCGGGTGGATCGGCACGAGATAGACGACATCGAAACCGAGCTCCGCGATTTCCGGGAGGCGCGCGATGCAATCCTCGAAACTCGCGCTCTGCCCCGGCACGTTCCCCTGGCTGCGCGGGAACATCTCGTACCACGCGGCAAAGCGGGCTTTTTCCCGATCGACGACGATCTCGAGCTCTTTCTCGTAACGCACCGGATCCTCGCGCGGGAAGGCGCGTTCCATCAACTCGCGCAGCTCGGGCGACGCCAGAAGCCGCGCGCCCTCCTCGCCGTCGCCCTCGTCGAAAGCGCGCAAGACTTCCTCGATGCGCGGCAAATCCGCCGCCGTCGCATTCCTCTCCGCCGCCGCGACAAGCGCGCGCCCTTCCAGAAGCTCGGGCGCCACATCCTGCCCGGCCGCCCGCTTTTTCTCCAGTTCCTCGCACCAGCTTTCGTGGCGGTCGGTCCAGGCTTCGATCGTGTAGCGCCAGAGGCCGATGCGATCCAAAGAGAAGCGCGCGACCCAACGGTCATTGTCGAAATGGGTAAAGGGCGATTCCTGCCACGGCCCTTCTTCATGCCGGTATTTTACGACCGCGCGGATCCGGTCGTGGCCGTCGCGGAAAATATCGGCCCACACTTCGAATGGGTCGCCCACAATGCGCTTGACGGGATAACGGCCCCCATCGAGTTCGGGATAGACCTCCTCGATGGTGATCCGCGCGAACGGGTCAAAGGCGGCATGAGGATGCGAGAGGCTCTCGCCGCGCCCGCCGCCTTGCGAAGCGGAAAGGCGCCGCGCCCCGAACGACCCGCTCTCGGCGTGGTGCCTGCGCGCGCCTCCCTTCTTTTCTTCTCCAGACAATTTTTCCGATCCCCGAGAAATCTCGATCCCCACACCCTAGAGAACAACCGCGACGAGGGATGATCCCCGCGATGCGAGCGCCGCCTGCCCGGTCGCGATAAGCTGCGCGATTTGATACGGTTTCGCCTCTCCGCGGCGCCGGCTGCGCGCCTTCAGCGCTTCTTTGCAATCCGGCGCAGCAGCGCCCTCGCGGCGGCGTCCGGGCACAGCCGGAGATCTGACAGGCTGATGCAACAGGGATCACGCCGCAGACACGGGCTTCTCCGCGCGATAGCGCGCCTCCGGGATCGGCAGCCCGTCTTCCCGGGCGACGGTGAGCCATGCCTCCATCGCCTTCTCGACTTCGGCAAGGGCTGCGGCCGGGTTGTCGCCGAACGCCGAGCAGGATTTGAGGTCGGGCACATCGGCGACCCAGGCGCCGTCCGGCTCCGACCAGAACAGGTTGATATGGTACTTCGCTGTCATCGCCGTGGCTCCATCGTGAGCCCGTATTCCTCGACCATGTCGATAAATTGCGCGATTTGATACGGCTTGGCCTCTCCGTGGTGCGGCTGCGCGCCTTCAGCGCTTCTTTGCAATCCGCCGCAGCAGCGCCCGTGCGGCGGCGGCGAGGATCGCTTCGGCGTCGATCCCGTAAGCGCGATAAAGATCGGGGATGTCACCCGATTGTCCGAAATCCGCGACGCCGAGCGCCTCGATCGGGTTTCCGCAGACGGCGCCGAGCCAGGAGAGCGCCGCCGGATGGCCGTCGCCGACGGTGACGAGCGCGGCGCCGGGAGACAGCCGGGCGAGGAGCCTCTCGATAACGCTCGGCCGACCCTCTTCGCGCGCCCGGCGCCAATCGCGATAAAGCGCGCCGGGCGAAGTGATCGCGAGAACTCCGGCGCCCGCCTCTTCCGCGATCATTTCGTGGGCGGCCAAAGCTTCCGGCGCGACTGCGCCGCAATAGGCAATCGCGAGATCCGCCTCGGGCCCCGGCTCGATGAGCCAATAGCCTCCGGCGACGATCGCTTGCGCCAGCTCGGCGCCGACCTCGCGCTCGGGCTGGCCGATCGGACGCGTCGAGAGGCGCAAATAAACGGAACTCCCCTCCTCTCTCTGCAACTCCTCGAAAGCCCAGCGCAACAGAACCGTCAGCTCATCGGCATAGGCCGGCTCGAAGGCTGAGAGGCCGGGTTGCGCGAGGCCCAAGACCGGTTCCGCCACGGATTGGTGCGCGCCGCCCTCGGCAGCGAGCGTGATCCCCGAAGGCGTCGCAACCAGGATAAACCGGGCGTCCTGATAAAGCGCGTAATTGAGGCCGTCATAGCCGCGCTTGATAAAGGGGTCGTAAAGCGTGCCGATCGGGAGGAGCCGCACGCCCAGAAGCGGCGCCGACAGACCGAGCGCGGCCAAGAGAAGGAAGAGGTTGTTCTCGGCGATTCCAAGTTCGACATGCTGGCCTTTGGGCGAGGTCGCCCAACGCTGCATCGAGGCCACCTTTTCCTCGCGAAAGGTGTCCGCATGCTCGCTGCGATCGAAAATGCGGCGGCGATTGACCCAAGCGCCGAGATTGGTCGAGACCGTCACGTCGGGCGAGGCGGTGACGACCCGCTCGGCAAACGCGCTCTCGCTTCGCGCGATCTCGCCGAGGATGCGGCCAAAGGCCTCCTGGGTCGAAAGGCGCTCGCCGCGCGGTACGGAAAGCGTCGCGGGAACCTCGACCGGCGCCGCCTCGGAGCGGCGGGGAAGAGGCCGGGCAAGCGCGCGGCTTTCGAGAAATCGCGAAAGCTCCTGCGGGTCGCAGTCGAGGCCGGCAAAAGGCTCCCACTCGGCGCCGGCCGGCACGCCCATGTCGTTCTGGAACGCCGCCATCTGCTCGGGGCTCATCAGCCCCGCGTGATTGTCCTTGTGGCCGGCGAGCGGCAGGCCGTAGCCCTTGATCGTGTACGCAATAAAGCAGGTCGGTCGATCGTCGAGGGCGGCTTCGAAGGCGGCAAGCACCGTTTCGAGGTCATGGCCCGCGAGATTGGTCATGAGCCGCGCGAGCGCGGGGTCGTCGTGCTCGTCGAGGATCGCCCGGATCCCGGGATGGCGGTTGAGATCGCGCGCGAGATGGTCGCGCCACCCGGCGCCCCCTTTATAAACGAGCGCCGAATAGAGCGAGTTCGGGCAGGCGTCGATCCATTCCTTGAGATGGTGGCCATCGGGCCGGGCGAAGGCGTGCTCCAGGAGCCGCCCGTATTTGAGCGTCACGACGCGCCAACCCATCATCTCGAAAAGGGCATCGATGCGGCCGAAAAGGCGATCGGCAACGACGGCATCGAGGCTCTGGCGGTTGTAATCGACGACCCACCAGAGGTTCCGCACGTCGTGCTTCCAGCCTTCGAGGAGCGCCTCGTAGATGTTCCCTTCGTCGAGCTCGGCGTCGCCCGCAAGCGCGATCATCCGCCCCGCCGCGGCGCCTTCCCCCTGCAACCCTTTGAGACGCACGTAATCCTGCACGAGCGAGGCGAAGAGCGTCATGCCGACGCCGAGCCCGACCGAGCCCGTCGAAAAATCCACGATTTCTCCGTCTTTGGTCCGCGACGGGTAGGATTGCGCGCCTCCGAAGGCGCGGAAGCGCTCGAGCTTCCGGCGCTCTTCCTGCCGCAGGAGATAGGCGATCGCATGAAGGACGGGCGAGGCGTGAGGCTTGACGGCGATGCGGTCTTGCGCCCGCAACACATCGAAATAAAGCGCCGTCATCAGGGTCACGACCGAGGCGCTCGACGCCTGGTGCCCGCCGACCTTGAGGCCATCGCGGTTCGCCCGCAGATGGTTCGCGTTGTGGATCATGAAGGTCGAAAGCCACAGGACTTTTTTCTCGATCGCCTTCAGGATCGCGAGCTTTTCGGAGGGCGGTCTTTCGGCCGCTCCCTCCGGGCTTTTTTCCAGAGTCGTGAGCATCGTCCGGCTTCCCTCGCCTGCAACGCGGAAGTCTATCCGATCTTGCGCCAGAAATCGCGGCTGCGCGCGCTTGCCGTTGACAACGATACCCAGAACCGCGATCCTAACCGACAATCACCCGGGACACAATCATTCCGGAATCGCCGGAATGTCGGATGATATGTTCGTCGCGCTCACCCGCGTTGCGCCGTCACGGCCCGGGAGTTTAGACATGGCAACAGTGACGCCGCCTGCGGCAGCAATAGCGATTGAGCTCGAAGCCCCGGCATTGCCGCAGCAGTTGCTGCATCGCACTTGGACCCGGATCCTTGAACGTGCGATCGGTAATGCGGCTGAGCTGGTTGGGGCCGTAGTCGTTTTTGCTGAGTTGTGGATTCTCGGCGCCAATGTATTCGCTCGTTATATTCTGCACAATCCCCTGGTTTGGGGGGACGAGCTTGCGACAAGCCTGTTCATATGGCTTACGATGATGGGGGCGGTAGGCGCCTATCGACGTGACCAGCATCTGCGGCTCACTGCGCTGCTCCGCCGCGTACCACCGCATGTCAGATCGGCTTTGGAAACGATCAGCACTGTTGTCGTCGCCGTTTTCTGCTTCCAATTACTCGCCGCGTTGCTCTGGCCGCCGCTTATCCCTCAGCGCGTTACCCTCGCGAAGTTTTTCGCCGCAACTTACATTGGGCAGGAGATGATCGACTTCCTGCCGGCGCTTGGGATACCGCGCTCTTTCATGCTCCTTGCCGTTGTGGTCGGCCTAGCCATGATGTTGGCGATGGCGGTGCTGCGGTTGATCGATGGCCGGCCGAAGACGGTAGTGTCTGTGCTCGTCGTGACCATCATGCTTGCGGTTTTGGCGTATGCGGGGCGTGATGTTTTCGCAGCTCTCGGGAATCTCAATTTACTGCTGTTTTTCGTCGGGTTCGTCGGGGTCGAGGTAGCGATTGGCGTGCCCATTTCGTTCACCTTCGGGATGGCTACGTTGAGCTATCTATCGCTATCGACCTATGTGCCTCTCAGTGTTATGGCCGGAATGATGGAGCAAGCCACGGGCAATATGGTGCTGCTCGCGGCCCCGATGTTC
The DNA here is from genome assembly GCA_021812165.1 of Pseudomonadota bacterium. Lineage (GTDB taxonomy): Bacteria > Pseudomonadota > Alphaproteobacteria > ATCC43930 > CGMCC-115725 > AP-15. The sequence continues at coordinate 2,119 of JAKAOO010000112.1, read as the reverse complement.
GTGCTGCTGGGTCTGGTGATGGAGGGAACCGGGATGGCGCGACGGATCGTCGATGCGATTTCGGCCTTCGTTGGACACCGGCGGGGCGGGCTTTACCTCTCGGAAGTGGGAGCGATGTTTCTGGTTTCCGGCATTTCAGGCTCCAAGCTTGCCGACATGGCCGCCGTCGCTCCGGTGCTGTTTCCCGAGATGGCGCGTCGCGGCTATAGCCGCGGCGAGATGAGCGCGCTGTTGGCAACCTCCGGCGCTGCGATGGAACTGATTCCTCCGAGCCTATTGCTGATCATCATCGGTGCTGTGTGCAATCTCTCCATAGCCGCGTTGTTCACTGCCGGCATGCTGCCTGCAACATTGGCTTCCGCATTCCTGGTCGTCGTGTCATTGCGCCGTTCGCGCCGCGAAAGAGTGGAACTGGCTCAAAGGGTGAACTGGAGGCGGCGCACACGCTTGCTGATCGTAGCATTGCCTGCATTCATCTTGCCGTTTCTGATACGCTTTTTGGTGGTCACCGGCGTGGCCACCGCGACCGAGGTGAGCACTGTTGGAGTTATCTACACGCTTTTTGTCGGCATTGCGCTCTATCGTGATTTCGACTGGCGCAACGCCTACCCGATTTTACGCAAGACAGCCAATCTGACGGGATCCATCCTGCTGATCGTCGCCATGGCAAACGGGATGAGTTGGGCACTGACCCAGTCTGGTTTCGCCGGCACGCTGACGCGGGTTCTCGAACATGCACCCGGCGGTCAGGTGACGTTCTGGGCGCTTTCGATGCTGTTGTTCATCGTCCTTGGGTCCGCGTTGGAAGGGATTCCCGTCATCGTGCTGTTCGGCACGCTCCTCTTCCCGATCGCCAGAGCAGCGGGAATCAACGAAATCCATTTTGCAATCGCCGTGGTTCTGGCGATGAGCATTGGCCTTTTCGCCCCGCCGATCGGCGTCGGCTTCTACCAATCGTGCGCGTTCGGAGGAGTGGATCCTGACCTCGTCGTGCGAGCCACTCTGCCCTACATAGCGGCCCTGATGGTCGCGCTGTTACTGATAATCGCCATACCGTGGATTTCGATCGGGTTCCTCTGAGCCATGCATCGGCCGCGAGCACGGAGCGGCGCTGCCGTTGCCGACCGTGGCAGCGGGCGCCACTCACCTAACGAGATGGGGGCTATATGAACGAGACTGCATTCTTTGGAGGGCCGCTTGCCCGCTTCAAAGTCCTTGATGTGTCACGGGTGCGCGCCGGACCCACCTGCGTGCGCTACCTATCCGACTGGGGGGCGGATGTCATCAAGATCGAGTCGCCCGAAGGTGACGGTCTTGGACTGGATCGGCACAGCCCCGATTTTCAGCATCTGCACCGCAACAAGCGGAGTCTGACGCTTAATCTGAAGGCGCCTCAAGGGCTGGCAATCCTGAAGCGCCTGGTCGAAGGCGCGGACGTGCTGGTGGAGAACTACCGCCCGGGGGTGAAGTTCCGATTGGGGATAGATTACGAGACGCTTCGCAAAATCAACCCGCGGCTCGTCTACGCCAGCATCTCGGGCTTTGGCCAAACCGGCCCATATCGGGATCGGCCGGGCTTTGATCAGGTTGCCCAAGGCATGGGTGGCTTGATGTCGATCACCGGCGCTGCGGGTCAAGGGCCGATGCGCGTCGGAATTCCGTTGGCGGACCTCACTTCCGGCATCTTCGCGGCGCTCGGTATCCTCATCGCCTTGCTCGAGCGGGAAGAGTCCGGTGAAGGCCAGTGGGTGCAATCGAACCTGCTCTCCGCTCAGATCTCCATGCTGGACTTTCAGTCGGCGCGCTGGACGATCGGACGCGAAGTCCCGGAACAGGCGGGCACCAATCATCCGACTGCGATACCCACAGGGGTGTTCGCAACGCTCGACGGCCACATCAACATCGCGGGGCCGAGTGGAGAAATTTACCAACGCTGCTGTAGGGCTCTGAAAGCGCCGCACCTGGTGAGCGATCCGCGCTTCGGCACCCGCGCGGACCGTTCAGTCAATCGCGATGCACTGAATGCGGAGATCGAGGCGATTACCCGTACGCAGAGCTCGGCCTACTGGATAGATCGGATGAACGCGGAGGGGGTGCCGGCAGGTCCCAGTAACAAGAT
>JAKAOO010000111.1 GCA_021812165.1 Pseudomonadota bacterium | reverse complement strand
TGTGCCGCTTCCCTGGCCGCTCCCGGCGCTCGTCGCGAAGCCTTACGATCCCGATAAGCTCTTCCCGTTTCTCGACGAGATGGAATTGCGCGCCCTCAAAGGGCGGATCGCGCAACGGCTTGCGGCGGGGCCGGCGATGCGCGAGGGGGAGCGGCCGGAGCCCGCGATGCCGCAAATCCTCCCGTTTTCGGCGCCCTGCCGGTACGCACTCGTGACGCGTGAGGAGGAGCTTTCGTCGTGGCTCGGCGAGGCGAAGCGGGTGGGCGCCATTGCGGTGGCGCTTGCGCCGAGCGGCCCCCCGGGAAGCGCAATTCCCGGGAGCGCGCTTCCGGGGATCGCGCTCTCGCTCAAACCGGGAGAGGCGGCGTATGTGCCGTTCCGACGAGCCGAGGCGGGCCTTCTTTCGGGCGAGGCGAGAGGCATCGGCCTCGAGGCTGCAATCCCTCTGCTGCGCCCTCTTTTCGAAGATCCCGGGGTCTTGAAGATCGCTCACGACGTCAAAGGCGCGGAGAGGCTTCTTGCGGGTCTGGGGCTGCGGCTCAAGCCTTTCGACTGCACCATGCTGATGTCCTACGTTCTCGACGGCGGCCAGTTCGAACACTCTCTCGAAAGCGTCGTCCACCACGCTTTCGACGAAAGGCTCCCCCCGCTCAAAGAGATCGTCGGCAGCGGCAGGAGCGCTCTTCCTTTTGCCGAGTTGGGGCTCGAGCGCGCGCGCGATTATTGCGCCCTGCGCGCCGATGCGACGCTGCGCCTCTACGCGCGCCTCAAAGCGCGCCTCGTCCGGGAGCATAGGGTCGCCTTTTACGAGACGATCGAGCGCCCGCTTTCCCCCGTCGTCGCGGCGATGGAGGTCAAGGGGATCAAGGTCGATCGCAGCGCGCTTTCCGAGCTCTCGCGCGATTTCGCCCGGCGCATCGCCGACCTCGAAAAGGAGATCACCCGCGTCGTCGGCGCCTCCTTTAATATCGGCTCGCCGAAGCAACTGGGCGAGGTGCTTTTCGAAAAGCTCCAGCTTCCGGGAGGCAAGAAAGGAAAAACCGGCGCCTACGGCACCGACGCCGGGGTCCTCGAAGCGCTCGCGCCACTCCATCCGGCGCCCGCGCTTGTTCTCGATTGGCGGCAGCTCTCGAAGCTCAAATCGACCTATGCGGACGCTCTCGCGGCCGAGATCGACGAGAAAGACGGCCGCGTCCACACCTCCTATTCGCTCGCCGCGACGACCACGGGACGCTTCTCTTCGGCCGAGCCCAACCTTCAGAATATCCCGATCCGCACCGAGGACGGCCGGCGCATCCGCCGCGCCTTTGTCGCCGAGGCAGGCCATCAACTGCTTTCCGCCGATTACAGCCAGATCGAGCTCAGGCTCGTCGCGCATGTTGCCGATGTGCCCGCGCTCAAAAAAGCCTTTGAGGACGGCGTCGATATCCACGCGTTGACCGCGAGCCAGGTCTTCGGCGTGCCCTTATCGCAAATGGACGCGCTGACGCGCCGGCGGGCGAAAGCGATCAATTTCGGCATTCTTTATGGGCTCGGCGCCTTTGGCCTCGGCCAGCAGATCGGCGTCGGCCAAGCCGAGGCGGCAGACTATATCCGCGCCTATTTCGAGCGCTTTCCGGAGATCCGCAATTATATGGAGAGGACGAAGGCGGAGTGCCGCGCGCGCGGCTATGTCGAGACGCTCTTCGGCCGCAAGTGCTTTATCCCCGGCATCAACGATCGCAATGCGACGCGACGCGCCGCCGCCGAAAGACAGGCGATCAACGCGCCGCTTCAAGGCTCGGCGGCCGATATCATCAAGCGCGCGATGATCCGCATCCCGCCGGCTCTCGCGGCCGCGAGACTCGAGGCGAAGATGCTCCTTCAGGTGCACGACGAGCTGCTTTTCGAGGTTGCGGACCGCGATGTCGACGCGGCCGCGACTCTCGTCAAAGGCGTGATGGAAAAAGCCGCGTTGCCGCGCTGCCGCCTCTCGGTGCCTCTCGTCGTCGAGACCGGCTGCGGCGCCAACTGGACGCAGGCGCATTGAAGCGAGAAACGCCGTCCTAAAAAACGGAAACCGCCGGGCGCAGCCGGCGGTTTCCCTTGCCTCGGGCGGACCGGCCTTTAATCGCGGCGGGTGCCCAAAAGCTGCATCAACATCATGAAGAGGTTGATGAAGTCGAGATACAGCCGCAGCGCCCCCATCACCGCCTTCTTGGCGGCGACCTCCTCGCCGTCCGCCGCGTAATACATCTCCTTGATCTGCTGCGTGTCCCAGGCCGTGAGCCCGGTGAAGACGATGACGCCGATCACGGAGATCGCGAATTGCATCGCCGAGGAGGCGAGGAACATGTTGACGAGGCTGGCGATGATGATGCCGATGAGCCCCATAAAGAGGAACGACCCCCACTGCGAGAGATCGCGCCGGGTCGTGTATCCGTAGAGGCTCATCGCGGCGAAGGTGCCGCCCGTGATGAAAAAGACCCGCGCGATGCTGGTCTCCGTGTAGATCAGGAAAATGAGCCCGAGCGACAGGCCCATCAGCGCCGAATAGACCCAGAAGAGCGCCTGCGCGGTCGATGCCCGCATCTTCTGAACGCCGAAGCTCAGGACCATCACGAGCGCGAGCGGGGCCAGGATCACCAGCCATATCGCTCCCGACTGGGCGATCCGCTGGTAGAAGCTCGAAGAGGCGGCGACATAGGCGACGATGCCGGTAAGGGCCAGCCCCGACGCCATGTAGTTGTAAATGCGCAGCATATACTGCCGAAGACCGACATCGATGCCGACCTCGGCTTCCGCCGTTCGCGCCATCCAGCGGGGCTGCGAGCCCAAAGCCATGGAGCCCTCCAACGAGAAGCACACAGAGGGTCAACTACCCTCGCTGCTGCGATATTGGCACAAATCGGAATCTTTTCAACAAGGCCGAAGGCGCGCTCTTATTCTCCGCGCAAAACGGCGGCCGGTTTTTTCCCGAGCGCGCGCAAGGTTGCGGCGAATCCGAAAAGAAGGCTCGCCACCGTCGCGAAAAGGGCCGATCCCAAAACCGCTCCCGGAAAGAACACCCAGACGCCCCCCAACAGCCTCGTGACGATAAGCCGCGCCGCGAGAGAGCCGGCGCCGGCTGCGAGGAGGGCGGCAAGCACGCCGATGATCGCGTGCTCGATCAGGAATATGCGGGCGATGTCGGCCCTTGTCGCGCCCAGAACCTTGAGCAGGACGGCGTCGCGCGTGCGCATTCGCTGGCTCGACGCGACGACGGCCGCGAGCACGAGAGTGCCGGCGAGAAGCGTCGAAAGCGCCGCCACCCGCACCGCCCTGCCGATTGTTCGCAGGATGCCGGCGACCGCCTTCAACGCCTCGCGAACCGGGATCGCCGAAACATCCGGAAAGCGACGGGTCACCCGAGAGAGGAGAAGAGCCTCGTCTCGCCGCGGCAAAGTGACCGCGGCGAGATCGGTCTGCGGCGCCCCTTCGAGCGCTCCCGGCGAGAAAACGAGGACGAAATTGATGCCGAGGTGCGACCAGTCGATGCGCCGCAAATTCGCGATGCGGGCGGTGATCTCGCGCCCCAAAAGATCGACCGAGATCGTGTCGCCGACCCGGAGCCCCATGCCGCGCGCGACATCCTCGCTCATCGACACGAGAGGCGGCCCGCGATACTTCGCCGGCCACCATGTGCCGGCGGCGATCGCGGAGCCTTTGGGGAGCTGCGAGGCATAGGTGAGCCCGCGGTCGCTGTCGACGGCCCAGCGCGCATTCGGGGCGATCCGAGCCTTTTCCACGCGGACGCCATCGATCTTCGTGATGCGGCCGCGCAGCATCGGCACCATCTCGACGCGCGCGCCCGGAATGCTTTTGACGATCGCGGCAAAGCTCGCGCGCTCGGCGGGCGCGATATCGATAAAAAAGTATGACGGCGCGCGTGCGGGCAAACCCGAGACGATCTCTCGGAAAAGGTTGTTTTCGATGAGGGCGACGGCGATCAGAAACGACAGCGAAAGGCCGAGAGAAAGGAGGATGCGCGGCGCCGGCGCGTTCGGCCGGGCGAGATTTTGGAGCGCGAGGCGAAGCGCGGGAAGGCGCGGGAGACGCGAGCGCCGGGCGGCTGCGGCGAGGCATCGCCCGAAGGCGGCGAAGACGAGGAGCGCGGCGAACGCGGCGGCGGCAAAATAAAGGGCGGCGAGGCGCCCTGATCCCGCCGAAGGGCCGCCTCCCAAGACTGCCAGCGCGAAAAGCGCGGTCGCGGCGAGCGCACTTGCGGCAATGGCGGGGAGCGGCGGCAGCGCTCGCGGCGCCTCCGCCTCGGCGCGGAAGAGGGCGGAAGGGGGAACGGTGCGAACGCGGGCGAGCGGAAAGATCGAAAAGGCGAGGACGGCAAAGAGACCGGCCGCGAAAGCGGAGACGAGCGGCGCCGGGTAAAGCCCGGGCGCGATCGCCGCCGGCAGGATTGCCGAAAGAAAGGGCCGCAGGGCGAAAGGAAGCAACGCCCCGAAGAGAAGGCCGAGGGCGATGCCGAGAAGAGCGAGCGCGAGCACCTCTCCGAGGTACACGCAAAAGATGAGACTGCTCGCGGCGCCGAGGCATTTCAAGGTCGCGATCGTCTCTCTTTTCCCCGCGAGATGGCTTTCGACTGCATTCGCGATGCCGATCCCGCCGACGAGAAGCGTCAGGAACGCGATGAGGCGCAAGAAGAGCGCGACGCGTCGGAGGAGCCGCCGCAGCTGCGGGGCCGCCTCGGCGGAAGTGCGGATGCGCCAACCGCCTTTCGGGAAAGCGGCGCGCGCCCGCTTCACCCAAGCCGCGGCGCTCGTTCCCGCAGGAAGGCGCACGCGATAGCGGTAGGTGGCAAGAGTTCCGGGGACGAGGAGCCCGCTTGCCGCGAGCGCGGCGCGGGAGACGATGACGCGCGGCCCGAAGACGAGTCCGCCCGGCAACGGGTCGGGCTCGCGCGCGATCACCGCCCGCAGCACGAAACGCTCGTTGCCGATGCGGATGACGCCGCCGAGCTTCCGCCGCAGCCGGTCGAGAAGACTGGCGCCGGCGACGGCGCCGAAACGCCCCTTTTGCCGCGAAAGAAGGGATGCGAGCCTTCGCGGCGGGTCGAGAACGATCCTGCCGTAAAGCGGATAGGCGCGATCGACCGCCTTGAGCGCGATCGGGCTCTCGCTTTTGGCGGTTCGCGCCATCGCTTGCAGGGTGACGACCGCGGAGACTTTTCCGCTCGCCGCCAGGAATTTCCGTGCCGCCGCGTCGAGCGGGCGGTTCGCGAGCGAAACCTCGACATCGCCGCCGAGAAGCGCGCGCGCATCGGCGCCGATGCCGGCAAGGGTTGCGGCGGCGAGCGAGCCCACCCCCGCAATCGCCCCGGCGCCGAGGGCGAGGCAGGCGAGAAAGAGCCCCAAGCGGCGCAAATCGGCGCGCAATTCGCGCCCGATGAGCGTCAAGGCGTAAACGGGCGAGGGCTCTCTCACGGCCTGTGCGCCCGGTCCGCCAACGCGACCGCGCCCTCTTCGGCGATGCGCCCGTCGGCAAGGCGGATCTGCCGCCCGCAACGCGCGGCCAGAGACGGATCATGCGTGATCAAAAAGAGGCTCGCGCCGAGGCGCGCCCGCTGCGCAAAGAGGCAATCGACGACGAGCCTTCCGTTCTCGGCGTCGAGATTGCCGGTCGGCTCGTCGGCGATGAGAAGGCTCGGGCCCGCGACAAAAGCGCGGGCGATCGCCACCCGCTGCTGCTCACCGCCTGAAAGCTGCGCCGGGAAGTGCTTCAGGCGATGGCTGAGGCCGACCTCGGCAAGGCCCGCGGCGGCACGGGCGAAGGCGTCGCGCGCCCCCGCGAGCTCGAGCGGGATCGCCACATTTTCAAGTGCGGTCATCGTCGCGATCAGGTGATAGGACTGGAAGACGATGCCGATATGGGCGCGCCGCAGAAGGGCGAGAGCATCCTCTCCGAGCGCGCCGAGTTCTTGCCCGGCGATCATGACGCGCCCGGAGGTCGCGCGTTCGAGCCCGGCGAGGACCATGAGGAGGGAGGTTTTTCCCGAACCCGAAGGGCCGACGAGGCCAAGGCTCTCGCCTTTGCCGATCGTAAGCGAGACCCCGCGCAGGATGTTGACGGGTCCGGCCGCACTCGCCAGTGTGAGAAAAACCTCCTCCATGGAGGCGAGCGGGGCGGCGCGGTGCAGCGAGGCGTCCATCCTTTTTCCGAGCGCGGGCGAAAGCCGTTACGATATGGCGGCCGCGCGCTCGAAGGCAACGCGGCCGCCGCTTTGCTCGTTCTCGCCCTCTTTATTCTTTTCATATCCGGGCGCAGCGCACCGTCGTCCCGTTTGGAGGATCGAAACAAGCCGGAGAGCATACGAGCACTCTCCGCGCAAGTTTTAATCCCCGTGGCCGGGCTCGGCCCGGCCACCCATGACTTGTTTCCGACAGCCACGGTGTCCGAGAAAGACGTGGGTGGCCGGAGCAAGTCCGGCCAAGGGGTCACCTGGAGCGCACAGGGATCAGCGCGTAAAGCTGGCTTCGCTCCGCAGGGCAGCGGTGGTCCGGCCGCGGCGGCGGCGCCCTTCATCCTCGCGTTCGGCGACAGCCTGACGGCGGGTTACGGACTGCCGCGCAAAGACGCCTTTCCGGCGCAACTCGAAGCGCGGCTGCGGCAGGAGGGGATAAAGGCGCAGGTGATGAACGCCGGGGTTTCGGGAGACACGACGGCGAGCGGCCTCTGGCGGCTCCGGGTGGCGCTTGCGGAAAAGCCTCAACTCGTGATCCTCGAAGAAGGCGCCAACGACGCGTTGCGCGGCATTCCCCCTCCAGTCGTCCGCGCCAATCTCGAAAAAATGATCCGAAGGATCAAGGCGAGCGGGTCGAAGCTCCTGCTTGCCGGAATGCTCGCTCCCTCGAATTGGGGCGCTCGCTATGCCGAGCGTTTCGACCGCATCTATCCCGCTCTCGCCCGCGCCTTTCATGTTCCGCTTTATCCGTTTTTTCTCGATGGGGTGGCGCTGAAGCCCGCCCTCAACCAGCCGGACGGGATCCATCCGAACAAGAAAGGCGTTGCGACGATCGTTCGGCGCATCGCACCCTATGTCGTCAGGCTCTTGAAGGAAAAGAAATGAACGGGGAGTTTGTTGGGCGTCTCGTGACCGGTTGCTTGAGCGTTTGCCGGCTCTGATGTTGCGCCTTTTTGTCGGTGTCGGCTTTCCTCCGGAGCTGAAACTCCGGCTCTCGCTCCTGTGCTCCGGCATCCCCGGCGCCCGCTGGGTCGCTGCGGACAATCTTCACCTGACGCTGCGCTTTATCGGCGAAGCGAGCGAGGACAGGGCGGCCGACATCGACGCGGCGCTTTCGCGCGTGCGGGCGCGCTCCTTTGGGCTCCAGCTTTCCGGGATCGGCGTTTTCACTCCGGAAAAGCCGCGGCTTCTCTGGGCGGGGATCGAAAAGGATCCGCAGCTTTCGGCCTTGCACGACAAGATCGAGCAGGCTCTGATCCGCGCCGGCTTGCCGCCGGAAGAGAGGAAATTTTCCCCTCACGTGACGCTCGCGCGCTTCAGGCACCCTTCTCTCGACCGGTTGCGCGACTTTCTCGTGAGACACGCGCAGTTCCGCGCCGATCCCTTCCCCGTGACGCGGTTCAGCCTCGTCGCCAGCTTCCAAACGAAAGCGGGCTCCATCTACGAGGATCAGGCGGATTATCCGCTCGATCCGGCGTAGGAAAAAGGAGGCGGAACATGGCCTATTGGCTCCTCAAATCGGAACCTTCGACCTATTCCTGGCAAACCCTCCTCGCCGAGAGCCGCACCCATTGGGAGGGCGTCAGGAACGCGCAGGCGCAACAGAACTTGAAGGCGATGCGCGCGGGCGACCGTGCCTTCTTCTACCACTCGGGAGCGGGAAAGGAGATCGTCGGCGTCGTCGAGATCGTGCGAACCTTCTATCCCGATCCCGCCGATCCCGAGGGCAAACTCGGCATGGTCGATGTGAAGCCGCTTGATAGGGCGCCAAAGCCCGTGAGCCTCGCGGCGATGAAGGAAAACCCCGAGCTCAAGAACCTCTCGGTCTTGAAGCAGCCGCGGCTTTCGGTCTGTCCCATACGCGAGCGCGAATGGAAGGTTCTCTCGGCTCTCGCGGGGCTGCCGGGCTGAGGGCCGGCCAGCGCACGCCTTCGGAGCGCGGCGATCGCATCCGGATCATCTCGGCTTGGAGAGCAACGAAACATGAGCAAGACTACTACTATCGCCAGAATGCGCCGTGACGGCGTGCTCGTGCGCATCAAGCCGGACGGCACCGAGGAGCTGATGGCGGTCGAGCCGCTTGCTGCGATGACGCCCGAGGAAATCGAAGCGGCGGCATGGCGCGACCCCGATGCGCGGCCTTTCACGCCGGAAGAGCTTGCCAAGGTCAAGCGGGTACCCCGCACCAAGACGCTGCGGCGCGCGCTTGGGCTGACCCAGGAGGAATTTGCCGCGCGTTACCACATTCCGCTCGGCACGCTGCGCGATTGGGAAGAGGGGCGCTCCGAGCCCGACCAAGCTGTCCGCGCCTATCTCACCGTCATCGCGCACGATCCCGAGGGCGTCCGCCGCGCCCTGGAAGCCGGACCGGGACAAAGAGGCCCGCGAGAAAGCACGCTTTAAATCCGCACCATCTTCCGCAGCTCTTCGACGACTTCGGGGTTGGCGAGGGTCGAGACGTCGCCGGCATCCTGGCCGCTCGAGATCGCGGCCAATACCCGGCGCATGATCTTGCCCGAGCGCGTCTTCGGCATGTCGGGGACGATCCACACCTTGCGGGGACGGGCGATCGGGCTGATCTCGGTGACGACCGCATCGGAGACGCGCTCTTCGAGCTCGCGGTTCGCGTGGAGGCCCGGCTTCAAGGCGACGTAGAGATCGGGCACGCGGCCTTTGATCTCGTCGGCGACCGGAACCACCGCGGCTTCGGCAACCTCGGGAACGGTGAGCGCGGCCGATTCGATCTCCTTCGTCCCGAGGCGATGGCCCGCGACGTTGATCACGTCGTCGATGCGCCCCAGGATGCGGTAATAGCCGTCTTCGGCCTGGACCGCGCCGTCGCCCGCCATATAGGGCCAGTCGCGCCAGTCGGTGCTGCCGTCCTTCTTGTTGTAGCGCTCGTAATACTGCCGCACGTAGCGCTCGGGATCGCGCCAGATGGTCTGGAAACTTCCGGGCCACGGGTTGCGGATGCAGATGTTGCCCGCCTTTCCCGAACCGCGCGGGATTTCCCTTCCCTCGTCGTCGTAGATGACGGGATGGATGCCGGGAACGCCGGGACCGGCGCTTCCGGGCTTCATCGGCGAGAGCGCCGGAACGGTGCTGCAGAGAAAGCCGCCGTTTTCGGTCTGCCACCAGGTGTCGACGATGACGGCCTCGCCTTTGCCGACGGTCTCGTAATACCAGCGCCAGACCTCGGGCTCGATCGGCTCGCCGACCGTCGTCATGTGCTTGAAGCGATAATTGTACTTTTTCGGTTCCTCGGAGCCGGCGCGGCGCAGCGCCCGAATCGCCGTCGGCGACGTATGGAAGATGTTGACGCCAAGCTCTTCGGCGATGCGCCAGGGGCGTCCGGCGTCGGGATAGGTCGGCACCCCCTCATAGACGACGCTTGAGGCGCCGAGCGACAAAGGCCCGTAGACGATATAGGAGTGGCCGGTGATCCAGCCGATGTCGGCCATGCACCAATAGACGTCTTCGGGATGGATGTCCTGGATGTATTTCGAGGTTCCGGCGACGTAAGCGAGGTAGCCTCCGGTCGAATGCTGGCAACCCTTCGGCCTGCCGGTGGTGCCGCTCGTGTACATGAGAAAGAGAGGCGCCTCCGCCGGCATGGAAAGCGGGTCGATGAGGGTATGGCGGTAATCCTTCAAAAGATCGTTGAGGATATGGTCGCGCCCTTTGACGAGCGTGTGCTGGCTCGAATATTTGCCGGGATGGCGCTGCCAGATGAGGACCTTCTCGACCTTATGGCCCTGCGCCTCGGCGTCTTGGCAAGCGATGTCGGCCCGCTCTTTGTGATCCTGCAGCGCGCCGCTCCGATAGTAGCCGTCCATCGTAATGAGGACCTTGCTCTCGGAATCGACGATGCGGTCGGCGCAGGCCTTGCCGCTGAAGCCGCTGAAGACCTGGCTGTGGATGACGCCGATGCGGGCGCAGGCGAGCATGGTGATCGGCAATTCGGCCACCATCGGCATGTGGAGCGTCACCCGGTCGCCCGCTTTGAGGCCGCAGAAATTGCGCAAGAGTGCGGCGACCTCGTTCACCCGCATATAAAGTTCCTGATAGGTGATGTGCTCTATCGGTTCGTCCTCGAGTTCCGGGACGAAGTGGATGGCGGTCTTGTTGCGGTGCTTTTCGAGATGGCGGTCGACGCAGTTGTAGGAGGCGTTGAGCCTGCCGCCGACAAACCAGAGCCAGAACGGCGCGTTGCTGGTGTCGAGCGTCTTTTCCCAGTATTTATACCAGGTCAGAAGATCGGCATATTCCTTGAAGCATTCGGGAAAATTCTCCAGGCTGAAACGCTTGTAGATGTCCATATCCGCGAGGTTTGCCTGGGCGATGAACTTTGCCGGCGGGTGGTAATATGCTTCTTCCTGCCAGTGTACGGCTATTTCCGCCTCGGATACGTCTTCCTTGATTGAAGCCTTCATTTGTTTCCTTTCCTCCTCAGCTTTGCGGCGCAGACACCCTCCGGCCCGACCCGGACGACCCGCATTGGCGCGGGCCTCGCGGGATTTCGCGTGGGAGCTTTTAGCGATTTTCGGTATGGCTTGCCAAGACAAGGAAAGACGCGCGGTCGCGCCGATTGGCGAACGCAACGGTCAGCGCCGGAGAACGCACGGCGTCTCGCCCCTCCGCCCCGGGGGCGAATGGGGGGCGGATGGTGGGGGGCGAATGTGAAAATTTGAGCGGCGGCACCGGGGCGCCGGACCGGCGCCCCTTAGGGAAAGTGGCGGCCGCCTTCAGCGCGTCGTTGCCGAGCGGGCAAACTCCTTGAGCTCGTCGAGCCCTTCGCGCGCGCGCCGATAGAGGACCTCGGCCGCGTCGTTGCCGGCCTTGGTGGCGAGCGCCGCAAGCTCGCGGCTCTGCGTGAGGCTCTTTTCCATCGTCTTTTTGGCGAATTCGGTGTTTTTGGCGAGGCGCTCCTCGTTCGAAGCGGGCTGGACGAGATCGCGCCACAGCGCCGAGGCCTCGTCGAGATTCTGGCGCGCGATTTCGATCTGGCGGCGCGTCATCGCCTGAACCCCTTCGATCGCGAGCTGGTTGGCCTGGGTCAACGCCTCGATATTCCGCCGCCCCATGGCCATCAGAGTATCAAAGTCGACCGGTTTGAAACGGAAGTCGGCCATGACTTTCGTCACGTCGTAATCGGAAGTCTTGTGCCGCCCTTCGCTGACGGTCTCTCGCGTGTCGGGCATATTTGGCTCTCCGCTAGTTCGCTGATTGTGCGATGCACAATCACAATATCGGCCGGGAGAGCGCGACCGTCAAGGGTATTTTGCGGCGCAACAATTCACGCTGCGGTCGAAGCGGCGGCGCCGCGAGGGCGCGAGAGAGGGCGCAGGAAAAGCTCGATCCGCCTCAGAGCGCGGTCAAGCGCCGCCATCGTGCGCCCGAGATCGGCGGAATCGTCGCCTTCGAAGACCCGCATCGCCGAGAGATAGGCGGCCGCGGTCGCCTTCGTCGCCAGGACTCCGCCGAGCCCGGCGGTCGCGATCCCGGCCGCGTCCAGCATCCACCGCATCGAGCGCAACAGCGCCATTCCCATGCAAAGCGCCGCCGTCGGATCTCCCGGCAGCTCCCGGCGCAACACCTCGATTGCCGAACGATAAGGCCTTAGTGCGTCAAAACGTCGCATAAGAAGATCGAACAAGCAGTCGCGCGCCGGCTCGTCCGCCGCCGCAAGGGGTTCGGCCAGCGCCTTCTCGTCGATGCGGCGGGTAAACGCAGCGAGGATCGCCGTTTTCGTGCGGAAAGCGCGGTAGACCGAAACGAGCGGAAGCCCGGCTTCGGCGGCGATCGCAGGGAGGGAAAGCCGGCGCCATCCCGCGGTCGGGATGAGAGCGAGAGTGGCGTCGATGATGCGCTGAGCCTCGTCCTCTTCCGCCGCGCGCGGGGGTGGGCCTTGCCCGCTTTCCGAGCTTCTCCGAGAGGTTCTCGCCATGGCCACTGCTCTCCCATTTCTCGCGCGGCTCTCTTTGCGCTCGGCC
>JAKAOO010000110.1 GCA_021812165.1 Pseudomonadota bacterium | reverse complement strand
GATCTTTTCACAGGTTGACCCGGATGGATAGCGGCCCCAGCTTTGGGTTTCTCGTTCATGACGTTGCCCGGCTTTTGGCCCGGCGCTTCAACCAGCGGGCGCTTCTGGCGCTCGGTCTCACCCGCGCGCAATGCCGGGTCATCAGCCACCTCGCGCGCAATGAAGGGATCAACCAGGTCGGCCTTGCGGAGCTGCTCGAAGTGAAGCCGATGACCCTGGTGCGCCAGATCGACCGCATGGAAGAAGCCGGCTGGATCGAGCGGCGGCCGGATCCCGCCGATCGGCGAGCGCGGCGCCTCGTTCTGACGGAGAAGGCGCGACCGATCCTCGCCCGCATCCGCGGACTCGGCGCCGAAGTCCGCGACGAAGCCTTTGTCGGCCTTTCGGAAGCCGAAGGGCGGCTCCTCATCGAATTTCTCGGCCGGGTCCATCTCGCCTTGTCGGATCGCATTCCGCCCGCTTTTCCCGCCGAGGAGCGGCAGGCGGAAACGCGCGCCGCCCCGGCCTACGCGCAGGCGGCGCTCGGGGTCGAGCGATGACCTCTTCGGCCGACAACGAGGCGAGCCCGGCACTCGCGACGCGCCGCAGCGCTCTCGACAGAGGCGGCGCGGCGCGGCTCGCCGGGCGCCCTTTGCGGCAGCGCCTGCGGCTGCCTTTGATGCTGTTCGGGCCGATCCTCGTCCTTCTCGCCGGTTTTTACTGGTATGTGACAAGCGGCCGCTACATGTCGACCGAGGACGCTTTTGTCGAGGCCGCGCGGGTGGCGATCAGCACCGACATCTCGGGCCGCGTCACTGCCGTCGCGGTGCGCGACAACGAGAGTGTGAAAAAAGGGCAGGTGCTTTTCCGCCTCGATCCGCGCCCCTACCAGATCGCGGTCGAGGCCGCCAAGGCAAAGCTCGCCTCCGCGCGACAGAACATCGAGGCACTCAAAGCCACCTATCGGGAAAAAGTGGCCGATGGGAAGGCGACAGAGGCGAGCGTCGCCTACCTCCAACGCCAGCACGATCGGGCAAAGCGCCTTTTTGCGACGGGCGCGGCCTCGGCGCAGCAATTGGACGCGGCCGAGCAGGCCTACGAGGTCGCGCGCGAAACCCTCGCCGCAAACCAGCATGACATCGCCAATGTCCTCGCAAGCCTCGGCGGCAACCCGGACATCCCGATCGATCAGCATCCGAGCGTCGAGGCGGCGCAAGCGATGCTCGACAAGGCGCTGCTCAACCTCTCCTATACGGTCGTCCACGCCCCGCAACAGGGAATCGTCACCAAGGTCGACGAGCTGCAGGACGGCGATTACGTCACCACCGCGACGCCGCTCTTTTACCTGATGTCGAGCCGCGAAGTGTGGGTGACGGCCAATTTCAAAGAGACCGAACTGACGCATATGCGCCCCGGGCAAAAGGCCTGGGTTTATGTCGACGCCTATCCCGGGGTGACCTTTCCGGCCGCGGTGCAAAGCCTCTCCCCCGGCACCGGCCTCACCTTTTCCGTTCTGCCGGCCGAGAACGCCACCGGCAACTGGGTCAAGGTCGTGCAACGCCTGCCGATACGCCTCAAACTTTTGCGATCCGACCCTCCGGGTCTTCCGCTTCATGCGGGTCTCTCGGTCACCGCCGAGGTCGATACCGGCTACCGGCGGCCGAGCCTCATCTGGCTCGACCGCGTTTTTTCTTCATTGCTCGGCTTCAGAACGAGCCAGGCGCACGCAATCGGGACGGCCCAAAAGTGAGAGGGGGCGCCTTCAGCCCCGTGCCGCATCGCGGGGCGATCACCTTCTCGATCATGCTCGCCAACATCATGCAGGGGCTCGACACCACGATCGCGAACGTGGCGCTCCCGCATATCCAGGGAAACCTTTCGGCGACGCAAGACCAGGCCGCTTGGGTGCTGACCTCCTACATCGTCACCGCCGCCATCATGATGCCTTTGACCGGCTGGCTCGCCGGCCGGGTCGGCATCAAATACGTGTTCCTTTGGAGCGTCATCGGCTTCACCGTGGCCTCCGCTCTCTGCGGCAGCGCCACGAGCCTCACCCAACTCGTTCTCTATCGGGCGCTTCAGGGAATCGCCGGAGCCGGTCTCATTCCCTTGGCGCAAGCCGTGCTCTTGCAGATCAACCCCGTCGAAAGGCACGGCCAGGCGATGGCCGTTTTCGGCATCGGCGCGATGCTGGGTCCGACGACCGGTCCCGCTCTCGGCGGCTGGATCACCGACAATTTCAGTTGGCGGACGATTTTCTACATCAACGTGCCGATCGGCATCATCTCCGCTCTCGGGATCCTCATCTTTATTCGAGACCGGCGGACCGGGCACCGCGAACACTTCGATTTCTTCGGCTTCGCGGTGATGGCCATCGCCATCGGCGCGTTGCAGATGATGCTCGACCGCGGCGAATACAAAGACTGGTTCGGCTCGACCGAGATCTGGATCGAGGGGGGGATCGCGGCGGTCGGCTTTTATCTTCTTGTCGTCCACACGCTCACCGCCGGCGAGCGCTCGTTTTTGAGCCTCGAACTTCTGCGCACCCCGAATTTCATCACCGCGACGATCCTGATGTTTTTTATCGGCCTGCTTTTGAACGGCACCCTCGCGCTGTTGCCGACGATGCTGCAGGACTTGATGGGTTACCCGGCGACGACGACGGGGTTCGTCACGATGTCGCGCGGGGTCGGCACGATGATCTCCATGATCCTCGTCGGCCGGCTCATCAACCGGGTCGACCCGCGGCTCATCATCTTCGGGGGGTTGCTCATCGCCGCGCTTTCGATGTGGCAGATGACGGGGTTCGCGCTGATGATGGGCTCGGGCCCCGTGATCATGAGCGGCCTTCTTCAAGGCTTCGGGCTCGGCATGACGTTCGTGCCCTTGAATACGCTCGCCCTTTCGACCCTGCCGCGTTCGATCATGACGCAAGGGACGGCGCTCAGATCCCTCATGCGCAATTTGGGCGGCAGCATCGGCATCGCCATCCTCGAAGCGCAATTCGTCGAGAACACGCAGATCGTCCATTCGCGCCTCGTCGAAGGCTTGCGCCCGGATAATCTCCTCGCTCGGCCGCCCCTGCTGCCGGCCCCCTACAGCCTGTCGAGCCCGGCCGGGGTGACGGCGCTCAACGACGAGGTGACGCGGCAAGCATCGATGGTCGGCTATATCGACGCCTTCGAGCTGATGCTGCTGGTCGTCGTCATTTCGCTGCCTCTCCTCCTTCTGTTGCGGCGGCAACCCCAGCTTGCCGCCGCCGAGTGAGTTCGCTTCCTTGCGAGGGGACGCGCAGAGAGGGGCGGCACACCGGGGCGCGGTCGTGCTCGCGATCATGTTGCCGCGCATCATGCAAGGGCTCGACACCACGATCGCCAATGTCGCGCTGCCGCATATGCAGGGGAGCCTTTCCGCCTCCCAAAGCGAAATCGCTTGGGTCCTTACCTCTTATATCGTCGCCGCCGCGATCATGATGCCTTTGACCGGCTGGCTCGCCGGCCGGCTCGGCATCCGTTACGTCTATCTCGCTTCGGTCGTCGGCTTCACCCTCGCTTCGGCGCTTTGCGGGAGCGCGACCAACCTCGGGCAGCTGGTCTTCTACCGCGCGCTGCAAGGGATTTCCGGCGCCGGCCTCATCCCGCTTTCGCAGGCGGTTCTGCTGCAAATCTATCCGGTCGAACGGCATGGCCAGGCAATGGCGATCGCCGGCATGGGCTCGATCGTCGGGCCGATAACGGGTCCGGTGCTCGGCGGCTGGCTCACCGACAATTACAGCTGGCGGTGGATCTTTTATATCAACCTGCCGATCGGCGTCGTCGCGGCGTTCGGCATCCTCGTCTTCCTTGCCGAGATGCGCCGCACCCACCGCGAGAATTTCGACTTTTTCGGGTTTCTCTCCTTGAGCTTCGCGATCGGCGCCTTGCAGATGATGCTCGATCGCGGGCAGATCAAAGGCTGGTTCGGCTCGACCGAGATCTGGGTCGAGGCGACGATCGCGGTGCTCGCCTTTTATCTTTTTGTCGTTCACACGGCGACCACGACCGGCCCCTCGTTTTTCGCCCGCGATCTCTTGCAAAGCCCGAATTACGTTGTCGGCATCCTCCTCATCTTTTTCCTCGGGGTGATTTTGAACGGCACGCTCGCGCTGTTGCCGACGATGCTGCAGGCGCTCATGAGCTATCCGGCCGTCACCGCCGGCGTCGTGACCGCGCCGCGCGCCGCCGGGACGATGATCGCGATGTTTATGGTGGCGCGCCTCATCGGCCGCGTCGACACCCGGCTTCTGATCCTTGCGGGTCTTCTCATCACGGCGTTCTCGCTCTGGGAGATGAGCCATTTCGACCTTTCGATGGGGATGGAGCCGGTCGTCATCTCCGGGTTCGGACAAGGTTTCGGGGTCGGATGCATCTTCGTACCGATCAACACGCTCGCCCTTTCCCTTCTGCCGCGGCACATCCTCACCCAGGGGACGGCGATCCGCAGCCTGTTGCGCAATCTCGGCGGCAGCCTCGGCATTTCGGCTCTCGAAGCGGAGCTTCAGGTCAACACCGAGACCGTCCATTCGCGCCTCGTCGAGGGCCTGCGCCCCGACAACCCGCTCGTTCACACGCCCTATCTCGCCCTTCCGTACAGCCTTTCGAGCACCGCCGGAGTGACGGCGCTCAACGCCGAGGTGACGCGCCAGGCGGCGATGGTTGCCTATATCGACGATTTCCACCTGATGATGTTGATCGTCCTCGCCTCCCTGCCGCTTCTCTTGCTGGTCCGCCAGAGGCCGCTCTTGCCGCAGAAGGCTTGATCTGGATCAATGCCGCCGTCCCCAAGACTGATCTGCTGGAAACCCTGGATCCCCTGCCTTTCGGCATGCGGATCCCGGCCGGGGCCCCCGCGACGGGGTACTTCGCGGGGAACCGCGTTCGCCCGGGAGGATTGCGATGCAATACATCGCTTATCTGCGCGACAAAGCGGCCGCCTACCGCGCGTTGGCCGTGCAATGCTCTAACGCCGCTCGGCCCCCCGAGGCCGCGGCATGCAAGGAACTGGCTCCGAACTGCGAGCGACGACGCCGGCGTGGAGATCCGCGGGCGAGCCTGGAGTGCGAGGAACTGGCGCGGATTTGCGAGGAAATCGCCGAGGAAATGGAGGACCGCTCGCCCGCCGGCTGAAGCGGATTTCGCATGGGTCGAGGCACCCTCGTGCCCGTCAGGACGCGGGCTCGACCTACGGCCATGACGGGGAAGCAGACGGCTTGACCGATGCGGAATCCTCTCTAGTGTGCCGGGTCGTAAATTCGCAACATATTTTGCCGTGTCATTGCGAGGGGGCCCGGAGGGCCGACGTGGCAATCTCGGCCTCCGTGGGACCGAGATCGCGTCGCTGCGCTCGCGATGACAGCGTTTGACCAATGTCGAGAATTTCTGGTTCAGGACACGAGAAGAACGCCGATGCCAGAGCTTGCGATCGCCGACGCGCCGACGCGCCTTTCCGATTATCGCCCGCCTGAGTTTCTCATCGACAGCGTGGATCTGACCTTCGATCTGGACGAAAGGGAAACGCGCGTGCGCACGCATCTCGCCGTGCGCCGCAACCCGAACTCCCCCGAACGCGGCGCTCCGCTTCGACTCGACGGCGAAGGGCTCCCTCTCCTCTCTCTTGCGCTCGACGGCAATCAGCTCCCCCGCAAACGATACGAGACCCCCGGCACCGGCGGGCTCAGAATTGCGAGCGTTCCGGATCTCTTCACCCTCGATATCGAGACCCGCCTTGCGCCCCGGGGAAATACGGCGCTTTCCGGCCTTTACGTCTCCGGCGGCAATTTCTGCACGCAGTGCGAACCCGAAGGCTTCCGCCGCATTACCTATTTTATCGACCGGCCGGATGTCTCGGCGCGCTACAGCACGACGATCATTGCCGAGAAAGAGCGCTATCCGGTTCTGCTTTCGAACGGCAATCCCGTCGGAAAGGGGAAGCGTGCCGGTGGCAGGCATTGGGCCAAATGGGTCGATCCGCACCCGAAGCCCTCTTATCTTTTCGCTCTTGTCGCCGGCGATCTCGTCCCCGTGCGCGGGCGCTTTCGGACCCGCTCCGGGCGCGCCGTGAGGCTCGCGATCTGGGTGCGCCGCGGCGACGAGGACAAATGCGGCCACGCCATGGCCTCGCTCAAAAAGGCGATGCGCTGGGACGAGAAGGTGTTCGGTCTCGAATACGATCTCGAGGCGTTCAACATCGTCGCGGTCGGCGACTTCAATATGGGAGCGATGGAGAATAAAGGCCTCAACATCTTCAATACGAAATACGTATTGGCGAAGCCTGAGACGGCGACCGACGCCGATTTCGAGGCGATAGAAGGGGTGGTTGCCCACGAATACTTTCACAACTGGACCGGCAACCGGGTGACTCTGCGCGACTGGTTCCAGCTGTCATTGAAAGAAGGGCTGACGATGTTCCGCGACCAGGAATTCTCGGCCGACCAAGGGAGCCGGGCGGTGCGCCGCATCACCGCGGTGCGCCAACTGCGAGCGGCGCAGTTTCCCGAAGACGGCGGGCCGCTCGCGCACCCGGTGCGCCCGCAGAGCTATCTGCGGATCGACAATTTCTATACCGCGACCGTCTACCACAAAGGGGCGGAACTCATCCGCATGATCGCGACGCTTTTGGGACCGCAGACGTTCCGCCGCGGGCTCGCGCTTTATATCGAGAGGCACGACAACGGCGCGGCGAGGATCGAGGATTTCCTCGCGGCGATGGAGAAGGCGGGCGGGCTCGACCTTGCGCCCTTCATGCGCTGGTACGACCAGGCGGGGACGCCGGAGATCCGGGTCGAGGATCGCTTCGACGCGGAGAGGCGGAGCTACGAACTGACGCTCTCCCAGAAAACGCCGCCGACGCCCGGAGAGAGCGAGAAACTGCCGGTTCCGATCCCGATCGCTCTCGGACTCCTCGCTCCCGACGGCAAGGAGCTTCCCGCCCGCCTCGAAGGGGAGACCAAGCCTCACGCCGGGACGCGAATCCTCGCGTTTCGCAAATCGAAAGAGAGCTTCCGGTTTTTCGATGTGGCCGCGCCGCCCATTCCCTCGCTTCTGCGCGGCTTTTCCGCGCCGGTCAAACTCGTCGGCATCCCGCTCGAACGGCTGAAATTCCTGGCGCAGCACGATTCGGAACCGTTTTCGCGCTGGGAGGCGGGCCAGCAGGTCGCCGCTCGCCTTCTCGCGGAGCGGATCGAGGCCCATCGACAGGCTCAGGACGGCGCGCTCCGGGGCAGCCCGCGAAATGATATTCCCCAGCGGCGGGGCGCGCCCCTGGCGGCGGCCGACGCCGACCTCCTCGCCGCCTGCCGCGAAACCCTGAAGAGCGCCCCGCGCGACCCCGCCTTTGCCGCGGAAGCGCTCGGCCTGCCGAGCGAATCCTTCCTCGCCGACCAGCAAAAGGTGGTCGATGTCGAGGCCACGCACGAGGCGCGCGAGGCGCTTCGCGCCGCGATCGGCCGCGCTCTCGAAGCCGAGTTCGCCGCCCTTTACGAGACTTTGCGCGATAGAGGCGCCTACCGCATCGACGGCCGCTCGATCGGACGGCGCGCGTTGCGCAACGCCGCTCTTTCCTATCTCGCCGCCGCCGACCCCGAGCGCGGGGCCGCGCTCGCCGCGGCGCAGTTCGAGGCGGAAGCCAACATGACCGATGTCCTGGCGGCGCTCGCGGTTCTCGTCGATCTGGACGGGCCGCAGCGGGCGGCGGCGCTCGCGCGTTTTTACGCCAGGTGGTCGCAAGAGGATCTCGTCATCGACAAGTGGTTTGCGCTTCAGGCGCGGTCGTCTTTGCCGAGCACCCTCGGCGAGGTGCGCGCGCTCGCCCTTCATCCCGCTTTCGACCGCAAAAACCCGAACCGCGTGCGCGCCCTCGTGGGCGCCTTCGCCGAAGGCAATCCGCTGCGTTTTCATGACCCGTCGGGCGAGGGCTACGCCTTTCTGGCGGGCGAGGTGTTGGCTCTCGACCCCGCCAACCCGACGCTCGCGGCGCGGCTTGTGCAGCCTCTCGGTTCCTGGCCCCGGCATGAGCCGCGCCGGCAGGCGCTGATGCGGCGGGAACTGGAACGCGTCCTCGCCGCTCCCTCTCTCAGCCGCAACACTTACGAGATGGTCTCGAAGTCCCTCGCCGCGCCGCCCCTTCCGCAAGGATCCTGAAGAGGCGGCATTCGGGCGCAAATAGGAGGAGGGATCGCGGACGTCCGACCAGGAACGCGGCCATGCCTTGGAATAGCCGCAGTGTTGGCGCATAAGAGGCGGCAGAACGCGCAAAGTTCCTTCGCGAAGACTCAGCGCCCCAGCGAGGCATGATCAAGTTCTTTCGCTTCCTCTTCGTCTTGACGGTGATCGCGGCCATTGCCGGATCGGCCTTCGTGGCGCTGACGCTCTACTATTTCGGGCGCGACCTGCCGGCCTACAAGCAGCTTGCGAATTACCAGCCGCCGATCATGACGCGGGTTTATGCGGGCGACGGCCGCCTGCTCGCCGAATATGCGACGCAGCGGCGCTTGTTTGTGCCGATCCGCGCCATTCCGAAGCGCGTCATCGATGCCTTTCTCGCCGCCGAAGACAAGGATTTCTACAGCGAGCCCGGCATCGACCCGTTGCGGATCCTGCGCGCCGCCTTCACCGACATCGGCAGGCTGCTGCGGCATGAGAGGCCCGAAGGCGCCTCCACGATCACCCAGCAGGTCGCCAAGAACATGCTCCTCAACAACCAGGTGACGATCGCGCGCAAGATCCGCGAGATCCTTCTGGCGCTCCGCATAAACCGCGCTCTTTCGAAAAACCGGATCCTCGAACTCTATCTCAATCAGATCTATCTCGGTTCCGGCGCCTACGGCGTCGCCGAGGCCGCTCTCACCTATTTCGACGAATCCCTCGATGGGCTCACTCTTTCGCAGGCGGCGATTCTCGCCGGGCTGCCGAAGGCGCCGAGCCTCTTCAGCCCGAAACTCCACCCGCGCGCGGCGCGCGCTCGCCGCGACTGGGTCCTCGCGCGCATGGTCGCGGACGGCTTCGTCAGCCCGCAAGAGGCGGCAAAGGCGAAGGCGCAGCCGATCAAGACCCGCCCGCGCGAAGCGGCCGAAGTGGTCTCGGCGCCTTATTTCGCCGAGGAAGTGAGGCGGGAACTCGTCGCCCGCTATGGGGAAAAGACGGTCTATGAAGGCGGCCTCTCGGTGCGCACGAGCCTCGACCCGCGCCTTGAGCGCGCGGCCGACAGCGCGTTGCGCAATGGGCTCATCGCCTACGACCGGGTCCATGGCGGCTGGCGCGGGGCGATCGCCCACATCCGCCCCGGCGACGATTGGGCGCACCCTCTCGCCCGCGTGCCGGTTCCGGCGGTGGCGAAGAACGCCGGCTGGCGCATTGCCCTTGTGCTGCAAACCGGGCCGCAGGGGGCGGCGATCGGCTTTGCCGATGATGAGAAGGGGGAAATCCCGTTTTCAGAGATGCGGTGGGCGCGCAGATGGCATCCCGACGGCACCCTCGGCCCGGCGCCGCAGAGCGCCGCCGATGTCGTAAAGCCGGGGGATGTCGTGATGGTGGCGCCTCTCGCCTCCTCTGCGCGAGCGAAGGCCGGCCCCTCGCTTTTCACCCTCTGCCAGGTGCCGGCGGTCTCGGGCGCGATCGTCGCGATGGACCCGCACACCGGGCGGGTCCTGGCGCTTTCGGGAGGGTTCAGCTTTGCGATCAGCCAGTTCGACCGCGCGACCCAGGCGATGCGGCAGACCGGCTCGGCGATCAAGCCTTTCGTCTATCTGACGGCGCTCGATCACGGCTTTACGCCATCGACCCTCGTGCTCGACGCGCCGCTATCGATCGACCAGGGGCCGGACTTGCCGCCGTGGACGCCGACCGATTACGAGAGCACCTACCGCGGCCCGACACCCTTGAGCATCGGGCTCGAAGACTCTCTCAACACGCTGACGGCGCGGGTCGCCAGGATCGTCGGGCTCGATGCGATCGCCCACACGATCGAGCGCTTCGGCATCCTGCGCCATATGCCGCGCGAATATTCCTTCGTGCTCGGAGCCGGCGATACGACGCCGCTGCGCCTGACGGCCGCTTATGCGATGCTCGATAACGGCGGCAAGCGCGTCACCCCGACGCTCATCGACCGCATTCAGGACCGCAACGGAGCGACGATCTTTCGCGCCGACGAACGAGCGTGCGACGGGTGCAACGGGGTTCGATGGAAAGGCCAGGCGCCGCCCGCGATTCCCGACGAGCGCGAACGGATCGCCAACCCGCTTTCGGTCTTTCAGGTGATCTCGATGATGCGCGGCGTGGTCGAGCGCGGCACCGGCACCGCGGTGCGCGCTCTCGGCCGGCCGGTCGCGGGCAAGACGGGAACCACGAACCATTTCCGCGACGCCTGGTTTTTGGGCTTTACGCCCGACCTCGTCGCCGGCGTCTATGTCGGCTATGACGACCCGCGAAGCCTCGGCCACGGGGAAGCGGGCGGTGTCCTCGCCGCGCCGATCTTTCGCAATTTCATGATGAAGGCGCTCAAAGGAACGCCGGCGCGGGCCTTTCCGACGCCGCCCGGGATCGAGCTCTATCGCGTCGATCCGATGACCGGCCTGCCGCCCGCGCCCGGTGAGCCGGCGACTTATGAGCCTTTCAAGCCGGGGACCGACCCCAACACGAACCGCCATTTCGCGCTCGACTGGACCCCCGGGGAAGCTGCTCCGGGGGAAGCTGCTCCGGGGGAAGCTGCTCCGGGGGAAGCTGCTCCGGGGGAAGCTGCTCCGGGGGAAGCCAGCCCGGTTGCGGCGCCCGTCGCAGAGGGTGTCGCCGCGCCGCCGCAGGCTCCGCAAAGCGGAACCGGCGGCCTATATTAGGGAAATTCGAGAAACGGAAAGAGGTCTTTCATGCGCGCGGAAATCGAAGCGCTGGCGGGTGATATCAAGCGCTCTCTGACGCTTTTGCGGAGGCATCTTTGACTGGGAGAACGCTGCCCGCCGGCTCGGCGAACTCGATCGGAAGGCCGAGGACCCGCATCTTTGGGACGATCCGGCAGGGGCGCAACAGCTTCTGCGCGAACGGGTGAGGCTCTCCGAATCCGTCGCGAGGTGCCGGCGTATCGAAACGGAGCTCGACGACACTCTCGAGCTGATTGCCCTTGCCGAGGCCGAGGGGGAGGACAAGGTCCTCGCCGAGGCCGAGGAAACGCTCGCCAAGCTTAGAGCCGAGGCGCGCCGGCAAGAGCTCGAAAGCCTCTTGTCGGGCGAGGCGGACGCAAACGACTGCTATCTCGAAGTCCATGCGGGAGCCGGCGGCACCGAGGCGCAGGATTGGGCCGAGATGCTGTTGCGGATGTATACGCGCTGGGCGGAAGACCACCGGTTCAAGGTCGAATGGCTCGAGGAATCGGGCGGCGAAGAAGCGGGGATCAAATCGGCGACGATCCGGATCTCGGGGCGGGACGCCTATGGCTGGCTCAAAGCCGAGAGCGGCGTCCACCGTCTCGTGCGCATTTCGCCCTTCGACGCGAATGCCCGCCGCCACACCAGCTTTGCTTCCGTGTGGGTCTACCCCGTGGTCGACGAGACGATCGAGATCGCGATCAACGAAAAGGACCTGCGCATCGACACCTATCGCTCTTCCGGCGCGGGCGGGCAGCACGTCAACAAAACCGACAGCGCCGTGCGCGTCACGCATCTGCCGACCGGTATCGTCGTCCAGTGCCAAAGCGAGCGCTCGCAACATCAGAACCGCGCTCATGCCTTTGCCATGCTGCGGGCGCGCCTTTATGAGCGCGAGATCGAAAAGCGCGAAGAGAAGGCGGCGGCGATGAGCGCGGGCAAGACCGAGATCGGCTGGGGGCGGCAGATCCGCTCTTACGTGCTTCAGCCTTATCAGATGGTCAAAGACCTGCGCACGGGGATCGAGAGGGGGAACACGGGGGCGGTTCTCGACGGCGATCTCGACCCTTTTCTCGCGGCCGCTCTTGCCTCGCGGATCGAAGGCGTCGACGCGCTCGCGGCGAAGGCATAGTCGGCGCCGCACCTCTCGCCGCTCGATGAGGCGCGCACCCTATTGCGCGAATTCGTCTCATTCCCTCGAAGTCTCCCGCGCGCGCTCCTTCGCCGTCCCTGAATAGGCGCGCAAAGAGGGGGCGCCCGGCCGGAAGAGGAACGCGATTGCGACGGTGCCGATCCCGGTCAAGAGAAAGAGGCCGGGGACGCTGACGCCGGCGGCGAGA
>JAKAOO010000109.1:2479-12314 GCA_021812165.1 Pseudomonadota bacterium | reverse complement strand
ATCTCGATCACTCGCGCCCGATGCTCGCGCGCCGTCATCGCCTGGAGAAGAGCGTAAAGCGGCACCACGAACACACCGCCGCAGATCGAAAGACCGAGAAGATCGGCGATGATGCGCCAATGCGCGGGGAGGGCGAGGAAAGAAAGAAGCGGAAGGAGGCGTCCCGCGGCCGGCCCCCGGATCAAGTCCGGGGTCGGGCTCGCAAACCACAGGTCGCTCGAAAAGAGTCCGATCCCGAGAGCTCCCCACGGTACGGTCGCGAGGCCGATCCGCCCGCGCAGGATGCGGTTGCACAAGAGCGAGCCCAAAGCGATCCCGACGGAGAAGATCGTGAGAAAAAGAGTGACGACGGAGGCGGCGCTGCCGAGAGTGAAGCGGACAAAGCTTGGGAACTGCGAAAGATAGGTGGCGCCGGCAAGCCAGAACCAGGAAATGCCGAGGATCAGGCGAAAAGACGCCTTCTCCCGCATCGCCTCGCGCGAGACTTCGAAAGTGGCGGCAACGACGTTCCAGCGAATTCTTGCCGTCGGATCGGCGGCGCCGGTCGGCGGGATAAAGAGGCTCGAGGCCCAGGCGAGAAGCGCCACCGCGTTGAGCCCCAAGGCGACGATGAGGCCGCCCTCAGAGAGGGTGACGGCGATGCCCGCAATCGTGCCGAGAAGGATCGCCAGAAAGGTGCCGGATTCGACGAGCGCGTTGCCGAGAAGAAGCTCTTCCGGAAGAAGGATTTCGGGAAGGATCGCATATTTGATGGGGCCCAAAAACGTCGCCTCGATCCCCATCACGCCGAGGAGCAGGAGGAGCGCAGAGACCCGTGCGGCGACGACGGCAAATCCGGCGGCGGCCATCACCGCGAGCTCGACGAGTTTGATGAGGCGGATGAGGCGCGCCTTGTCCCAACGGTCCGCGATCTCTCCGGCCGTCGCCGAAGCGAGGAAAAACGGCAGGATGAAGATGCCGCCGGCGAGAGGGATCAAAAGCTCGGCGGAGAGCCTCTCGCCGCGAGCCGCGCCGTAAGCGATAAGCAGAACGAGCGCGTTCTTGATCGCGCTGTCGTTGAAGGCGGAGAGAGCCTGCATCGCGAAATAGGGTCCGAAGCGCCGCGAAAATAAGAGGCCGGCGGCGCCCTTGCCGCGCCGGGCCAAGGGCCGCGAACCCTCGCCTTCACCCCGCATCTGCCGGCTTCTCTTTGCAAGAACGGGATTGCGCGCCAATCCGCGGGCGATCAGCCGGAAACGCCGCCCGAAGCTCAGCCCCGGGCGCCTGCCGCCCCTTGTCGCCCGCGGGTCGAAGGCGTAAGCGTGAGAGCGTCATGGATGCCTTTCCGACCGCCGAGGAACTGGCGCGGTTCGGGGTTCCCGCGCCCTGGTGGTTCGCGATCCGTCACCGCGTCCGCTGGAGCGAGTGCGACCCCTTCGGGCACGCGAACCACCGCGCTTATCTCGAATGGTTCGAGGAAGCGCGCAACCGTTATCTCGAAGGCTTGGGCCTTCCGACCCTTTCGGCGGCGACCCCGGGGCCGGTCATCGCCGAAGCCCACATCCGCTTTTATCGGCCGCTCTCCTATGCCGAGGAGATTCTCGTCACCGCTCGCACGCTGCGGCTCGGTCGCACCAGCTTCGAGATGGAATACGCAGCCTGGCGCGAAGCCCCCCGCGACGCAGCCCTTCGCAGGAACCCCGGGAATAACGGCCTCGCGGCGATCGGCACGGCGGTTCTCATCCTCCTCGTCAATTCGACCGGCGAAAAGGCCCTTATACCCGCGACTTTGCGCGCCAGTATTCTCGCCCGAGAGAGGGAGCTTCGCGAAGAAGCGCCGCGGTGAGGACCGCCGGGGGCGAATGTGGACCGCGCTCCCTCGATCTGCTAACGGGTGAGCGATGGCGCTCGTGCTTTACAACTCTCTCTCGCGGCGGAAGGAAACGTTCGAACCGCTCGATCCGAAGCGGGTGCGGATCTATGTCTGCGGGCCGACCGTCTATGACCGCGCGCATATCGGCAACGCCCGCGCCGTCGTCGTTTTCGATGTGCTCTATCGGCTTTTGCGCGACACTTTCGGCGCGGAGCACGTGCGCTATGTCCGCAACATCACCGATATCGACGACAAGATCATCGCCGCCTCGCGCGAATCGGGAGAACCGATCGCCTCTCTGACGGAGCGGATGACCTGCCTTTTCCACGACGACATGGCCTCTCTCGGCGCCTTGCCGCCCGATGAGGAGCCGCGGGCGACGAAGTGTGTCGAAGAGATGAAGGCGATGATCGCGCGGCTGCTCGAAAAGGGGTGCGCGTATGTCGCCGACGGCCATGTTCTCTTCGCGGTCGCCGCCGCGCCGCATTACGGCGAGCTGTCGAAAAAGAGCCGCGCCGAACTCATCGACGGCGCGCGCGTCGAGGTCGCGCCCTATAAGCGCGATCCCGCGGATTTTGTTTTGTGGAAGCCTTCGACGCCGGATCTCCCCGGTTGGGATAGTCCCTGGGGCCGCGGCCGTCCGGGCTGGCACATCGAATGCTCGGCGATGAGCGAGGCCTATCTGGGTGACACCTTCGACATTCACGGCGGCGGCGTCGATCTCATCTTTCCGCATCACGAAAACGAGCTTGCGCAAAGCACCTGCGCGCATGAAGGCAGGCCTTTCGCGCGCTTCTGGGTGCATAACGGCTTCCTGACGGCCGATGGCCGGAAGATGTCGAAATCGCTCGGCAATATCCGCACCGTGCGCGAGCTTTTGGACGAGGATTTGAACCCCGGCCTGCGCCGGGGCGGCGAGGCGATCCGGCTCGCGCTCCTTTCGACGCATTACCGCGAACCGCTCGATTGGACCCAAGAGAAATTGCGGCAGGCGCACACGAGCCTCTTCCGGTTCTATGCCGCTCTCGCTCGCGGTAGGCGTCCTCAAGCAAGCGATGCCGCCTCCGGGCCGTCGGAAGTCAGAGACGCGCTCGACGACGATCTCAACACGCCATTGGCGCTCGCCCGGCTGCACGAGCTGGCGACTTCGGTCAATCGCCTGCACGAAGAGGACCGTTACGACGAGCGCGAGCGCGCGCAGACTCTTCTCCTCGCGGGCGGGCAGCTCATGGGATTGCTCGGCAGCGATCCCGAAGAGTGGCTCCGGGGGGCACAAAGAGGAGACGCCGTGCTCGTCGATCAACTGATAGCCGATCGTGCCGCGGCGCGGAAAACCCGAAACTTCGCTGCAGCCGACAAGATCCGCGCTCGCCTCCTCGATCTTGAGATTGTCCTCGAAGACCACCCCGACGGGACGACGACGTGGCGCAGGAAGATGTGAGGTTTCGCGGCGGCTCGGGGACCGATCGTCGCCGCCTGCTCGGGGGCGGCGGTCCGGCGATCATCCTCGTCGCGCCGCAACTCGGCGAGAATATCGGCACCGCGGCGCGGGCGATGCTCAACTGCGGCCTCGACGATTTGCGACTCGTCAAACCGCGCGAGGGCTGGCCTTCGGACAAGGCCGTCGCCGCGGCGAGCGGCGCCGACAGCGTTCTCGAAACGGCGCGGCTTTATGGAAGCGTCGAGGCGGCGATCGGCGATCTCGTCCATGTCTATGCCGCGAGCGCGCGCGAGCGGGGGATGGTGAAGCGCGTCGTCACCCCGCGCCTTGCCGCCTCGGAGATGCGGGCCGCGCTCGCCGCCGGCGAACCCTGCGGCGTTCTCTTCGGCCCCGAACGCACCGGGCTTCTGAACGACGAGATGGCGCTCGCCGACACCATCCTCAAAGTGTCGCTCAACCCCGGCTTCTCTTCATTGAACCTCGCGCAAGCGGTTCTGATCGTCGGCTACGAGTGGCATCTCGGGGAGAGCGCGCCGGCGCCCGAGGCGCTGCGCACAGGCAAGAGCCGCCTCGCCCTCAAAGCCGAGCTTTTCGCCTTTTTCGAGCATTTCGAAGAGGCGCTGGAGACAAGCGGCTTTTACACGAACCCGGAGAGGCGCCCGAGCACGATCCGCAACCTCAGGAATTTCTTTCAGCGCGCGCGCCCGACGGACCAGGAACTGCGAACCCTTCACGGCGTCGTGACGGCCTTCATGGGGCCGCGCAGCCGGAAGGACAAAAGCGCGGGCGGTGAGAGCGAGCCACAAATTCGCAGCATTCTTTGCCGTCATCCAAAAGCGGCCTCTCGCCGCGGCCGGCCGTCTTGACGGATGGCCCCGGAGTGTTGGAGACCATGATCGGAGAAGCTCTGCGGAAAGCCGCGAGAATGTCGCCAAGGGAAGAAGGGTGATGCTGGAACAACGGGAAGGCGGCTGCCATTGCGGCCGCGTGCGCTTTCGGGCGCGCATCGATCTGGAGTTGCTGTCGGAGTGCAACTGCTCGATCTGCACCAAAAAGGGCATTCTTCACCTGCCGGTCGCGATCGAGGATTTCGCATTGCTGCGCGGCAGGAACGCGCTCAGCGTCTATACTTTCGGCACCGGCCTCGCCCAGCACACCTTCTGTTCGCATTGCGGCATGCATGCCTTTTACATCCCGCGCTCGCAGCCGGACCGGGTGACGGTCAATGCCCGCTGTCTCGACGGCATTGATGGGCCGAGCCTTCGGCCTACCCGCTTCTTCGACGGGCGGCATTGGGAAGAGGCGCAGCGCCGGCGGATCGCCGAAGGAGGTGAAGCGCCTGCCGCTCGATCGAACGGCGCGGAGACGCTCAAGACCATCCTCGATCGCGCCCCGGAGTAGCCGCTGTCGAGCCGGCCTTTAGCAGGCTGCGGAAAAACGCTGGAACGTCGTCATTCCGGGGCGCGGTCGATCCGCGGGCTATCAGCCTTGCGTGGCCTTCGGGGCGAACCTCCGACGGCCGTGCCCGGCACGTCGCCCGCGGACGCGAGCCCGGAATCCATAAACACAGCCCCGCGGAATCAATGGCTCGGCCTGTGTTCATGGTTTCCGGTCCCGGCCCTCACGGGCCGTCCCGGAATGACAGGGGGTTCTTCCGCATCCTGTTACTCTTCAGGTTCGCCGCAGAAGGAGGTCACCATGGGAGAGAGGATCGCCATCGAACGGGTCGATCACATCGGCATTCGGGTGCGCGATCTCGACCGCGCGCTCTCTTTTTACGGGGTGCTCGGGTTCGCGCTGGTGCGCCGCGCCGAGGGCGACGATGTCGCGATCATCCGCAACGAGCGCGGGGTCGAACTCAACCTCGTGTTCAATGCCAATGCCGGCGATCCGTCCGCCAACATCCTGATGGACGTGCCGGCGAAATTCCCCGGCTACACGCACATCGCGCTGCGCGTCGCCTCGATCCCGGCGACGATCGCCGCGCTCGCGGCGAACGGCGTCAGGATCACCCAGGGGCCGGTCAGCTTTGGCGAAAGCGGGCAGGTCTCGGTGTTCGTGCGCGACCCGGATCGCAATGTCGTCGAGCTGCGCGGCCGGGATCAGGGCGAGGTCGAGGGGGTGACTCGGTACGTTCCATGAGGGCGGCGCCACCGGCCGAGGGGAAACCGCCGTCTCGATCGCCGCCTCGACCGCTGCCATGGTCGCGAGCAACGGATCGGTTTATCCTTGGGCGATGCTTCCCCGAGACGTGATGCGAGCACCGGGTCAAACGATGGCGGCGTTGCCGCCCTGCGCGGCCTCGCCTCCGGCGCCCGAGAGCGCGCGCTCGGCCGCGGGGGCGATGGTTCTCGCCGTTCTGGCGCTGACCGCCCTCCGCCTCCTTTGGCTCGCGGCAAAGCCGCTCGATCTTTATCCCGACGAGGCGCAATACTGGCTCTGGTCGCGCCATCTCGCTTTCGGCTACTTCTCGAAACCGCCGCTCATCGCCTGGCTCATCGCGCTCACGACCGCAATCTTCGGCAACGGCGAGTTTGCGGTCCGGGTGTCGGCGCCTCTTCTTCATGCGATCGCCGCCTTTTTCATCTACGGCATCGGTTTGCGGCTTTACGATCGCCGGGTCGGGGTTTGGTCGGCGCTCGCTTACGCGAGCCTGCCCGGCGTTTCCGTCTCCGCCTTTCTCATGTCGACCGACGCCATTCTTCTTCCGTGCTGGGCGGGCGCTCTCTATGCGTTCGTCCGCGCTCGCGAGGAGGGCGGGAAAAAATGGTGGGTGTGGACGGGAATCGGGATCGGGGCGGGGCTCCTCGCCAAATACGCGATGGTCTATTTTTTCCTCTCGGCCTTTGCGCTCGTTCTCATTTTCCGCTCGGAGAGGCGCCACTTGAAAGGGCTCCTCGCGGCAAGCGGCATCGCGTTTCTCATCCTTCTTCCGAACCTCTGGTGGAACTGGCGCCACAGCTTCGCGAGTGTCGGCGCGGTCGAAGCGAATGCCGCGCTCGGCGGCTCGCTCTTTCACCCGCTCGCGTTCTTGCGCTTTTTCGGCTCGCAATTCGGCGTGTTCGGACCCTTGTTCTTCGCGGTTCTCGTCTTCCTTCTCGTAAGGCCGCGGGCGCTTGCCGAGCCGCGATCGCGGCTTCTCGCCGCCTTCATCCTCCCTGCATTGCTGATCATTCTTATCGAGAGCCTGCTTTCGCGCGCCCATGCCAACTGGGCGGCGCCGGCCTATGTCGCGGCGACCGTCCTCGTCGTCGCCCGGCTCATCGAGAGCGGCCGGCCGGGCCTCATCCGCTTGTCGATCGTCTTTCACCTCGTCGCCGTCGCCTTGATCTGGGGCGGCGCGGAGGCGCTTCCGGCATTCGGCGTCAGCCTTCCCGCGCGATACGACCCTCTCCATCGCCTCAAAGGATGGCGCACCCTCGGCGAGCGCGTCGGCGCCGTCTTGGCGCAACACAAAGGCTACGGCCTTCTCGCCGATGACCGCGAAACCCTCGCCGCCCTCGTCTATTACGTCCACCCGCACCCTCTCGACGCGGTCGGCTGGAACCCGACGCGGCAGATCAAGAGCGAGTGGGATCTGACTAACGATGTCTCGCGCTATCCGGGGCGGAATTTTCTCGTCGTCTCGATGCATCACCTCGCCGGGCAGATGCGGCCGAGCTTTGCCTCATTGACGCCTTTGGGGCATCTCGTCATCCCGGTCGACCCGGGCTTCGCGCGCCGCTATTCCCTTTACCTCGCGCAAGATTTCAAAGGCTATCTGCGCCGGCGCTGAAGGGGGCTTTGATGAAAGAGAAGCCCCTCTTGACCGTTCCCTCTTCGATACGCGTCACGCTTCCCGCTCCTCCGGCTCTCCGTTTTTCCTCTCCTTTCGCAAGGGCTTTTCTCTCAGCGGGCAAAGGAACGCGGTGGGAGAAGAAGCTCATCCGCTCGCTTTATTCTCTCTTCCACCGGCGCCTCGGTCTTCCGGCGCCGGGACGGATGATCCTCGCGAGCGGCCGTTCCTTCCCCATCGACGGCAGGGAGACCGCGTTCCTCGAATTCGCCGCCCGCAGCATGAGCGAGGGCGGGTTCGAGCCCGAAGTCTCCGCGCTTTTGACGCATCTCGCGGCGAGGCTTTCCGTCGTCTACGACGCCGGCGCCAATTGGGGGTATTACCCGCTCCTCCTCGGCACCGACCCTCGGTTCAAAGGCCGGGTCCACGCCTTCGAGATCCGGCCGCAGACCGCGGCGCTCCTTTCCGGCGTGGTCCGCTCCGCCGGGCTCGAAGAAAGGGTCTCTGTCCACGCCTTCGGCCTTTCGAGCAAGGACGGGGAAGTGCGGCTCACTCGCGAAAAGCACAGCTATCTCTGCCGCATCGTCGGCGAGGACTATCGGGGTCCGACCGACCTCGTCGCGGTGCGCCGTCTCGACCGAACGGATCTGCCGCCGCCCGATTTCATCAAGATCGATGTCGAGGGGCACGAAGCCGCCGTCCTTGCGGGTGCCGAGCGCCTTCTCGCTCGCCGCCGCCCAATGATCGTGTTCGAATCCTGGTACGAAAAAGACGCTCCCGAACGGATGCTCGCGCCTCTCCATCTCCTCGCCCGCCAAGGCTACGCGCTCTTCCGCCTCCTTTGGCGGCCCGAACGGGCGGAGAGGGAAGGGACCCTCGCATTCCAGCCCCTCGAACCACAGGACCGCCCGGCCGTCGGCGAAGCGCAAAACCTCTTCGCCCTTCACCCGGAACGCGCCGGAGCGTTCTTTTCCGCGGAGAGTCGCGCGAGAGGGGCAAAGCTGCGCCGGTGATGCGGGGTGGGGCCGAGCGCGGCAAGCCCCGCCTTGTGCTCGGGCGTCGGATAGCCGAAGTTCCTCTCCCAGCCGTAACCCGGATAGCGCAAGGCAAGAGCGCGCATGAGGCGGTCGCGCGTCACTTTCGCGACGACCGAGGCGGCGGCGATCGAAAAGGAAAGGTGGTCGCCCCCGACGATGGTGCGGACGGCGCAGGAAAGCAGGGGCGCGGCGTTGCCGTCGACGAGGGCGAGTTCGGGCCGGCGCGGAAGCGCCGCAACCGCCCGCGCCATCGCCAGAAGGCTCGCCCGGAGGATGTTCCGCGCATCGATCTCGCGCGCGCTCGCGGCGCCGATGCCGATTACGGCTGAGGCCCTGAGCGCGAGATAAGCGGCTTCGCGCTCTCTCGCCGTCAAGCGCTTCGAATCGTCGAGCCCCTCTTCGAGCGTTCTGGGAAAGCAATCGCGGTCGAGGATGACGGCGGCGGCAACGACCGGCCCCGCGAGTGGCCCGCGCCCGACCTCGTCGATCCCGCAGACGCGCCCCGCGGCCTCAGCTTCGAACGAAAAATCGGGCATTCCCCTTCGTCCTATTCACCCCGTCCACCCCGCCTTTTGCAGGCCTTCGAGCATGTGAGAATGATCTTTCGCCCGCATCCAAGCGGGGCGCTGGCGCACGTAAAGATCGAAGGAGGGGAACATGAGGGCTTTTTGCAGCGCCTCTCTTGCCTCTTCGGTGCGGCCCGCCTGGCCAAGCGCAACGGCGAGCCAACGGTAAATGAGAGGGTAATCGGGATACGCTCGGATCGTTCGATTCGCCGCCTCGATCGCGGCGGCGTATTCGCGCGCGAAATACCAACCCACCGCAATCTGCTGCATATTAAGCCAACTCGCGGGAGCGCAGGGATCGAGCCGGACACTGGTCTCGACGGCTGCGACGCCCTCTCTGGGCCGGCCCGAGTAGATCAACGCCGCGCCGAGCAGGCCATGGGCAGAGGGCAGGTTCGGGCACATTGAAAGGGCCCGCTCGGCCTCGGCCTGTCCCCCTTGCAAATCGCCTCGCGCGAGTAACGCGAGACCGAGGCTCCAGCGGGCCTGCGCGTCGGCGCCGTCGAGCGCGACCGCCCGACGGGCCAGGGCTTCGACCGAGCTCTGCGCCTCGCTGAGGCTGCCCTGCGCAAAGACGGCGGCCGCGTGAAAATGGGCCAAAGCCAGACCGGTAAACCCGCCGGTAAAGCTCGGGTCAAGCTCAATGGCTTGCTGAAAGTATCGCTGGGCACGCGCATTGTCTTCCGAGGTGACCTTTGCGAGGTGCCACAAGCCGCGCTGATAGGCCGCCCAGGCGTCAAGATTCTCGGGTGGCTTCCTCATTGCGCGATGGCGCTCGGCTTCGTCGATGGCCGGGGCGACGGCGATCGTCACCGCCTCGGTGATCTCGTCCTGCAACGCGAAGATGTCGGCGAGGTCGCGGTCGTAGCGCTCGGCCCAGACGTGGTTTCCGGTTTCGGCCTCGACCAGCTGCGCGGTGACGCGGATGCGGTTTCCGGCCTTCCTGAGACTGCCTTCGAGCACAGAGCGCACGCCGAGATCGCGGCCGACTTCTTTGACCCCAGCGGCGCGGCCCTTGTAGGTGAAAGAGGAGTTGCGGGCGATGACGAAGAGCGAAGGATAGCGCGAAAGCGCGGTGATGACGTCCTCGGCGATGCCGTCGGCGAGGAATTCCTGCTCGGGATCGCTCGACATGTTGGTGAACGGCAGAACCGCGATCGACGG
>JAKAOO010000109.1:0-2469 GCA_021812165.1 Pseudomonadota bacterium | reverse complement strand
TCGAAGGCTTGTCGGGCAATGGGAGCGCGGCTCCTGAGCCTGTCGAAGGGTCGCCCGCGTGCGGCCCGGACGGCCGCGGTCCAATGCGATACGCCCGCACCGGACGGGCGATGTTTTTGAGCGCCTGCTCGCCGATGTCCTCGAAGGCGCAATCGAGACGCCCTTCGACCTGGTCGCGCACGATCGCCGAAACACAGATCCCGCCCGGCTCGGCCAAGGCTTCGAGACGTGCCGCGACATTGACCCCGTCGCCAAAGATATCGTGGCCGTCCTTGATGATGTCGCCGAGGTTGATCCCCATGCGGAAGAGGATTCGCCGCGTCTCGGCTACGCCCGCGTTGCGTTCGGCCATCCCCTCCTGCACCTCGAGCGCGCAGCGCACCGCATCGACGACGCTCCCGAACTCGATCAAAAGCCCATCGCCCGTGGTCTTGACGATGCGGCCCCTGTGCTCCTTGACCTTGGGGTCGCCGAGCTCCCGGCGAACCGCCTTCAACACCGCCAGCGTCCCTTCCTCGTCCGCGCCCATCAGACGCGAATAGCCGACGACATCGGCGGCCAAGATCGCGGCAAGCCGGCGGCTCTGGGTCATGCCGTCTCCCCCATCGCCAGACGCAGGCCGGACAGAAGGAGCTGTTGATGCTCCGGTTTGCGCCAATGACCAACACGCGGTTCCGCCTGCGCGTTCAACGAGCGCAACTTCGCGATCACTTCGCGCGCTTCCCTCATTCGCCCCATATGCGCGTAGTCGGCGGCGAGGAAACGATAGGGCGTCAGGTAACCGGGCCGCTCCTGGATTGCCGCCAGAAACTTCGGCGCCGCCAAATCAAATTTACGATCAAAGAAATGCGCAATTCCGAGGGCGGCCAGAGGCAACCCCATTCGCGCTCGGGGGTTGAGGCGGATCGACCGTTCGATGTGCTCTGCCGCCGCAACGAGATCACCGGCGTAGAGCCGCAACAGTCCGCTCAGAAGCCAACCTACGGCATAGCTGGGGTTGAGGCTCAGGGAGCGATCGACCAGCGCCATCGCCGCGTCCATGTCCTCGCCGAAATATCCGAGCGTGAACCCGGCAGAGCACAGCGCGTTGGCATCGTCGGTGGAGGCGGCGAGTACGGCTCTTCGCGCGAGGTCGATGGCCTCCGCGCGATTTTGCTCGCCAGTCGCTACGGCGCTGTTGGCCTCGAGCGAAGCGCGGAGGTAGGCGGCAAGGCCGAGCGCAGGGGCGAAGTGGGGGTCGCGGCTGATCGCTTCGTCCGCCAGGCGGCACGCCTCTCGGACCTGTTCTCCTCCCAGAGGATAGAGCTGCACTGCCCGAAGGTAGAGATCGTAGGCGGTCGAGTCGCTTGTCGGGCGCGCAGTCGAGCGGCGAATCTCTGCGGTCTGCAAGGCCGGCTCGATGACGCCGGCGACCTTGATCGCGACCTGATCCTGAAGATCGAACACGTCTTCCAATGAGCCGTCGAAGCGGTCGGCCCAGAGATGCGCGCCGCTTTCGGCCTCGACGAGTTGCGCAGTGATCCGCACCCGGCCCCCCGCTTTTCTGACCGAGCCTTCGAGAACGTAGCGCACGCCGAGTTCGCGGCCGACCCGCTTCACGTCCACGCTCTGGCCCTTATAGGTGAAGCTCGAATTGCGCGCGATGACGAAAAGCCAGCGGATGCGGGAGAGTGCGGTGATGATCTCCTCGACCATGCCGTCGGCGAAATAGTCCTGCTCCGGATCGCCGCTCAAATTCTGGAACGGCAGAACCGCGATCGACGGCTTGTCTGGCAGCGGAAGAGCCGCCCCCGCTTGCGGGGGCGGGTTGGGGAGCGGGCTGACGCGAAAGACGCGGATTGGACGGGCAATGTTTTTGAGGCTGCGCTCTCCGAGGTCCTCGAAAGCGCAATCGAGACGGCCTTCGACCTGGTCGCGCACAATTGCCGAAACACAGATCCCGCCGGGCTCGGCGAGCGCCTCCAATCGCGCCGCGACATTGACCCCGTCGCCGTAGATGTCGCCCTCTTCGACGATGACATCGCCCGAATTGATGCCGACGCGAAATTCAATCCGCTGGTCGCCCGGGATTGCGGCATTGCGCTCGCGCATTCCGCGTTGCACCGCGAGAGCGCAGGCGACGGCTTCGACGACGCTCGGAAACTCGATCAATATGCCGTCGCCGGTGGTCTTGACGATGCGGCCTTTGTGCTCGGCGATCTCAGGGTCGATCAGTTCGCGGCGACGGGTTTTGAGGCGCGCGAGAGTGCCCGCCTCGTCGCGTCCCATCAGCCGGCTGTAGCCCGCGACATCGGCGGTCAGGATCGCCGCGAGGCGGCGCTCCACCCGCTCCGGCGCTGCGCCTTCCATGGCACCTCTCCCCGCTCCCGCGAGCATACACCCGATCCCGCCGCCGTGCACGGCGGATCGCCGGCATCGCAGCGATCGGTGTCAGCCCTTGAGAAGCGCCAGAGCCGCCTGATGGACGCG
>JAKAOO010000108.1 GCA_021812165.1 Pseudomonadota bacterium | reverse complement strand
CGCGGGTCCCTCCCGTGGACTACCGGGACGAGTTGCGCCACTGCCAACCCGTTCACCATGTCCCCGAACATCCGTTCACCATGTCTCCGGCCTTTACACCTAAAGCGCGGAGAGGGAGCGAGCCGCGCCCTACAAATCCGCGGAGCGCGGCCCGAGGGCGGGCCTACGAGCGGCGTCTGTGGCTCTCGGTTCTAAAGGCCGTAGCTTATCAATTCGAATATCGCATTCCCCGTTGATCCATCTACGCCTAGGCCGTTAGAGAAGAAGAACCCGCTGCCGAATGAGAGTCCCACGTGCTTGATGCTGCCGATCGCTGCGTCGAAATCGGCTGGATCCAAGCTGCCGGCCTCGCCGCATAGGTTAGACCAGTCATCTGGATTGAGCGGTACAGACAGCGTGACCTCGCCAGGGCTCGACCCGGGGGCGAACGGATAGTCGATCGGATTCGACCACCAGTAGTTATCCTTGTTGTAGCCGGGCCCAACGCAGGTGGCAGGGGTGCTGCTCGCGGGAAGATTGGATTGGATGAAGAGCCTTACCGCTCCCGGGCATAATGTAAGGCTTGAGCCGGGGCATTCGCCATCAGGGTTGCCCACGTAAATTACCGACGAGGAGGACGCGGCAACGTCTATCATCGCAGTGATGGTGTCGGATTCGGTCAGGTTCGCCCTGAAGTTATCCATCAGGTAGTTGACATACGTAGCCGGGGCGGGAAGGGCGTCTGGCATGAGGAATTCCACGCCGCCCCCGCCCATCATGGTTGTGGCGTGGGCCGCCGGGTAGAAGTTCAGAGCGCCGTTGGGAAGCGTCGTCTGTTCGTAGACTTTCCATTGCGACCCAACCATCGGTAATTGAATGCCGTTGCCTGCATACGCAGTCCCCCCCCGAACACGAAGGGCAAAGCCGCGAGGGCGGCAAGGATGGACGCGAAAGAAAACCGTTTCAGGATCATTGTCTCCTCCTGTCGCTGTTGTGGGGGCGCAAGGCCCATTCAATGTGCTTGGGCGAGACCGCCGGCATCCGTCTTGGGCGGCGAGCCGGCGAACCCGCGAGGAAGGTCAAGCTTATTCTACCTTAAAGCAATGTGCGATCGGACGCAGTACGTATTGTTACGTAGTCCGCGGGCGGCCCGCAGCCGGGAGCCTGTGAGGCCAACCGGTCTTCCGGTCAGGGAAGGCGGGAGAGAAGACGGACGAGACGGCGGGTCGTGGCGGAAAAGAGGCGCGGGGTAAAAAAGCTCATGGCGGCGCGCTTTGCCGCCTCGCCGAGGGTCGGATAGGGGAGGATGAGCTGGGCGAGAGCCGAAAGCTTGATCTTCTGCGAGATCGCCAATGCGAATGGCTGGATGAGCTCGCCGGCTGCCTGCCCCAGGATCGAGGCGCCGAGGATGCGGCCGCCCTTCTCCGCGACGATCTTGACGAGCCCCTCGGCCGCCCGCTCGCACTGCGCGCGGTCGTTTTCGGCGAAAGGAGAGCGAAGAACGCGGAGATCGAAGCCCTGCTCGCGCGCCTCCCTTTCGGTGAGGCCGACATGGGCGAGTTCGGGATCGGTGTAGGTGACCCAAGGGAGCGCCCGGTAATCGACCTTTGCCGGGATGTGGAAGAGCGCGTTTTTGATGACGATCCCCGCGTGATAAAGGGCGATATGGGTGAATTGCGGGCCCCCTGCGGCGTCGCCGATCGCAAAAGCGCGGCGATTGGTCGTCAGGAGGCGGCGATCGACGGTAATGCCCGAAGGCCCCGAAGCGATGCCCGCTTTCGCGAGGTCGAGCGCCTCCAAAGAGGGACGCCTCCCGGCCGCGACGAGAAGATGCGAGCCCCAAATCCGCTCGCCGCCTTCGAGGCTCACCGCGATCCCCGAACCCGCCGCCTCAACCCCTGCGATCCTCGTATGGGGGCGAAGATCGATCCCTTCGGCGACGAGCCTCTCGTTGAGGAGGGCGGCGAGCTCGGGGTCGTCGCGCGGCAGAAAGGGGCCGATATCGATGACGCTCACCCGCGAGCCGAGACGGCGATGGGCTTGCGCCAATTCGATCCCGACCGGGCCGCCGCCGATGACGATCAAATGCTCGGGGGCCGCGCGCAGGCGAAAGATCGTCTCGTTCGTGAGATGGGGCGCGCGTACGAGCCCCGGAATGGGCGGGATCGAAGGAGAGGAGCCGGTGGCGACGACAAAACGGCGGGCGCGGATCTCTTTGCCTCCCGCGCTAAGGCTCCCAGGACTGGTGAAACGCGCTTCGGCGCGCAGAACCCTGACGCCGAGCGCCTCGAAGCGCTGCTGCGAGTCATTGGGCGCGAGGGCCGCGATCACGCCTTCTACGCCATCGGCGACGGCGGCGAAATCGATCCGCGGCGGCTCGTAGAAGACCCCGAACGCGCCCGAGCGGCGCCACAGATGCGCATGACGCGAGGCGGCAAGAAGCGATTTCGAGGGGACGCAACCGGTGTTGAGGCAATCGCCGCCCATCTCTCCCCGCTCGATCAGGACGACGGAAGCGCCGAGTTGAGAGGCTGCGGCGGCGACGGCGAGCCCGCCCGCGCCGGCGCCGATGACGCAGAGATCGGGGCGGCCCCTCACCGATCTTGCTTCCCGCGCCAATGGCGATAAAGGGGCGCGGCGAGAGCCAAAAGCACGAGGCCGATGAGAGGGAGGAGGATCCCGGGTCTGAGGACGATCGAAAGAGAAGGCGCCTTCCCGATTGCCGCC
The DNA here is from genome assembly GCA_021812165.1 of Pseudomonadota bacterium. Classification (GTDB taxonomy): domain Bacteria; phylum Pseudomonadota; class Alphaproteobacteria; order ATCC43930; family CGMCC-115725; genus AP-15. Next base: position 9,659 of record JAKAOO010000108.1, on the reverse strand, counting down.
AGGCTTTCGAGGCCGTGGCCGAGGCTCGCATAGATGAAGGCGGCGGGGATGATCCCCAAGAAGGTCGCGAGAACATAAGCCCCGAGATCCATCCGGAAGAGGGCGGCCACGAGATTGACGAGCCAGAACGGGAAAAGCGGGACGAGGCGCAACACCAGAAGATAGTAAAAGGCATTGGCGCGAAACCCCGCTTCGAAGCGGCGGGCGGCCGGCCCGACGCGCGCGAGAAGGCCGCCCAATCCGGCGCGCGCGGCAAGAAAGACGAGAGTGGCGCCGATCGTCGCCCCGGCGACCGAAGAAAGGCCGCCGACAAGGATCCCGAAGAGAAAGCCGCCCGCGATCGTCAGCGCCTCGGCGACCGGAACCGAAAGCGCGGCGACCACCGCGTAGATCGCGATAAAGGCAAGTGGCGCCGCGAACCCCAGCCTCCGGGTCAGAGCCATGAGCTCCGCGCGCTCGCGGGCGAGCGCCGCGAAGCTCAGATAGCGCTCGCCGTCGAACGCAAAAAAGGCCGCCGTCGCCGCAACGAGAAGCGCCAGCGGGAGGAGCCGCTTTAAGGAAAAGAAGCCGGCTTGCGGGGTTTCATCGGGCGTCATGAGGGTGTGCTCAGCGCGGCGACCGGCGCCAGAAGCGGCCGCTTTCGACCGCCTGGAAGACGCCGAGGGTCGGCACGCCGATCACCAGGTCGCGCGCCCGTTTCAACAACGAGATCGCGAGCGCCATTTGCGGGCTGAGGCCGAGGCTCGTCCCCACCAGCACATAGGCGCCTTCCTGCACGCCGACCCCCCCGGGGATGAGAAACGCAGCCGAGCGCGCGGCGTAGGCGAGGCTTTCGAGGACGAGAACGCGGCCGATATCGAGCGGTGCGCCGGCAACCCGGAGAGCGAGCCAAACCTCGACGCTGCTCGCGATCCAGCAGGCGAAGTGGATCGCGGAATTCGTCGAAAGGCCGAGCCGGCGGTCGTAGATCGCGTGGATGGCGCGGTGCAAAGCGGCAGCGCCCGCGCCCATGCGCTCCGCCCAGCCATGCCCGCTCATCCGGATCAGGCGTTCGAAACCGCCAATACCGCGGCGCTGCACGAGAAAAAAGAGAATGGCGAGAAAAGCGGCGGCGATGAGCCCGCTCGCGAGCGGCAGGACCAATCGGATCCCGGGATTGAGATGGATGAGCCACAAGAGGGCCAACGCGATGTAGGCGATCTCGGCGAAAAACTCGAGGGTGACATCGACGATGGTGCTGGCCGCGGCGGCCGCCGCGGAGACGCCGAGAAGGTTCGCCGCCCGCGCCCCCAGGACATAGCCGCCGACCTGGGAAAGAGGCAGCAATTCGCCTCCGGCCTCGCGCACGAGGCGGCCCCAGATCACCGTCCACGGACTGATCCCGGGCAGGAGAACGCTCCACGCGACCCCCATCACCGCGATGAGAGCCAGATGGATGAGGCAGACCGCTATGAAGGCGCCCCAGCCGATGGCGTAGAGCGAATGGAGGAGCGGGTCGAGACCGAAGTGGTCGACGAGCGCCGCGATCACCGCGATCCCGATGCCCGCGGCGAGGATCGACAACAGCTTCATGCCGCGCCGGCCCTGCGGCCGGAGCGGGTAAAGCCCCTCTCCTCGGTGGCCGCGATCAACCCATCATCGCTCATGCTTTGCCTCCCCCCCGCCGCAGATCCTCGGCCGGCGTTGACTTGCCGCATCAGCTCCCGTATATGAGCCGCCTCTCGCCCTTGAGAAAGGCCGCAAAAGGAGTGGGATGCCGTGAAGCGCACTTACCAGCCGAGCAGGCTCGTTCGCAAGCGCCGGCATGGCTTCCGGGCGCGAATGGCGTCGGTCGGCGGGAGAAATGTGTTGTCGCGACGCCGCGCGAAGGGGCGCAAGCGCCTCTGCGCTTGAGCGGCCTCCATACGCGACGTGCCGCCGGTCGCGCCAAGCGCGAGGCTTTCGAAGCTCAAGAGGCGCGCCGATTTCCTCCGCGTTGCCGCAGCCGCCCGCAAGAGTGCGACGCCGGGTTTGGTCGTGCAAGCGGCACCGCAGCCGCAGCCTTCTCGTAGCGAGGGACAGATACGGGTGGGCGTCACGGCAAGCCGCAAGATCGGCGGAGCCGTCATACGCAATCGTGCGAAGCGGCGCTTGAGAGCGCTCGCGAGAGAGGTTTTGCCGCATGCCGGACGCCCGGGAACCGATTACGTTCTGGTCGCGCGCGCCGCTATGGCGAGGCGGCCGTTTGGGGCGCTCGTCGCCGATCTCGAAGAGGCGCTCCGGCGCGTGCACGCGCGCTTGCCGGGAGCGCGGCGCGGCGCGGCCGAGGACGCCCAGCTGAGCCGGTCGAAGGAGGATTAGCATGCAGCGGCCAAGAGAGGCGGGAATAGCGCGCTTTTTCCTCTGGGGCGTGGTGCGGGCCTATCAACTTTTCGTGTCGCCCCTTCTTCCGCCCTCCTGCCGCTTCCTGCCGACCTGCTCGGAATACGCGTGCGAGGCCCTCCTCAAGCACGGAGCCTTTCGCGGCCTCGCGCTTGCGCTCTGGCGGCTTCTTCGCTGCAACCCCTGGGGCGGCAGCGGCTACGATCCGGTGCCGCAAACCTTGCCTTGGCCGCATCGCGGATCGAACGGTTAAAACCGGAATTCGGCCGATATGGAACAACAAAACCTCCTCATTGCGATCGTCGTTTCGGTCGCGATCCTCATCGCCTTCCAGTTTCTCATCGGGCGCGTCGCGCCGCCGCCGGCGCCGCCCGCGGCGCACGCGCCGGGCAAAACGGTCGCTCCTGCGGCGCCATCGGGCAAGGCGGCGGTGCCGACCGTCACGCCAAAGAAGGCGCTCTCGCGCGAGGCGGCGATTGCGGCGAGCCCGCATGTGGCGATCGACACGCCGCGCCTGCACGGCTCGATCAGGCTCGAAGGCTCGCTCTTCGACGATCTGACGCTCGCCACCTATCACGTCAGCGTCAATCCGAAAAGCCCGGAAGTCGTCCTGTTGCGTCCTCTCGGGGCGAAAGATCCCTATTTCATCGAATTGGGCTTTGTCGGCGCGAAAAAGGGCCTTGCCCTGCCGGGACCGGAGACCCCGTGGAAGGCGTCTGCCGGGCCTTTGACGCCTACGCATCCGGTGACGCTCACCTGGGACAACGGCGCGGGCCTTCGGTTCACGCGCACGATCAGCGTCGACAAGTACTATATGTTCACAATCAAAGACAGCGTGCGCAACACCGGCAAGGCGCCGGTCACGCTCTTTCCTTACGGGATCGACAGCCGCAGCGGCACTCCGCCCGCCTCCGGCTATTACATTCTGCATGTCGGCTTGGCGGGCTACCTGAGCGGGCACCTCTTCGGCAGCGGGATCTTTCACGATCCCGACACGTATGCGGAGCTGAAGGTCGGCGAGCCCCGCAATTACACGTCGAACGGCGGCTGGCTCGGCTTCACGGACAAATACTGGCTGACGGCGCTCATCCCGCCGCAACAGGAAACGTTGAAGGCGCGCTTCAGTCACACCAAGACGGGCGGCGTCAACCGCTACCAAGCCCAAGTCGTCGGCCCGCCCATCACCGTGGCGCCGGGTGGCAGCGCGCTCACGACCAACCGCTTTTTTGCCGGCGCCAAGGAGGTGAACCTCCTCGACGCCTATACTCGCATGGGGATCCCCAAATTCGATCTCGCGATCGATTTCGGCTTGTTCTACTTTTTGACGAAGCCGATCTTTCTGACGCTGCAGCTTTTTGGCGAGGCGATCGGCAATTTCGGCGTCGGGATCCTGATTTTGACGCTTGTAATCAAGCTGCTCTTCTTCCCGCTCGCCAACAGATCCTATCGCGCGATGAGCAAGATGAAGCTCCTGCAACCCGAAATGCAGAAGCTGCGGGAGCGGTTTCCGGACGACAAGGCGCGCCAGCAGCAGGAGATCATGGCGCTCTACAAGCGGGTCGGCGCCAATCCGCTCGCCGGCTGCCTGCCGATGATCGTTCAGGTGCCCGTCTTCTTTTCGCTCTACAAGGTTCTTTACGTGACGATCGAGATGCGTCACGCGCCGTTTTTCGGCTGGATTCACAACCTCGCGGCGCCAGACCCGACTTCCCTGCTCAACCTTTTCGGCTTGCTGCCCTATGCGCCGCCGCATCTCCCGCTTATCGGTTTCCTGTCGATCGGCGCCTGGCCGCTCATCATGGGCTTTACGATGTTCCTCCAGCAAAAGCTCAACCCGCAGCCGGTCGACCCGGTGCAAGGGCGGATCATGCTGGCGCTTCCGCTCGTCTTTACGTTCATGCTCGCGCACTTTCCGGCCGGGCTCGTCATTTATTGGGCATGGAACAACACGCTTTCGATCGCGCAGCAATGGGTGATCATGCACCGTCGCGGCGCGGCTTGAATGCGGGTGGCGCTGCCGCGGAGGACGACATTTTTCCGCCGCGTGCACAGGATCGCTCGCTCGTCGAGGCGGGGCGGCGGCTTTTCGCCGCTTCCTGCCGCTTCGCCGCCGCCGCGGCGCAGCCGTTGCTACCTCCCGAAAGCCTGCCCGAGATCGCCTTTGCGGGACGCTCCAATGTGGGCAAATCGAGCCTCCTCAACGCGCTTATAGGCCGGCGTGCGCTCGCCCGCGTCTCGAAAAGCCCCGGGCGGACGCGCGAGATCCACTTTTACGATCTCGGCGGGAGGCTGATGCTCGTCGATCTGCCGGGCTACGGATACGCCGAAGCGCCCCGTTCCGAGAGAGAGCGCTGGGCTGCGCTCATCGGCTGTTATCTCGAAAGCCGCGGCTCGCTTGTGCGGACCTGCCTTCTCATCGATTCGCGACGCGGCATCGGGCGAGCCGACCAGCCGATGATGGCGATGCTCGACGAATTCGGGATTTCCTACCAGATCGTCCTCACCAAGACCGACAAGCTCGGCGCCCTGGAGAGAACGAGGATCCTCGCGTCAGTGGCCGCGGAAGGGAAGCCGAGGAGAGCTCTCCATCCTGAAATCCATCTGACGAGCGCCCGCACAGGGCGCGGCATTGCGGCGTTGCGCGCCGCGCTTGCGGGCGTTGCGCCGCCTTCCGGGGAGGGGAGCGAGCGCGCCGTGGCGCCCGCTTCCCGCTCGCGTTAGAGTCGTCTCAACCCTGGTCGCGCGAGGTCGAGCTTGCCATGACAGTCGGCGGATACGAGTTCCTCACCATCGAAAAGAGCGAGGGCGTCCTGACGCTCACCCTCAATCGCCCCGACCGCCTCAACGCCATCCATGCCGGGGCGCATGCGGAGCTGGAACACGCATGGCTCGAGATCGCGGCCGAGGATTCGGTTCGCGCCGTCGTCTTTACCGGCGCCGGCAAGGCTTTTTCGGCAGGCGGCGACGTGAAGCGCATGGCCGAGCGGGCGGGAACCGAAGACGGTCTCAGATATTCGCTGAAGGTAACGGCGAGCGGCAGGCGGCTCTTCCAGAATATGCTCGAAGTCCCGCAGCCGATCGTCTGCGCGGTCAATGGCGATGCCATTGGGCTTGGGGCCACGCTGGCGCTCTTCTCCGACATCACCGTCATCGCTGAGAGCGCGCGGTTCGGCGACACGCATGTCAAGGTCGGGCTCGTGGCGGGAGACGGCGGCGCCGTCATCTGGCCGCTTCTCGTCGGTCCGCAGCGGGCGAAGGAGTTCCTGATGCGGGGCCGCCTCGTCACCGGCGCAGAGGCGCGCGAGATGGGCCTCGTCAACTACGCGCTGCCGGAGAGCGAGGTCGTGCCGCGCGCGTTGGCGCTCGCCCGCGAACTCGCGGCGATGCCGGTCTGGGCCGTACAGTGGACCAAGCTCTCGATCAACAAGTGGCTCAAAGACCAGATCAACCTCGTTCTCGACGCCTCGCTCGCTTATGAGGCGCTTTCGATGCAGACGCATGACCACGCCGAGGCCGCGCGCGCCTTCCTCGAAAAACGGCGGCCGGCGTTCCGGGGCTTCTAGGATGCGGAAAAACCCCCTGTCATTCCGGGACGGCCCGTGAGGGCCGGGACCGGAAACCATGAACACAGGCCAAGCCATTGATTTCTCGGGCCTGCGTTTATGGATTCCGGGCTCGCGGCCTGCGACCGCGCCCCGGAATGACGACGTTCCAGCGTTTTTCCGCAGGCTTCTAGTGTTCCGGATCGTAAATTCAGAACATATTTTGCCGTGTCATTGCGAGGAGGCCCGGAGGGCCGACGTGGCAATCTCGGCCTCCGCGGGACCGGGATCGCTTCCCCCCGGAACGCCCGCAGGGCGGCCGTCCGGGGGTCGCGATGACCGCGTTTGAGTAATGTCGAGAATTTCTGGCCGAGGACACTAGAAAGAACGATGATGGAAGACCCGAACCGGCTCGAGGCCGCGGCCAAAGCCGCCATTCTGTCGGCGGCGCTCCCTTTTATGCGCCGCTATTCCGGTCACACCATCGTCGTCAAATACGGCGGCCACGCGATGGGCGAGCGCGCGGCGAGCGGCCCTTCGACGGGCTCAGGATCCTTCGCTTCCGATGTCGTGCTTTTGAAGCAGGTCGGGATCCATCCGATCGTCGTTCATGGCGGCGGCCCGCAGATCGGGCAGCTTCTCGATCGTCTCGGGATCAAGAGCCGGTTTGTCGACGGGCTCAGGGTCACCGATCGCGAGACCATGGAAGTCGTCGAGATGGTTCTCGCCGGAACCATCAACAAAGGGCTCGTCACCGCGATCAACGGCGCCGGAGGCCGCGCCATCGGATTGACCGGCAAGGATGGCGGGCTCATTCGCGCGAAAAAGCTGCTCTTGAAGAAAGAGGAAGGCGGCGTCACACGGGAGATCGATCTCGGCTTTGTCGGCGAGCCGGAGCAGGTCGATGCGGGGGTGCTCGAATCCTTGAAGGGTTCCGCGTTCATTCCGGTGATCGCGCCGATCGGCGCCGGCCCGGAAGGCGAGACCTACAACATAAACGCCGACACCGTCGCCGGAGCGATCGCCGCGGCGGTTGGGGCGACGCGGCTTCTTCTTTTGACGGATATCGCGGGAGTTCTCGATCGCGAGCGTCGCCTCGTTCCGGAGATCGGTGCGAGCGCGGCGCGGCGGATGATCGCCGAAGGCGTCATCTCCGGAGGGATGATCCCCAAGGTCGAGACCTGCCTTCTCGCCGTCGGCGGCGGTGTCGAAGCCTCCGTCATCGTCGATGGCCGCACGCCGCACGCGATCCTCCTGGAGCTCTTCAGCGAAAGAGGAGCGGGCACGCTCATCCGCGCCGACTAAGCCATGGGGGAAAGCGCCCGTTTCCGCCTCGACGAGATCGAAACCTGGATCTTCGACCTCGACAATACGCTTTATCCGGCCTCCTCCCGGCTTTTCGAGCAGATCGGAGCGCGGATGACGCATTTCATCTGCGAACGCTTCGGGCTCGAATGGGAGGCGGCGCTTTCTCTGAGACGGGCATATTTCCGCGACTACGGCACGACCTTGCGCGGCCTCATGCTCGTCAACCGCGTCGATCCCGAAGAATTCCTCATTTATGTTCACGAGATCGATCTCTCGTCGCTCGCCCCCGATCCGGCGCTCGAGCGGTCGCTTTCCAGGCTCGCAGGACGCAAATTCGTCCACACCAACGCTTCGGCCCGCCACGCCTCGCGCGTCCTCGAGCGTCTCGGCGTCGCCCGCTGTTTCTCGGCAATCCTCGACATCGCCGACGCCGGCTATGATCCAAAGCCCGCGCTCTCCGGCTATCGCGAGCTCGTTCGCCGCCACCGCGTGGAGCCTTCCAGCGCTCTCATGATCGAAGACATCGCGCGCAACCTGGAGCCGGCGGCGGCGCTCGGGATGACGACCGTCTGGTTGCGCGGCGGGTCGGACTGGGCCGCCGAAGGCGTGGAGGGCGTCCGCATCGATCACGTGATCGACGACCTCGGCGCCTTTCTCGCTTTGGCCGCCTCGCGGCAGGGGCGCTCGTCGCGGCCCTGATTGATCTCGATCAGGGAAAAGCGGGCAAAGCGGGCGTCAGTTACAATGCTGAAGCCGCGAGCGGACGGGTTCCAACGGAAGGCGCCAGAGAACGCCTTTCTCAACCCGGCGAAGAAGGGAGCGATCGCCCATGGCGACGAAGCCGAGCGACATGACGCCGGTGGTCGATTTGACCCGGGGCAAAGGCGCCGGGGCTTTGCGTTGGCGCCGCCCGCTCTATCTCGATCTTCTGCCGCCCTGCAACGAAGCCTGCCCCGCGGGCGAAAACGTCCAGGCTTGGCTCGCCCTCGCGCAAGCGGGGAAGTACCGGGAAGCGTGGGAGGTTCTCGTTCGCGACAACCCGATGCCGGCGGTGATGGGCCGCGTCTGCTACCACCCCTGTGAGAGCGCCTGCAATCGGGGCGAACTCGATGCCGCGGTCGGCATTCATGCCGTCGAGCGCTTTTTGGGCGATCTCGCCGCCGCAGAAGGCTGGCCCTTGCCGGTTGATGCGGCGCCCTCGGGCAAGCGCGTTCTCGTCATCGGCGCGGGGCCGTGCGGGCTCTCGGCCGGCTACCATCTCGCCCGCCTCGGCCACGAGGTCGAGATCCGCGAGGCGGGACCTCTGGCCGGCGGCATGACGCATTTCGGCATCCCGGCCTACCGTCTTCCGCGCGCCGACCTCATGCGCGAGATCGGGCGGATAGAGGCGATGGGCGTCAAGATCCTGACGGGTCACAAGGTGGAAGACGTCCTCGCGGAGGAGAGAGACGGCCGCTTCGACGCCGTCTTTGTCGCGATCGGCGCAGGCATCGGCAAACACGTCGAAATCCCGGCGCGCGATGCCGTCAGGGTGCTCGATGCGGTCTCGCTCCTCCATAACGTCACCACCGGCGAGGCGCCGCGACTCGGCCGCCGCGTCGTCGTTTACGGCGGCGGCAATACGGCGATGGACGCGGCGCGCACGGCAAAGCGCCTCGGCGCGGAGGAAGCGCTCATCGTCTACCGGCGCGACCGCGCGCACATGCCGGCGCACGCCTTCGAGGCCGACGAGGCGATCGCCGAAGGCGTCAAGATCAAATGGCTGACGACGATCAAGGAAATCATCGGCCCCGATCTGACGGTCGAGATGATGGAGCTCGACGCGAAAGGGCGGCCGCGTCCGACCGGAAAATTCGAGACGTTGAAGGCCGACGCGATCGTATTGGCGCTGGGTCAGGAGACCGCAAGCGGCTTTCTGCGCCAGGTGCCGGGGATCGAATTCGCCTCCGACGGCGCGGTCAAGGTCGGCCCCGGCATGATGACGGGGCACCCCGGGATCTTCGCCGGAGGGGACATGGTTCCGGGCGAGCAATCGGTCACGGTATCTGTGGGTCACGGCAAACTCGCGGCGCGGCATATCGATGCCTGGCTCGGGGGCGAGCGGTATCAGCGGCAGGCAAAGCATCCGCTCGTCAGTTTTGCGATGCTGCATCTTCCGGTTTACAGCGACGCCGACCCGAGCCTCGAAAAAACTCTCGCTCTCGCGGAGCGCTTGCACGGTTTCGAGGAGGTGGTCTCGGGCCTCGGCGAAAAAGAGGCGCGCTATGAGGCCAAGCGCTGCCTCTCCTGCGGCAACTGCTTCGAATGCGATATCTGCTACGCCGCCTGTCCCGAAGACGCGATCCAGAAATTGGGTCCCGGCCGGCGCTATCGTTTCGATTATGAGAAATGCACCGGCTGCGCGGTGTGCTTCGAGGAATGCCCGTGTCACGCGATCGAGATGTAGAT
>JAKAOO010000107.1 GCA_021812165.1 Pseudomonadota bacterium | reverse complement strand
AAAGCACCGCCATCTGGCCGTATCGCCTGCCCTCGGTGTTGGGCGCCGCTCTTGCCGTGCTCCTGACCTTCGCTTTCGGCAGCCGGCTTTTCGCCGGCGAACCCGAGTCGGCTCGGGGAGCGCTTTTCGCAGCGATCCTCATGGCGAGCGCCTTCGGCCTCATTGCCGAGGCGCATATCGCCAAGACCGACGCGTGTCTTTTGGCGGCGACCGTCGCGGCCCAAGGTGCACTCGGCCGGATCTATCTCGCGGCGAAAAGCGGCCGCAGGGCCGGCTGGGCGCCCGCCCTCGTTTTCTGGATCGCCGAAGCCCTGGCGATCCTCTTGAAAGGCCCGATCGCCCCGCTCATCGCGTTTCTGACGGCAGGCGCGCTTGCCGCGGCCGATCACGATTTCTCTTGGCTGCGCGGGTTGCGGCCCGGCCCCGGACTTCTTCTTCTCGCCGCCATTGTCGCCCCGTGGCTCGTCGCCATTGAAAAGGCGACTGACGGCCGCTTTCTCGTGGGCGCCCTCGGCCACGATCTTTTGCCGAAACTTCTCGGAGGACAGGACTCGCACGGCGCTCCGCCCGGTTATTACCTGCTGCTGTCGCCGGCCTATTTCTGGCCCGGCTCGCTTTATCTCGTCCCGGCGCTCGCTCTCGCTTGGCAAAGGCGCAAGGCGGCGCCGGAGCGGTTTCTCCTCGCCTGGATCGTTCCGGCTTGGGTTCTTTTCGAGCTCGTTCCGACAAAACTGCCGCACTATGTCCTGCCGCTTTACCCGGCTCTCGCCCTCCTTGCCGGCCGCGCCCTTGCCGGTGCGTTTCCGCCCTCTCTGTCGCGAGCCGCGCGCTATGCCGATGGTGCGGTAAAGGCGCTTTGGGCAATCGCGACGCTGGCGCTGGCCGCCCTTTTCGTCGCGCTGCCGATCCTGTTCGGGAGCGGCGCGAGCCTCCCGGCGATCGCCGCGGCGGCGATCCTTCTTGGGCTCGCGCCGGCGCTTTTTCTATCCCCGCGCCGCTTTTTTCTGGTGCCGGCGCTCGCCGCCGTCTTCGTTCTCTCGACGGCGGAGATCGTTCTGCCGGGGCTCGATCGTCTGTGGCTCAGCCGATCGGCCGCCGCCCTCGTCGCCGCCCACCCCGGGAGATCCGGAGAGCCGCTCGTCGCCGTCGGCTACAACGAGCCGAGCCTCGTCTTTCTCCTCGGCACGAAGACCCGGCTGCTTTTGCCCTCTGCCGCGGCAAAGGCGCTTCATGAGGGCGGGCGGGCGCTCGTCAGCGGGCGCGACGGAGAGGCGTTTGCGACCGCGCTTGCGGCGCACGGATTGTCGGCCGAAAAGCTCGGTCGCGTCAGCGGGCTCGACTATTCGACGGGAAAGTGGCTCCGCTTGACGCTTTATGGGATCCGCCGATGAAGGGCCGTCTCTATGGCGTCGGAGTGGGGCCGGGGGATCCCGAGCTTCTGACGCTCAAAGCGTTGAGGATCATCAAAAGCGTCGCCGTCATCGCCTATCCCGCGCCCGAAGAGGGCGCGAGCTTTGCGCGGGCGATCGTTGCGCGCTGGCTCTCTGCGAATGAGCGCGAGGTCGCGCTCCTTTTTCCGATGCGCCCGGGGCCGGCTTCCGACGCGGTTTACGAGAGAGCGGCCGACGCTCTTGCCGCGGAGCTCGACCGCGGGCTCGACGTCGCGTGCCTCTGTGAGGGGGATCCCCTCTTTTACGGCACCTTTGGCCGTCTCTTGCCCCGGCTTGCAACCCGTTATGAGATTGAAATCGTCCCCGGCGTCTCTTCGCTCGGCGCCGCTTCCGCGGCCGCCGCGCTGCCTCTCGTCCAAGGCGAGGAAACGCTTCTCGTGATCCCGGCGACGCTCGGCGAGAAGGCGCTTTCGGCTCGCCTTGCCGCGGCCGATGCCGCCCTCATCATGAAGCTCGGCCGGCACCTCGAAAAGGTGCGCCGCGTTCTCTCTTCGCTCTCGCTTCTCGAACGCGCGATCTATATCGAACGTGCAAGCCTCGAAGAGGGGCGCGTGCTGCCGTTTTCGGCCGTTGACTTTGGCGACGCCCCCTATTTCTCGATGGCCCTCATCGCGTCGCGCGAGCACCATTGATCTGGATCAATCCGCGAAAGGATGCGAGAGGATAGCGGAATGACGGACCACAACCGGGGTTTCTGATGAAGATCGGCATTCTTCTCGGGGACGACGTGGGCCTCGAGGTCGTCCCGGAATGCGTCAAGGTGATGAAAGCGGCGGCGGGGAAGAGCGGCCTTGAGATCGAATGGCGACCTCTGCCGATCGGCAGGCGCGGCCACCGGGAGCACGGCGATACCTATCCCGCGGTGACCGCACGGGAATTGCGGGAGCTCGATGGCTGGATCATGGGGCCGATCGGCCACAACACCTATCCGCGCAACGACCCCACCTGGATGATGCCGCCGATCCGCAAAGACTTCGATCTTTTTGCGGCGCTCCGTCCGGCGAAGAGCTATCCCAGCATCCCTTCCATTCACCAGGACGTCGACATCGTTTTCGTGCGCGAGCTGACGGAAGGCATGGGCGCCGGCCCGGAATTCCGGCCGAATGACGAAGTCACGATCGCGACGCGGGTAATCTCGCGCAAAGGCTCGGCGCGGGTGGCGCGCGAAGCGTTCGAGGTGGCGCGCACCCGCAGGCGACGGAAAGTCACCGCAGCGCATAAGGAGCCGGCCTACCGCCTCGCTTGCGGGATGTTTGCCGAGGAATGCCGCAAGGTTGCGAGGAGCTATCCGGACGTCACGTTCGAAGAGGAGATGATCGATACGATCGCGATGCATCTCGTCACCGCGCCGCAGGATTACGACGTCATCGTCACCACCAACCAGTTCGGCGACATCCTGACCGACATCGGCGCCGGTCTCATTGGCGGGCTCGGACTCGCGCCGGGCTTGTGCGTCGGCAAACGGCAGGCGATGGCGCAAGCAACGCACGGCTCGGCCCCGGATATCGCGGGAAAAAACATCGCCAATCCTTACGCGATGATCATGTCGGGCCAGATGCTGTTCGATTGGCTCGGCCGGGTTCGCGGCGAGGCGAGGGCGAGCGAGGCCGCGGGAGCGATCGAAGCGGCCGTTTCGAAAGTCATCGCGGAAGGCAAGCATCTGACGCGAGATCTCGGCGGGCGGGCGACCACGACCGAGATGGGAGATGCGATCGCCGCCGCGGTTCGGGCGTGAGCGAGAGATTGGGGCGCGTCAAGTGTTCGATCTTCATTTGAGCGAAGAGCAACTGGCGATCCGCGAAACGGTCCGCGATTTCGTCACGGAAAAGTTGAAGCCGGCCGCCTTGAGGCCGGAGCGGCTTGAGCCTTTCGAGCGGCCTTTGCTCATGGATCTCCTCGATGAGGCCTCGGCGCTCGGCCTGCGCTCTCTCCTGCTGCCGGAAGAGATGGGCGGCGCCGGCGCCGATGCGCTCACCGCGTGCATCGTCGCCGAAGAGCTTGGCGCCGGCGACCCCGATCTCGCGGCGGCGCTCGGCGAAACCTGGCTCCTCTGCGGGCTCCTCGCGGGGAAACTCATGACCGAGGCGCAGCGCGACCGCTTCCTGCCGCGGTTTCTCGAAGACCCGCGCTACCATCTCGCTTTTGCCGACCATGAGCCGGAAAGCGATACCGCGCTCGGGGCCGACTACCATCGTCCGGCCGCCGGCAATCGCGCGCTGAAGACGCGAGCGGTTCGGGCCGGCAACGGCGAATGGATCGTCAACGGCGAGAAGGACCGCGTCCTCAATGCCCCGATCGCCAAGCTTCTCGCCGTCGAGGTCGAGGCGGAGGGAGTGAAGACGCTCCTCATCCCGCGCGACGCGCCCGGGCTTCGCGTGAGCGAAAGCGGCCGAGAGCTCGGATGCTGCGGCAGCGTCCATTTGAGCGATTGCCGCGTTCCCGCCGACGCCCTCCTCGGCGACGCCGCCGCCGCGGCGCTCAAAGCCTCGAGAGAGGCGCCGCAGGTTCAGGCGGTGAACCTCGGGATCGGGCGGGCCGCCTATGAGGCCGCGCTCGATTATGTGAAGCTCCGGGTTCAGGGCGCGCGGAGGCTCGTCGAGCATCAAGCGATCGGCACGAAGCTCGCGGAGATGGCGATCCGGCTTGAGGCGGCGCGGGGCCTCATCTGGCAGGCCGCGTGGGCGCTCGATCATCCCGATGCCCGCGCCGAGCAACGGCAGAGCGACCTGCCGCTCGCGACGGCGGCTCGGGCCTTTACCGCAGAGGCCGTCTACCGCGTCGCCAAAGAGGCCGCGGAATGCTTTGGCGCGATGGGCGTGATGCGCGATATGCCGCTGCAACGCCATGTTCACGATGCGCTCCAATTCCTGCATTCGCGAAACGGCAACAGCGATGCGAAGCTGAGGATCGGCGAAGCCTTGGCCGGATATCGGCGTCCATGACTGCCGGCTAGTCACAAGGGGATCTGAGGCATGGATTTCTCGCTCAACGAGGAACAACGGGCCTGGCAGGAAAAAGCGCGGAAATTCGCGCGGGAGGAGATCGCTCCCATCTCTTTGAAGCGCGACGCCATCCCGGACCCGCGCGAGACTTTCGATTGGGAGATCATCAAGAAGGGCTCGAAACTCGGCTTTCGCACCGCGGTGGTGGCGAGAGAGTGGGGCGGACACGGGATCGACTTCGTGACGCAGGCGATGGTGATGGCCGAACTCGCGAAGGGCGACAGCGCCATTGCCAAGACTTTCACCCAATGCTGGAAGTGGTCGCACCTCATCGCCGCTGTTTGCAGCGAGAGCCAGAAAGAGCGGTTTTTGAAACCGTTCCTCGCCGACGACACCTATGTCCTCGGCTATGGCTTGACCGAGCCGAGCGCCGGCTCGGACAACCGGCTGCCGCCGGAAGAAGACCTCAAGGCGGGCTTGAGGCTCAAGGGCGAACGCCGCGGCGACGAATGGATCCTCAACGGCGACAAGGTCTTTATCGCCAATGGCAGCGTCGCCAAGCTCTTTTTCCTGACCGTGCGGACAAACCCCAATGCCCCACTCAGGGAAGGCACCACGATGTTTCTGGTGCCGAACGACACTCCGGGCTTTCGGGTCGGCAAGGTCTTCAACAAAAGCGGCTGGCGCTTTTACCAGAACGCGGAACTGATCTTTTCGGATGCGCGCGTGCCCGACGACAACCGCGTCGGCGAGATCGACGGTGCCTTCAGACGGCGCGGCGGCGACGCCACGGGCGACGCGTTGTTTGGCGCATTGGAGCTCGCCGCAAATGCGCTCGGCATCTGCGACGCGGCTCTCGAAGAGGCGCTCGCTCTTGCCCGCACGCGCAGAGAGAACGGGGCGCTCCTCAAGGATCAGCAGATCGTCCAATTGAAGCTCGGCCGCATGCAGATGCTGACCGAGGCGCTCAGATCCCTCGTTTTGCGGGCGGCCTCAGAAATGGATCGCCAGATCCCTTCGGAGAATGCCGGTCTCGCCATGAACCTTGCGACCGATGTCGTGCAGGAGGTGACCGAGCTCAATCTCGATCTTCACGACACGGTGGCCCCGATGGACCCTCTCGCGGACAAGCTGCTGCGCGATTCCATCATCTGGAGCCATCTCGCGGGCGACACCGTGCAACGCCTCAAGGTCGCGAGACGCATCGTCGGATAAGCGCCGCGGTTAGTGTCCTATCCCAATGGTTCGCAACATTATTTACCGGGAGTGTCATTGCGAGGAGCCCGCAGGGCGACAAAGCAATCTCGAACAAATTCAGACTGGTATGGTACGAGATTGCTTCGCTTCGCTCGCAATGACAGCGTGGATTCATGTGATGAATTTCGGAGACGGGACACTAGCGGCCGGTCTCGATCCGGTCGTAGCCTCTGACGCGATAGATGACGAATGAGACGAGCCAGGTGAGAGCGAAAACGCCGATGATGGCGTAGCCCATCGTGCCGAAACTGTGGTTGACCTCACCCACCATCTTCCAGAACGGCCCTTCGAGCTTGAGCCGGCCGGCGATGACGCCCAGGATTTCGAGAGCGCCGATGGCGATCGCGACGACGATCGAGGTGAGAGTGATCGTCAGGTTGTAGTAGAGCTTGCGGACCGGGTTGACGAACGCCCAGCCGTAGGCTCCCAGCATCAAAACGCCGTCTGCGGTGTCGACCAGCGACATTCCGGCGGAGAACAGAGCCGGGAACACCAGGATCGAGCCGATTGCCAGTCCCTGGGAGGCGCTGAGCGCCGAAAGCCCCAACAGTCCGATCTCGCTTGCCGTATCGAAACCGAGGCCGAAAAGGGCGCCCAAGGGGACCATCTGCCAAGGACGCCTGACAAAAGCGAACAACCGCCCGAAGAGCCTCCCCATCAAACCGCTTCCGGCAAGACCGAGATTGGGGCTTTCGGCGAAGGGAGAGCAGCCGCGCCGGGCGCTCTGGAAACTGCGCCAGACTCCCCAAAACACCAGCAGATTGGCTCCGGCGATGGCAAAGAGGAAAAAGGCGGAGACTGAGGTCGCGACGAGGGAGCCGAGCGCCCGCCAATGCTGGAGGCCCGGCTGCAGCGCCGCCGCCGCGGCAAGCGCGAGCGAGAGGGCAACGACGACCGAGGAATGGCCGAGCGCAAAGAAAAGGCCGACCGAGGCCGGGCGTTTTCCTTCCTCGATCAGCTTTCGGGTCACATTGTCGATGGCGGCGATGTGGTCGGCGTCGACGCCGTGCCTGAGGCCGAAGGCGTAAGCGAGCCCCGCAGTCCCGAGAAGCAGCGGCGAATGTCGAAAGGCAAAGAAGGCCCAGGCCCAAGCGGCGAGGTTGAATGCGATGAGGAAAATGCCGATGCCGGCAATCCGACCGCGCAGACCGTCTCGGAACACGCCGCCAACGCTTCCCGATTGCGGGCCGGGTTTGCGCTGCGGCCTTGCGCCCTCGCTCAAAGGAGCGAGTCGACCCACGCCACGAGCTGCCGTTTGGGCAGAGCGCCCACCTTGGTCGCGGCGACCTCGCCCCCTTTGAAGAGGATCATCGTCGGGATGCCGCGGATCCCGTATTTCATCGGCGTCTTCGGGTTCTCGTCGACATTGAGTTTCGCGACCGTGAGCTTTCCTGCCTTCTCGGCCGCCAGTTCTTCGAGAATCGGGGCGACCATGCGGCACGGTCCGCACCATTCGGCCCAGAAATCGACGAGAACGGGTTCCTTCGCTTTAAGAACGGCCGTCTCGAAGGTGCTGTCGGAAACGGCGGTCGGTTTCATCGGTTCTTCCCTCCTGAGCTCGGCGTGCGAAATTTGCGGTGCGAGAAGCGCCGCGTCAAGGAAGAGCGGCAAGAAGACGCTCGGCGCTGATCGGCAAAAGGTGCGGGGCTTCCGTAAAGAGAAGCGCGCAGCGCACCTCCCGCCCGGGAAAGATGCGCGAGACGAGCGCCCGGTAGAGCGCAAGCTGGCGCAGATAGACGGGCGCAACCTCGTCTTCGCGAAGAGGCGCGGGCCTCAAACTTTTGTAATCGACGATCAGAACGCGACCCTCGGCGACGACGAGGCGGTCGATTTGTCCCGCGACCGCGTGCCCGTCGACAAGACCCGAAAGCGGCACCTCGGCAAGGGAGCCCGGGGCAAAGAGCGGAGCGAATTCGGGGTTCTGCAAAACCTTCATGGTTTCGCGACGGATCTCCCTTTGCTCCGCCGCGGCGAGGGCGTGAAGCGGCAAGGCGAGAAAGCGTGCGGCCGCGGCCTCGCGTTCGGAAGCGGCAAGTTGCGGCAGGCTTTCAAGGAGGCGGTGAACGAGAAGTCCGCGCTTGAAGCGGTCGCGCGCGCCCGAGGAAAGCGGTGAGAGGGTCGCAGGCTCGGCTTCGCTCGGGCGTGAAGGCGCAAGAGGCCGCGGCGGATCCGATTCGGCGGGAGGCTTCTCGCGGATCCAGGCCGGCAATATCCGAAGCGCGGGCGATCGGGCGGCGGCGCTCTCCTCCGCCACCACTGTCTTTTGTTCCGAAAGAAGGCGCAGCCCTTGTCCTTTCCATCCGTCTTTGCTGCCGATGAGCGGCGTCGCATCGAAGTCGAAGGGCGCGGCGGCGGCCTTGAACGGGGCTTTGAAACCGCCGTCGCGATCGGGACGGATGAGCTTGTACCAAGAGGTCTCGGCCGCCGCCCTCTGCGTCTCCCAGCCGCAAATATAGAGCCGGTCGCGGGCGCGCGTCAGAGCGACGTAGAGAAGCCGGCGGTACTCTTCCATCTGTCGCCGCCGCACCGTTTCCTTTTCCTCTGCATAGCGCAGGGCGGCGAATTCCTTTCTCGGGCACCAAAGCGGCAGCGCCTCCTCTTCGCTCCACAGCAGCGAAGAGGGGGCGGGCGGCACCTGCATCGTATCGGCGAGGAACACCACCGGCGCTTCGAGCCCTTTGGCGCCGTGAACCGTCAGGATCCGCACCTCATCGCGCGGCCGCGCCCCGAAATCGCGCTTGATCTCGCTCTCGCCCGCAAGAAGCCAATAGAGAAAGCCCTGGAGCGAAGGGGTGTGCTCGCGCTCGTAAGCAAGCGCCAGAGACAGGAATTCCGCGATCGCATCGGCGGCTTCGGGGCCGAGGCGTTCGAGCATCGCCCGCCGGCCGTTCTCGGCGCCGAGGATGCCGGCGTAAAGCTCATAGGGCGGGACGAAATCGGCGCGGGCGAGAAGCGCCCGGAGGCGTTCGGCTATGGCCTTCAGAGGCGGCTCGTCGCGCGCGCGTTCGTGAAGCCGCTGCCAAAGGCTCTTTTCGCCGCGCCCGCAGGCGAGATCGAAGAGCGTTTCCTCGTCGATCGCGAAAAGCGGGCCTTTCAAGACCGCGGCGAGGTTCAGATCGTCCTCGGGAAACAGCAGGAAGCGGCCGAGAGCGAGGAGGTCCTTGACCGCGAGCTGCTCGCCCAAAAGGAGGCGATCGGCACCCGCGACCGCGACGCCCCGCGCCTTCAGAGCGCGCACCAACTCGCCCATAAAGGCGCTGCGCCGCCGCACCAGGACCATGACGTCGCCCGCCGTAAGCTTTCGCCCTTCGGATTGGAGAGGCTCGCCGCGATCGAGCCAGCCGCGGATCGTCGCGGCGATGGCGGCGGCAAGCCGGGTTTGCGGCTGCGCGAGGGGGCGGCGCGCAACCGGCAGCCAATCGGCGTCGAGCGGATCTTCCTCCGCGGCCGGCACCGGCGGCCACAGCTCGACAAGGCCCGATTGGCCGGGACGGTTCGAATGATGGCGGATGAGGCTTCCGTCGTCGGAGACGCCCTCGCGCGCGGCCTCGCTGGCGAAGATCGCATCGACGGCTTTGAGGATCGGCTCGGTCGATCGGAAAGAGACTTCGAGCGGGACCTCCCGCCAGTCTTGGCGGGCGGCATTGACGCGCTTGCGGAAATGCCGGCGCATCTTTTCGGAAGCCTTCGGGTCGGCGCCCTGGAAGCTGAAGATCGACTGCTTGAAATCGCCGACCGCGAAAATGGTGCGCGCGCCCGGCCGGGCGCCTTCGCCGGAAAAGAATTCCTCCGCGAGCCTTTCGACGATCTCCCATTGCTCGGGGTTGGTGTCCTGGGCTTCGTCGATGAGGATGTGGTCGATCCCGCCGTCGAGCTTGAAGAGCACCCAGGGCGCGACCCCCGGCCGGCGCAAAAGATCGCGCGTCTTCAAAACGAGATCGTCGTAATCGAGAAGCCCG
Organism: Pseudomonadota bacterium; assembly: GCA_021812165.1. Classification (GTDB taxonomy): domain Bacteria; phylum Pseudomonadota; class Alphaproteobacteria; order ATCC43930; family CGMCC-115725; genus AP-15. The sequence goes on along the minus strand of JAKAOO010000107.1, from coordinate 2,841 downwards.
CTGAGAGCCTTTTTCCGCTCGTAGGCGGCGAGGAGACGCGCGCCGAGGAGAGAAAGCGCCGCGCTCGCTTCGGCCACGGCAAGCCCGCAGCGCTCATCGGCAAACGCCTTCACCCTTTCCGCCTCCGCCGAAAGGGCGAGAGAAACATCGCCGCTCGCTGCCCTTTTGGTGATGAGCCTCTTGCGGATCTCGCCTTGGGCGGTGAGAAAAGCGCCGACATACTCCTCGATCATCCTCGCGCGCTCTGCCGCCGCTTCGCACCAACGGGCGATAACCATGCCGCGCGTCTGATCCGTCTCCGATCCCGAAGCGAGGGCGGCAGCGGCCGCGACGAGCGCCGCCTCGTCGCTGCCGGCGCAGAAGGCGGCGAGGAGCGATTGCGCGGTGTCGTCCGCAGACAAGGAGAAAAACCGGTAGATTCGGGCGCGCAGCGCTTTCTCGCCGCCGGCAAGGGCGGCGCGAAGCCTGACCCGGTCGCGGGCGAGTTCTGCGACGAGTTCGGCAAAGCGCTCTTCGGGCGCATGGCGAGCGACGACCGCGAGGGCTTGGCCGAGGATCGGATCCTGTTCGCGGTAGGCGGCGGCAATGACCATTTCCGCCGCCTCGGCGAGAGCTTCGCGGGCGCCGCGCTCTTCGAGCACGGCGAATTCCGGAGGCACCCCCGCTTCGAGCGAAAAGCGCCGCAACAAGGATTGGCAGAAGGCGTGAATGGTCGCGATCTTGAACCCGCCGGGGGTGTCGAGGACGCGGGCGAAAAGCCGGCGGGCCTCTTCGAGAAGCCCCTCCTCGGGGGCGCGACCGCTCAGTTCGACGATCTCTTGCGCCAGCTTTCCGCGCGCGAGCGTCGCCCATGACGCGAGGCGCTCGTTGAGCCGGTTGGCCATCTCGGCGGCGGCGGCGCGGGTAAAGGTCAGGCAGAGGATGCGCGAGGGTTCGGTGCCTTCCAGCATCAGCGAGAGAAGGCGATCGGTCAGAAGCCGCGTCTTGCCGGTCCCGGCCGAGGCCGAAACCCAGACCGAGGCGCCGGGGTCGGTGGCCTGCAGACGGCTGCGCTCAGGCGACGAGATCATTCTTCGAGCCCGCTCTCCTCGACCCGCTCCAGGTGCCGGTAATCCGAATAGCGCGGCGCACGGCGCACCCAGGGCACGGCGAGATAGGGGGTCGAAGGGTCGTCGAAACGAGCGATGAGCCGCTCTAAGCGATGGAGGCTATCGTCGATCAGCACCGCCGGGTTGCCGTCGTCGATTCTGACCCGCTCTCCGGCCCGCTCGCCTTGCCCGAGACGCCAGTATTCGAGCGCGGAGGGGGCGCCTTTCAGTCCCTCGAACCCGCCCGCGCGCAGGATCGCCCCTTCGAGCGGCAGCTGCGGCGCGAAGCCTGCGGCGATTTCCCGCTTCGAGGGCAAAAGCCCCGTCTTGTAATCGATGATCGCGAAACCGCCCTCTTTGAGACGATCGATCCGGTCGGCCTTGGCGGTGAGCGTAAACGGCCCGCCGGGCGCTGACAGGAGAAGGCTGCCGCGGCGCTCGCTGAGGCTCTCCTCGAGCCCCCGGCGATAACTCCGCTCTTCGCCGACGAGCCAGCGGACGATCCTCTCGAAGCGCGGCCACCAGAATGCCCAGACCCCCGGACGCGAGAGAAGCGCCCCGAAGCATTCGCGGCCGATTCGCAAGAGTTCGGCCTCGGCCTCGGCGGGCAACTCTCGAGGGTAAAGCTTCAAGAATTCGTCGAGAGCCCCGTGGATGATCGTTCCAAGCTCGGCCCGGCCGGGATCGGCATCGAGTTCGTCGAGCGCCTTCAGATCCAAGACGTGGCGGGCATAGATCGCATACGGATCCTTGAGCCAAGTCTCGATCTCGGTGACGGAAAGGCGGCGCGGGCGCGCGGCGAGGGGCGGGCAGGCGGGAGCGGCCGGGCGAGGGGGCGGCTCTGTCGGTTCGTCGATGAGACGAGCGGCCTCTTCGATCGTCTCTTGGGCGCGAATTTCGAGCCTCAATGCGCGCAATACCGCATCGAGTCGCAAGAGCCAGCGCGAGGGCACGGTCGGCACACCTTCGCGGCGCGCGGCGCGCGTCAGCGCCACCTGCGGCGCGCCGAACGCTTGCGCGAAGTCATGGGCGGCGAGTCCGATCGCGCGTTCGGGCGAGGAGAGGCCGAAGTGCTGCCGCATCGCTCGCGACATCCAGGGGTCGTGCTCGGCCGCTGCCGGCCAGGTTCCCTCGTTGAGGCCGCCGAGGACGAGAAGATCGGCCTGCTGCAGGCGCGCCTCCAAGAGGCCCCAAATGAAAAGGCGCGGGTGGCGCCCGAAGAGGGGCCGCACCACCGCGCCCGCGGCGAGCGCGCCGAAAAGCGCCGGATAATGGCGCCCGGGAAGAGGCGGAAAATCGGCGGCGGCTTCGATGAGATCGTGGCAGAAGCGCGCCGCCGCTTCTCCGGCCGCCTCGCTCCACAAGCGTTTGGCTCCGCTCTCCCTGTCGCTTTCCGCCAGACGCTCTGCCGCCCGGATGTGGGCGGCGACGAGCCTCGAAAGCGGGACGGCGTCGGCGGCAAAAAGATCGAGGAGCGGAAGCAGCGCGGTTTCGAGCCGTTCGACAAAATCGCCAAGCTCGGCTTCCTCGCCGCCGAGCGCGGCGCGCAGCCCCCTAAAGCCGGGCGCGGGACGGGGCCCGAGGATCTTTCGTTCGAGCCGGCGCGCGCGGGCGCGGAACATTTCCGGCGAGAGCCCGCCTGCGGCGAGAGGGTGCTTCAAAAGGGCAAGAAGAGGGACGGGAGCGAGATCGCTTTCGGCCGCTTCGAGAATGAGGCGCAGAAAGGCGCCGGGCGGCGTGCGCGCGAGCGGCA
>JAKAOO010000106.1 GCA_021812165.1 Pseudomonadota bacterium | reverse complement strand
ATCTCCACCACTCCGGCGGCCGCGTTCGCGAGTTGGGCGGCCTCCAGAAGCGGCATCCCCGAGGCAAGGGCGAGAGCGAGCGCCGCAACGAGCGTGTCGCCGGCGCCCGAGACATCGAACACCCCGCGCGCCCGGCTCGGAACGTGAGAGGCCATTCCTTCGCGCGGGATGAGGCTCAAGCCTTCGGCGCCTCGGGTGACGATGACCGCCTCGGCCTCTGCGGTTTCGAGGACGCGCCGGCCGGCGCGCTCCGTGCTCGCCTCGTCGGCGCAGTCGATCCCGGTCGCCGCAAGGGCCTCGAGCCGGTTCGGCGTCAAAACGCTGACCCCGCGATAGCGCGAAAAGTCGCGATTCTTGGGGTCGGCGATGACGCGCTTGTTGGCGCGGCGCGCCGCGCCGACGGCGTGAGCGAGCACCTCCTCGGTGAGCGCCCCTTTCGCGTAATCCGAAAGGATGACCGCATCGGCCGCGGCGAGCGCCCCGTCGAAGGCGTCGATCACATGGCGCGCCACGGCCTCGGGAGCGGGCTCTGCGGTCTCCTCATCGACGCGCAGGATCTGCTGTCCGGCGGCGAGATACCGCGTCTTCACCGTGGTGGGCGCCGAGGCCGAAGCGACGAGACGGCCCTCGATCCCCCCTGAGCTTGTCGAAGGGCCTAGAGCGCCGAGGATCTCGGAGAAACGCCGCCCCGCCGCATCCTCGCCGAGGATGCCGATGAGGATCGCGCACGCGCCGAGAGCGGCGATATTGCGGGCGACATTGCCCGCGCCTCCCAGCATCTCGCGACGGCGATCGATCCGCAGAACGGGTATCGGCGCTTCGGGCGAGATGCGGTCGACATGGCCCTCGACCCAGGTGTCGAGCATGAGATCGCCGAGAACGATCACCCGCAACCCGGTGAAATCGAAGCCGATCTCCATTATCCCGCTTCCCGGCCTTAGCACCCCCGCCCGGTTCGGGCGGTCGCGCACCGCCGAAGCTAGGGGAGGAAAGCCTCCCCATCAATTTCTTTCAAACGGAAACGGTCGGAAAACAGGCGCCGGCGGGCGTCAGAAAGCGTTCGACAAGGCCGAGAAAACCGGTGACCGAGATCGGTTTCGCGAGATAGGCTTCGCAACCGCCTTCGCGCATCTTCTCGGGATCTCCCTTCATCGCAAAGGCGGTCACCGCGATCACCGGGATGTGGCGCAAGCCTTCGTCTTGCTTGAGCCGCCGCGTCACCTCGAGGCCCGAAACCTCGGGAAGCTGGATATCCATGATGATGAGTTGCGGCCGGTGCTGGCGCGCGAGCCTCACCGCCTCCAGCCCGTCGCGGCAGAGCAGCGTCCGATAGCCGTGGACTTCGAGGATATCGTTGAAGAGCTTCATGTTGAGCTCGTTGTCCTCGACGATCAGCACCGTTTTCGGCGAATCGCATGAGCCGTTTTCGACGGCGCCGAACGTCATTGGTCTCGTTTCCAACAAGCCGCTCCCCATCGGCGCATCATGAAGCGGCAAGAATTAACGAAAGATGAGCGGCGCCGCGCCCTTTTCTCGCAACCGACGTTTGAGCCGCTTCAGATGTTAAAGCCGCTTCAGATATTGCGCGACGAAATCGCAGCCGACCATCTCGCGGAAGGCGCCGACGAGCCTCTGCGTCACCGGGCCCGGCACGCGTCCCGCCCCGAACTTCCGGCCGTTGAGGCTCTTGACGGCGCAGATGCAAAGGCTCGTCGAGGTCAGAAAGCATTCCTCGGCGGTAAAGGCGTCGTAAAGATCGAGGTCTCGTTCGGCACAAGGAATGCCGAGTTCCGAGGCGAGATCGATCACCGCCTGGCGGCTCACGCCCGGCAAAACGTAGCGCTCGCGCGGGGTCGACAGCATGCCGTCGCGGACGAGAAAGATGTTGGCGCCCTCGCCTTCCGCGAGGTTGCCGTTCTCGTCGAGCAAGACCGCCCAAGCCTCGGGGTTTTGCGCCTTCACCTCGCGGCCGGCGAGGATCAGGTTCAAATACTGGTGCATCTTGGCGCGCGGCGACAGCGCCGAAGGCGAGGTGCGGCGGATCGACGGCACGATGACCGCGATGCCGTCGCGAAAACACGCCGCGCGCTCGGCAAAAGGAAGCGGCGCGCAGTCGATGACGATATTGGGGCCGTAATGGTCCCAGCTGTCGCCTTCGACTTTCTTGACGCCGCGGCTCAAACGCTGGCCGAGCCAGTAATCGTCGTCGGGCCCCAAGAGATGGCGGTTGCGCGAGAGGACCTCCTCGCTCAAGCGCACCATCTCGCTTTGGCTCATCCCGGGGTCGATCTCGACATAAGCGAGCGAGCGATAAAGCCGGGCGACATGCTCTTCGAGGCGAAAGGCCTTGCCGTTGAAGCTTCGCGTCATGTCGAAGACGCCGTCGCCGCGCAGAAAAGAAAGATCGCGAAACGGCACTCTTACCTCGCCCTCGCGCACAAAGGCGCCGTTGAACCAGGCGACGCGTTCGTTTTCGAGAGCCATGAGAACCCTCCCTTTCAGGTGCGGCCCGGAAGCGATGCGGCAATCGGGGGACGCTCGCGGTGAAACGGGGTCGCTTGTTCGAAGGCGTAACCGACCTTGAAGACGCTCGACTCCGCGAATGGCTTGCCCGCGATCTGAAAGGCGAGAGGAAGCCCGTCTTCGAAACCGATCGGCAGCGAGAGCGCCGGCGCGCCCAGGAGATTATAGGGCGCCGTGTAGGAAGCCCTCTCGAAGACGCCCCAGAGGGGGACGGTGTCGATCTTGGGTGCGGGTGCGGTCGCGTTCGCCGAGACGACGGCGTCGACGCCCTCCGTCGCCTCGCGGAACTCCCGGCAAAGCTCGCGCCGCGCGCGCAAAGCCTCGACGTAATCGGCGGCGGAGAAGAAGGCGCCGAGCCCGATGCGGGCGAAAGCGTAGCGGCCGAAACCCTGCGGCCGTTCCTGAAAATCCGTTTCGTGGAGCGCAAAGGCTTCCGCGAGCATGATGAGGCGGTTGGCGTCGGCGTAATCGAGAAGCGGCGAGAGCCTCAGATCGACAAGGCGCGCGCCCGCTTTTTCGAGGGTCCGGCAGGCCTCTTCGAAAGCCGCGCAATAGGCGGGGTTGGGCGCGTTTTCGGGACCGAAGCCCGCGACCGCGTCCGCTTCGTGAAAATGGCGGATGACCCCGATCGCCATCCCGTCGAGACGGCGCTCCAACGCCTTCCGGTAATCGGGGACCGGGCGATCGGCCGAGGCCGGATCCAATGGGTCGTGGCCGGCGATCGCCTGCAAGAGGAGCGCGCAATCCTCGACCGTGCGGGTCAAAGGACCGCAATGGTCGAGCGTGTAGGAAAGCGGGAAGACGCCGCGGCGGCTGACGCGGCCATAGGTCGGCTTCAAGCCGGCGATGCCGTTGAAGGCGGCGGGACCGCGGATCGAGCCTCCGGTGTCGGAGCCGAGAGCGCCGGCCGTGAGGCCCGCCGCCACGGCAACCGCCGAGCCGCTCGAAGAGCCGGCGGGGTAGTGCGCCGTATTCCACGGGTTGCGGGCGGGAGGGAACGGCAGAGTGAAATCGGGGCCGCCGATCGCGAATTCGTGAGTCTCGTTCTTGCCGAGGAGGATCGCTCCCGCCGCCTCGAGCCGGCGCCAGGTTTCGGCATCCTCCGCGGGCACGAAATCGAGGCAAAGGCGCGAGCCGGCCGTCGTGCGCCGGCCCCGCGTCCAGTAGATGTCTTTGAGGCTCAACGGGATGCCGTGAAGGGGTCCACGCGAAGGCTCGGCGGCAAGCGCGCGCGCCCGCTCCCGCGCCTCCTCTGCGAGCACGAGAACGTAACTGTGAAGCTCGCCGTCGAGCGAGGCAATGCGCTCGAGGTAGGAGTCGACGAGAGAAAGCGGCGCAAGGCTCCCTTGGGCGATGGCCGCGCTCGCTTGCGCGATCGTGAGGCGGCTCGGGTCCATCCTCTGGCCTCAATCCTTCCCGGCGATGAAGATGTGCGCGGGCTCCGCCGTCTTCTCCCGCGGCCGGGTCACCCCGCGCAGTCTTGCCTCCCGCGGACCGGACCGCCTCACGCTTTCCTTCATCCGCTCGACAAAACGGCTGCCCTCCCGCAACTCCTCGAACTCTTCGGGCGTGAGCTTCAACCCGGCCCTCTCGACGAGAACGGTGAAGCGATCCGGGGGAATGGGTTCTGCCATGGCGCTCTCCTTACGCCGCGGCGCGCGCGGAGCGCCGCGCCGGGAAATTCTTCGGAATCCCGGCCTTGGCGACGGCGCCCATAAGGGGAACCCCGGGCAAATTCGCCGCCAGGATTTTTCGCACTTCCAACAGCCGTTCGAGATCGATCCCGGTTTCGAAGCCCATCGCTTCGAGCATGAAGACGAGATCCTCGGTCACGATGTTGCCCGTGGCTGCGGGCGCATAAGGGCAGCCGCCGAGCCCGCAGAGAGAGGCGTCGAAGGCGCGCGCGCCCGCGTCGAGAGCGGCGAGAACGTTGGCAAGCCCGAGACCGCGGGTGTCGTGGAAATGGGCGCAGACGGGAACCGGCGCGACATCGGCCATCACCCGGCGGAAAAGACGCTTGACGGCGGCCGGATTGCCATAGCCGACCGTGTCCGCGAGGACGATCTCGCCGGCTCCGGCCTCGGCAGCCTCGAGCGCGATGCGGCGGACGCGATCCTCGGGGACCTCGCCTTCGATCGCGCAGCCGAAAGCGGTCGCCAGGACGCAGGCGACGCGCGGGCGGCGATCCGGCGGCTGCGCGCGGCAGCGCGCGACGACATGGCGCAACTCCTCGACCGATTCCTCCGTGCTGCGGCGCACATTGGCGCGGTTGTGCCCGTCGCTGACCGAGAGCACGAAATTCATCGCCGAAACCCCGAGGGCGAAGCCCCGCTCGGCCCCTTTGAGGTTCGGAATGAGGACGCTGAGATTGAGGCCTTTGAGCCCTTGCGCGTAACGCACGACGCTCTCGGCGTCGGCGAGTTGCGGCAGGAGCCTCGGCGGCACGAAAGAGGAGACTTCGATCTCGCGCACGCCGGCGGCGTACTCGGCTTCGAGCCAGCCGATCTTCGCTTCCGTCGGCATCATTTCCTTGAGGCTTTGCAGCCCGTCGCGCAGCCCGACTTCGCGAACGACGGCGCGTTCCCGCATTATTTCCTCCCGCCTATCCTCCCCCCGCACGAGCGAGCCTAGCCGCGGCACCCTCCACCCGCAACCGGCGAACCCCGAGGGTCAGGTTTGCGCAAGGCGCGCCTCCCACGCGCCCACGATGCGCCCCGCGCTCGCTCCTGTTTCTCCTGTTTTTTGCAGGTCGGAAACAGGTGCGCGCCCTCGCCCGCCGCGTTGGCCCCATATCATTGTGACATCATATACGATGAGAAAAGCGCAATTTCAATCCTCCCCTCCCACCCTCGGCGCCTCTGACGCCATCAACCGTTTGCGCTGGCCCCCCGACCTCGATCGCCCGTGCCCTTTAGACGACGTGCTCCGGAGTAAGCTTGCAGGTCTCCGCGGTGTCGGCGATCTCGATCTGGAGCGTCGCGTGGGCGATCCCGAAGCGCTCGTGCAACGCTTCGGCGGCGCGCCGCAAAAGCGCGTCGCCCGGATGGCCGCCCGGCATCACGAGATGGCAGGTGAGCGCCGTCTCGGTCGTGCTCATGCCCCAGATGTGGAGATCGTGGACCGCGCTCACCCCCGGCAGCTCGGCGAGAAACGCGCGCACCGCCTCGGCATCGACCCCTTCGGGGACGGCGTGGAGGGCGAGCCCAAAGGCGCTTCGGAGAAGTCCCCACGTGCCGACCACGATGACGAGAGAGACGAGGAGGCTTGCCGCCGGATCGACCCAAAACCAGCGCGTGAACCAGATCACAAGACCGGCGGCGGCAACGCCGAACGTCACCAGCGCATCGGCCGCCATGTGCAGGAAGGCGCTCTTGAGATTGAGATCACGCTTGCGGCCCTTGGCGAAAAGGAGCGCCGTCGCGCCGTTGACGAGGATCCCGACGGCGGCGACCGCGACGATGAGGACGCTGTTGACGGCGGCGGGCGAGAGAAGGCGGATCACGGCCTCCCACGCGATGCCGCCGGTGACGAGAAGAAGGAGGATCGCATTGGCGAGCGCCGCGAGAATCGTGCTGCCGCGCAAGCCATAGGTAAAGCGGCCGCTCGGCCGGCGGCGGCTCAACATCGCCGCGCCCCCGGCGAGAGCAAGCGAGAGCACGTCGCCCGCATTGTGTCCGGCGTCGGCAAGAAGCGCGAGCGAGCCGGCGAAAAGGCCGAACGCCGCCTCGGCGGCGACGTAGGCGATATGGAGCGCGATCCCGATCACGAAGGCGCGCGCATAGCGCGCGGGTTCGGCGTCCTCGGCGTGGCTCAAGCGATCGTCCTCAAAGGGGCGCTTCGGCCTCACGGATCAAGGAAATATAAGGGGATTGCCGCCCGCGCCGGCAACCGGCTTGACAGCGGGCGGCGCTCGCGCGGAGATGCGCGCGAATTCCCAAGGAGGAAGAAAATCCATGCTCGACGCCTATCTTTACGAGGGTAAGAGAACGCCTTTCGGGCGCCATGCGGGCGCGCTCGCGCGGGTGCGGACGGACGACATGCTGGCGGCGGCGATCCGCGCGGTCGTGGGGAAGAGCGGGTTCGCCGCGGAAAAGATCGAGGACGTCGTCGTCGGCTGCGCCAACCAGGCGGGCGAAGACAGCCGCTGCGTCGCGCGTCACGCCGGCCTTCTCGCGGGGCTGCCGATCGAGACCGGCGGCTCGGTGTTGCAGAGGAATTGCGGCAGCGGGCTCAACGCCATCGTCATGGCGGCGCAAGCGATCACCTGCGGCGAAGGCGAGGTGATGGTGGCGGGCGGGGTCGAGAGCATGAGCCGCGCCCCCTTTGTCATGGCGAAATCGGAAAGCGCGTTCGGCCGCGAGGTGCGGGTTTTCGATTCGACGATCGGCTCGCGTTTCCCCAATCCCAAGATCGAAAAGGAGTTTGGCGCCGACACCATGCCCGAAACCGCCGACAACCTCGCGCGCGAGTTCCAGCTCTCGCGCGAGGAGTGCGACGTCTTCGCCGCGGCCTCGCAACAGAAATATGCGGCGGGCAAGGCGGACGGCTTTTTCGCAGGCGAGATCGTCGCGGTCGAGGTCCCGGGGGGCCGGGCGGGACCGCAAACCGTCGGCGAAGACGAGCATCCCCGCCCCTCGACGAACTTCGAAGCCCTCGCGAAGCTGCGGCCTCTCTATCCGGGCGGCGTGACGACGGCCGGCAACGCCTCAGGCGTCAACGACGGCGCCGTCGCCATGATCGTGGCCAGCCGAAAGGCCGGCGAGGCGGCGGGACAAAAGCCTCTCGCCCGCATTCGCGCAAGCGCCGTCGCGGGCGTGCCGCCGCGCCTCATGGGGATCGGCCCGGTCCCGGCCTCGAAAAAGGCGCTCGAACGCGCGGGGCTGGAGCTGTCGCAAATCGATGTCATCGAGATCAACGAGGCCTTCGCCGCCCAGGTCCTCGCCTGCCTTCGCGGCCTCGGCCTTGCCACCGACGACAGCCGCGTCAACCCGAACGGCGGGGCGATCGCGCTCGGCCACCCGCTCGGCGCTTCGGGGCCGCGGATCGCCTTGACCGCCGCGCGCCAGCTCGAACGCACGGGCGGGCGCTACGCCCTCGTCACGATGTGCGTCGGCGTCGGCCAAGGGATCGCCGTCGTCCTCGAACGCGCGTGAGGCGGTAAAGCTAGGCCCCTCACCCCAACCCTCTCCCCGCGAGCGGGGCGAGGGAGAATAAGTGAGGCGGCGCGCTTTACGGGCGGGGGGCGGCCCTTCGCAGAAAAGCCGGTCAGCCGTCGTCCCAGATCCGCGCCGGAAGCGGCAGGCCGGCGAAGTCCTCGCCGGCGAGCGGGCGGTCGGGGGCGATACCCGCGCGCTCCAGGAGCGAGGCGAGCTGGCGCACATGCTGAGCGGTGTGCCAGACCGTGCGCTCGAAGAGTTCGTGGCGGCTCGCCCGGCCGAAATAGGCCGCGACCGGGGCATGGAAATCCTCTTCCGCGGCGCTCTGCCGCCACGAAAGAAAACGCGCCCTCACCCTCTCTCCGAAACGGGCGAGCGTGTCGCTGCGATCGAGTTCGCGCGGCGGCGGCGCGGTGAGAGCGTCGTAAGTGAGAGGGAGCCCCTCTTCTTCCGCATCGAGAAACGCCGCCCCGATCTGGAAAATGTGGTGTATCAGAACGCGATAGGAACGCGGGCGGTCCGGCAAAACCTCGCTGAGCCGCGCGTCGGGCATCTGGCGCACGAGCCGGATCGCGGTTTCGAGAACGCGCTCGTAACGGGTCGCAAGCCCGGCGGGCGAAAGGAGGGGTCCTTTATCCTCCTCGAGCCCCAGAAACCGGGCGACATCGGAGATGACCTGAGCGAAGACGAAACGGCCGCCCAGAGCGACCACCGGAACCGAACGCGCGCCGAGCCTTTGCAGCTCTTCCCGGCCGCGTTCGTCGCTGAGGATATTGATCGACTCGAACTCGATCCCACGGACCGAGAGGTATTCTTTGACCCTGAGGCATCTCGTTCAATGCGGCTGCCAGAAAACCTTGATCCTCTCGCTCACGGTTTTTGCTCCCTCGCCTCCCGAAGAGGGAGCGATCGTAGAGGAGAGCGCCCTCCCATGCAATCGCGCCGAACGAAGCATCAGCGCGAGAGCGCGAAATCGGGCATCGTCAGGGCGCCGGGATTGGCAAGCCTCAACGCGAGCTCTCGCCATAAAGGACGGATGGCGGCAACGGCGCCCGGATTGATGCGAATGTGAGCCCCCGTCTCGCTCCTTCCCGTCAGGCGATCGTAGATCTGTTCGGGGAGCGATTTTCTGGGCGGGAAGAGAACGAGCTTGTAGGGAGCTTTGGGCGTGATCTTCGCCAATTTCTTCGCCAGCCGGATCGCCGTCCGGTAGCCGCCCAAGGCATCGACAAGGCCCCGTTTCTTCGCCTGTTCGCCCGTCCACACGCGTCCTTTGGCGACCGCTGCGACGGCGGAGGGGGTCATGTGGCGACCCTCCGCGACGCGCTTTTTGAAGCCCGCGTAGACCGAATTGAGAAAGGTTTCGAGGCGGGCGTGCTCCTCCGGAGTGAAATCGCTGGCGCTCGAAAACATCGCCGCATTGGTGCCGATCTGCGCGGAGTCGGTCGTGATCCCGATCTTCTTGAGGAAATCCGCAAGCACCAGTTTGCCCGCGAAGACGCCGATCGAGCCGGTGAGGGTTGCCGGTTCGGCAACGATCTTGTCGGCGGCGACGGCGATGTAATACCCGCCGGAGCCGGCAAGATCGCCCATCGAGACGACGACGGGCTTCTTGTGCCGGCGGGCTTCCTCGACGGCGTGCCAGATCGTTTCGGAAGCGACCGCGGAGCCGCCGGGGCTGTCGATGCGGAAGAGGATCGCCCGCACCTTTTTGTCGCGCTCGGCGAGGCGGAAGGCGTGGGCGACTTTGGCCGCCGACATCACCGTCTGGCCAAAAAGGGATTGACTGGAGCCGCCGCGTTGGATGAGGCCGTCGCCGTAAATGAGCGCGATTTCGGCGCCCTTGCGGTGGGGGCGTCCGGCGCGTTTCAGATAGCTCTCGAGGGAAACGAGTTTCGTTCCTTTTCCGCCCCGCCGGCGCGCGCTCGCAATGGCGTCGTCGCGATAGCCGAGATGATCGACAAGCTTTGCCGCGAGCGCCTCGCGCGCAAGAAAGGGGCCGCGGTCGATCTCCTGCTGCACCGTTTGCGCGCTGAGCGCCCGGCCCTTGGCAATGCCGCGGACGATCTGAGCGAAGCTCGAGCGCAGCAAACTCGTCACCTCTTCGCGATGCGCCGGCGTCATCTTGGAGTGCGTCAGGCTGTTGATCGCCGTCTTGAATTGCCTGCGTTTGGCAAACTCCGCCCTTATCCCCAAAAGGGCCAAGGTGTCTTTGAAGAACATGACATTGCTGTAAACCCCGACGAGCCCGACGCTCCCCATCGGCTGCAGCCAGATCCGGTCGAAGGCGGTGGCGAGGTAATAGGAATCCGTGCCGGGACCGAACTCGCCAAAGCTGTCGGCAAAGGCAATCGCGAACTTGCCCTTGCTGCGGAATTCGGCAATGGCGTCGCGAACCTGCTGGCTCTCGGCAAGACCGAGGCTGTTGCCGCCGATAATGGCGACGAGGCCCTTGACGCGCCGGTCGTTTTCGGCGCGCTCGATGGCGTCGAGAAAATCGCGAAGCGTCGGTTTCGGAGTGACGAAAAGGCTCTCGATCCCGCTCGGTCCGGGTCCCTCCGCAAGCCCTTGTCGCAGATCCACCTTCAAGACCACGCGTTTCGGAAGGGGCGCGACGCGCACCTTCAGAATGAGGACGGCGACGCCGGCGGCCAAGAGGATGGCGAGGGCGCCGATGACGGCGAGAAAGCCGACGAGGAAGCGACGCATCAACGGCCTCCGGAGCGGCCGCGGACGCGCCGCCTTTCTTCAGAGGCCGCAGAGCGCGCGCTGGCGAAGAAGATGATCGGCGAGGACGGACGCCACCATCGCCTCGCCGACAGGGACGGCGCGAATGCCGACACAAGGGTCGTGGCGGCCTTTCGTTTCGATTTCAACCTCATTCTCCTCGATGTCTACCGTCCTCAGCGGACGCGGGATCGAACTCGTCGGCTTGACGGCAAAACGCAAGACGATGTCCTCTCCCGTCGAAATCCCGCCGAGGATGCCGCCCGCATGGTTCGAAAGAAAGCGCGGGCCCGCGTTGCCGCGACGCATCTCGTCGGCGGACTCCTCGCCGCGCATCGAGGCCGCGGCAAAACCGGCGCCGATCTCGACCGCCTTGACGGCGTTGATCGTCATGAGCGCCCGCGCGAGATCGCCGTCGAGCTTGTCGTAAACGGGTTCGCCGAGCCCCGCGGGCACGCCCGAGGCCACCACCTCGATGACGGCCCCGCAGGACGAACCCTCTTTGCGCAGAGTGTCGAGATAATCGGCCCAAGCCGCGACGGCCTCGGGATCCGGGCACCAGAACGGATTTTCGAGGCTCGCTTGCCAATCCCAGCGCGAGCGGTCGATCGTATGGGTGCCCAATTGCACGAGGGCGCCGCGGATCCGAACGGAGGGGCCGAGGATCTTGCGCGCCACCGCCCCTGCCGCGACCCGCGACGCGGTCTCGCGGGCCGAGGCGCGCCCGCCGCCGCGCCAGTCGCGGATCCCGTATTTCTTCCAGTAGGTGTAATCGGCGTGGCCGGGGCGAAAGCGGTCGGCGATGGCGCTGTAGTCTTTCGGCCTCTGGTCGCTGTTCTCGATGAAGAGGAGGATGGGCGCGCCCGTCGTTTGCCCCTCGAAGGTGCCCGAAAGGATCTTGACGAGATCGGGTTCGCGGCGCTGGGAAGTAAAGCGCGACTGGCCCGGCCGGCGCTTGTCGAGCCAGGGCTGGATGTCGGCTTCGGTCAAAGGGAGGCGCGGCGGAACGCCATCGACGACGCAGCCGATCGCCGGGCCGTGGCTCTCGCCCCAGGTCGTGAAGCGAAACAAGGTACCGAAAGAATTGCCCGCCATCCGCCCCGCCGACGCGGCCTTAGACGACCGAGATGTCGGGAGCGTCGACCGCCTTCATGCCGACGACGTGATAGCCGCAATCGACATGATGGACTTCGCCGCTGACCCCGGCCGAAAGATCGCTCAAGAGGTAAAGTCCGGCGCCGCCCACATCCTCGATCGTGACATTGCGCTTCAAGGGGGAATTCAACTGGTTCCATTTGAGGATGTAGCGGAAATCGCCGATCCCAGAGGCCGCCAGGGTCTTGATCGGGCCGGCCGAGATCGCGTTGACGCGGATGTTGCCGCCGCCGAGATCGGCCGCGAGATAGCGAACGCTCGCTTCGAGCGCCGCTTTCGCCACCCCCATCACATTGTAATGCGGCATCACCCGTTCCGAACCCGCATAGGTGAGCGTCAGAAGGCTGCCGCCGCCCTCCATCAAAGGCGCCGCGCGGCGGCACACGGCGGTAAAGGAATAGCAGGAAATTTCGAGCGTGCGCAAAAAGTTGGCGCGCGTCGTCTCGACGTATTTCCCTTTGAGCTCCTCCTTGTCCGAAAAGGCGATCGCATGAACCACGAAATCGAGCCGTCCCCAGCGCTCGGCGAGAGCGGCAAAGGTCCGATCGAGGCTTTCTTCCGAACCGACATCGGTTTCGAGGACGATCTCGCCATCGACGCTCTCGGCGAGAGGGCGCACGCGCTTGCCGATCGCGTCGCCCTGGTAGCTGAAGGCAAGCCTCGCCCCATGCGCGTGGAGCACTTTCGCGATGCCCCAGCCGAGCGAGCGCTCGTTGGCGACCCCCATGATGAGGCCCCGTTTCCCCGCCATCAGCACCATGCTTTTCCCCGACCGCTCTCTTCGAACCGCTGAAGCCTCGACCCGGAGCCCGCGCCGGCCTCCGGACGGCCGGCCCTGCGGGCCGTTCCGGGGGTGATCCGGCGAGGAACCCCGCCGCAGGCGCCCCCAAGGGCGGGCGATCCTACACGAAGGAACGGCGCGCGACCAATCCTCGCC
>JAKAOO010000105.1 GCA_021812165.1 Pseudomonadota bacterium | reverse complement strand
GCTAGGTCGGCTTAGTTGAGAATCTCCTGGATCCGCGCGGACCAATAGACCTTGCCCGTTCGCAGATCCCAGTCCCAGAGCCCGTCATTGGCGCCGGCGAGGATCAGCGCATAGCGTTCCTCGCGCTCTCGGATCGACGGGAGCGGCGGGGCTGCGCGGCCGGCCGGCGTTCTGCCCGCGAGCGGGGCAACAAGTCTCGATCTTTCTTGCTTCCGGCGACCCCTCGCTGGCAACTGAGGCGCCGGCTTCCGAGCCATCATGTGCGCTTTCTTGACCCGTTAGAAATGAGCGACGAGAGAAGCAGGAAAAAGATAGGAAAACGCCGCCAAAAAATGGTTAAGAACCCGGCGCATCGGGCGCAGCGCCGTCTCCTTGACCGGGATCAAGGCGGCGATCGGACCTCCCTGATACCGAGGCGCGTTATCCTTCCGCTTCTCGACCTTTATGCGGAAGAAGGGAGTGGCGCGCGTGCAGCCGAAAAGAGGAACATCGCGCCGCGGCACGGGCGAGAGACGGCGGCGGGTCGTCATCCTCGGCGCCGCCGGGCGCGATTTCCATAACTTCAATCTCGTCTATCGCGATGATCCCTCGCACGAGGTGGTGGCGTTTACCGCCGCGCAAATCCCGGGCATCGCCGGACGCCGATACCCCGCGGAGCTTGCCGGCCCTCTTTATCCCGACGGCATCGCGATCCTCGATGAGAACGAGCTCGATGCGCTCTGCCGCGCTCGCGCCATCGACGAGGTGGTCTTTGCCTATAGCGACGTGACGCATGAAGCGGTGATGCATCTCGCTTCGCGCGCCCTTGCGAGCGGTGCGGATTTTCGTTTGCTCGGGCCGCGGCGGACCATGCTCCCCTCCCGCCTTCCCGTGATCGCGGTAGCGGCGGTGCGCACCGGTTGCGGCAAATCGGCTGTGAGTCGCTGGCTCTCCGCGCATTTGCGCGCTCTTGGCAAGAAGGTCGCGGTGCTGCGGCATCCGATGCCGTATGGCGATCTCTTGCGCGAACGCGTCGAGCGCTTCGCCTCGCTTCAAGATATCGAGGCCGAGCGCTGCACGATCGAAGAGCGCGAAGAATACGAACCGCATATCGCGGCGGGCAATGTCGTCTTCGCCGGCGTCGACTACGCCGCGATCCTCCAAGCGGCGGAAAACGAAGCCGACCTCATTGTCTGGGACGGCGGCAACAACGACTTTCCGTTTGTCCGTCCCGACCTCCTCATCGTCCTCGCAGACGCGTTGCGCCCCCGCCAGATAGCGACTCATCATCCGGGCGAGACCGTAGCGCGTATGGCCGACCTTCTCCTCATCAACAAGGTCGACACCGCCTTGCCGCAGGACGTCGAAACCGCGACCCGCGAATTGCGCGCCGTCAACAGGAAGGCGCCGATCCTACGCGCGAACTCGCCGATCCGTCTCGAGGATCCCGCGGCGGTCGCCGGCAAAAGCGTCCTCGTCATCGAAGACGGCCCGACGATCACGCATGGCGGCATGCCCTACGGTGCCGGTTATCTCGCGGCTACCGCGGCTGGCGCCGCCACGGTCGTCGATCCGCGGGAAACCGCCCCGCCCGCGATTGCGGCGGTCTATCGCCGCTATCCTCATATCGGCACCGTGCTTCCGGCGCTCGGCTATGGCGCCGAGCAACTCGAAGCCCTGAGAGAGACGGTCGCTCAGAGTTCGGCCGAAGTCGTGGTTTCGGCAACGCCCATTGATCTCGCGCGCCTCCTTGCCGTCGGCAAGAAGATCGTGCGCGCGCGCTATGAATACGAGGAAACCGGGACCCCGGCTCTCTCGAGCTTCATCGACGCCTTTGTCGAAAGCTTGCCGCGAGGATGACGGGATGCGGATCGTGCTCGGCCTCGGCGGGAATGCGTTGCTTCTGCGCAACGAGGCTCCTGAAGCGGAAACGCAACGGCGCAACGTCGAGAAGGCGGTCGCCGCCATCGCCCCGCTTGCGCGCCGCCACCAGCTCGTCATCACTCACGGCAACGGGCCGCAAATCGGGCTTCTCGCGCTGCAATCGGCCTCTTACCGGACATCGGGGCCCTATCCGCTCGATCTCCTGGGCGCGGAAAGCCAAGGAATGATCGGGTACCTGCTCGATCTCGCGCTTGCAAATGCGCTGCCGGATCGCCGGATCGCGACCCTTTTGACGGAAGTCGAGATCGATCCAAAAGACCCGGCTCTTGCGGCGCCGAAGAAACCGATCGGCCCTCTTTATTCCGAGGGCGAGGCGCGGCGCATCGCGGCCGGGAGCGGATGGACGATGATGCGCGAGGAAAAAGGATGGCGCCGCGCCGTCGCTTCGCCGATGCCGCAACGCATCCGGCAGACCCAGACGATCAAGCTTTTGCTCGACGCCGGGGTCATTCTCGTTTGCACAGGAGGAGGGGGTGTTCCGGTCGTCGCTTCGAACGCGTGCGGGCTGCGGGGCGTCGAAGCGGTGATCGATAAGGACCATGCCTCGGCGTTGCTCGCCGGGGCGCTCGCTGCCGATCTTCTCCTCCTTTTGACCGATGTTCGCGCGGTTTGGAGCCGTTGGCCTCCCGAAGAGGGAGAGCCCATCGGCCGGACCACACCGAAAGCGCTCGCCGCCTTTGCCTTCGCGGAAGGTTCGATGAAGCCGAAAGTCGAGGCGGCGTGCCGGTTTGTCGAAAAGACCGGGCGGGTTGCCGCGATCGGCGCCATCGAAGACGCCGAGGCGATCGTCGACGGCTCCGCCGGTACGCGCATCGAAAGAGCGTGAGATGGGGACCCTCTTAAAAAAGGGGCGGGTCATGAGACAGATGTCGGACATCGTAAGGCACCAGGATCCGGTCGCTTTGCCGCCGACGGCAACGGTCAAGGATGCGTGCCGGCGCATGCGCGAGCGCCAAGTCGGCGCCGTGCTGGTGACCGAGGGCGGCCGGCTCGTCGGCATTTTCACCGGCCGAGATGCAGTGCACCGCGTTCTCGCGGAAGGCAGGAGTGCGGCGCGGACAAAGCTCTTTGAGGTCATGACGCCCAACCCCAAGACGATGCCGCCGCAAAAAACCGCGATCGAGGCGTTGCGTGTGATGGAGGACGCTCGCGTTCGCCATCTGCCGATCGTCGCCGACGGCATCCTCGTCGGGATCGTCTCGCGCTTCGATTTCAGCGGACTGGAGCTCGATCGCCTCGACGAGGAAACCGGATTGTGGGAGCGGATCTGAGCGCCGCGGAGCGCCGCGCAATGGCGGCTCGGCGTCGGCAGCGGCGGCGGGCGAGAGGGGGCGCAAGCCGCAGCCGCGAGTCGACCACGATCAGCTTGTCTCCCGCAAGGAACGTCGGCTGCGCGTCAGGCGAGAGAACCTCCCGGTAGCCCTCATCGTAGCGCGCCAATTCGTCATACTCGCGGTCGAGCACGCCGTAGTGATCGAGGAACCGGTTCATCGCCGCCGGGATGCGAATGCAACCCTTCGAGGCCGGCCTGCCGAGAAGCGGCGCGAGATAGATCGGATCGGTCGCGTGCATCAAGAGCCGGATTTCCCCAGAGCCGGGCTCCCAGCCTCGCCGCGCCTTCTGCCAGCCGAAGTCCCACACCCGCATGCCTTTGACCCCGAGGCCGCGGATGCCATGCGCGTTCTTCGTGCCGAGCGCGCGGTAGTCGCGGATCTCGCCCGTGTGCCGGAAGACGCCGGTCGGCGTGATGAAATAGCCATAACGATGCGCCTCGCCTGTGGAGACCTTGCTGCCGCCGATCACCCGCCAGGGCCCCCTCGGATCGGCGAGCACGACGGCGAGCCTCTGCACCGCCGGGTTGCGATTGACAACGACGAGAAGTTGCGGGCGCCCGATCGCGATGCTCCTGAGGGCGAGCGCCTTTTTCGCGAGCTCGATCCACAGCCGGTCGCGGTCCCGCGCGAGCAGGCGACCCTGAGGCACGGCCGCGCGCAGGGCGCGGCGCAAGCGGTACGCCTCGGCGGCGATCTCTCCCTCGGTTGGGCAGGCTGGGCAGGGCGCTGCGGCTGCGGCAGGCGCCTTCAATGGATGTGTCGTCGCCTCTGGCGGCATCGCCGGGACGCAAGAAGACGCCGCCAGCACGAGGCCGGCGGCGAATACCGTTCCGAGACGCATCGCCCGTTCCTCGGGATAGAAACCGCGCGGCAATCGCGCGAGTTCCGCAGCGTTCCGGTAATCACACCCGAGTGGCAAAGGGCCGCATCTGCGGCGCTCGACCGCATAATCGCAGGACCCGCGCGGGGCAGTTCAGCGCGCGGGACAGAGGGCGCGCGGGCGCCACGTACCGTTTCTTCAAGGCAGGTGCGCGCAAAACGCGTTGACGCTCCCGCGAAGAAGACCGAAATTCGCCGCTCGCCGAGCCCGACCGCGCGCGCCCGGAGGCGCCGAAAGGGGACGCGGTAAACAAGCGTTGAGCGAACGCGTTGAGGAGGAATTGATGCCGAACGACCCAAGGCCCGAGCCGGCTCACAGGGCGAGCGAACAGAGAGACCCTGCAAAAGGCGCGCTTCACGGAGTGCGCGTCATCGACCTGACGCAGTTCGAGGCCGGCACCTCCTGCACGGAAACCCTCGCCTGGCTCGGCGCCGAGGTGATCAAGGTCGAAGAGCCGACCAAAGGCGAGCAAGGCCGCGGTGCCTCGACCGACAAACCGGGCGTCGACTCGCACTATTTCATGCTCTTGAACGCCAACAAACTCTCCGTCACCGCCAATCTGAAACATGAGAAAGGGCGCGCGGTCCTCTGCGAGCTCATCAAAGGAGGCGATGTCTTCGTCGAGAACTTTGCCCCGGGCGTCATCGAACGCCTCGGCTTCGGCTACGATGCGGTCAAGGCTCTCAACCCGCGCATCGTCTATGTCCAGGTCAAGGGTTTTGGTTCGGATACTCCCTACAAGGACTATCTCGCCTTCGACATGATCGCCCAGGCGACCGGAGGGGCGATATCGATCACCGGCGATCCTGACGGCCGGCCGATCAAGCCGGGCCCGACGATCGGCGATACCGGAACGGGCCTCCACGCCGCGATCGGCGTCCTCGCGGCTCTCTATCAGCGCCAGTTCACGGGCGAGGGCCAGCATATCCGCCTCGCGATGCAGGAATGCGTCATCAATTACGGGCGCATCTCTTATGCGGCCCAGTATCTCTGGGGACATGCCGCGCCGCGGATGGGCAATCAGAGCATCATGGGCACCAATTCGCCGAGCGAGATTTATCCCTGCAAAGGCGGCGGCCCGAACGACTATTGTTACATCTATACTTCGCGCGCCAATCCGCAGCATTGGGAGCGGCTCCTCAAAATCATCGGCCGCGAGGATCTGATCGGCGACCCGCGGTTTACGAGCCCGCAGGAACGGTTCAAGAACCGCCATATCGTCGACGAGATGGTCGCCGCCTGGACGACGCATCACGACAAGATGGCCGTGATGAAGCGTCTCGGCGACGCCGGCATTCCCGCCGGCGCCGTCCTCGACACGATGGAGCTGTCGGGCGACCCCGACCTCAATCGCCGCGGGATCTTCGTGACCGTCAAGCATCCGGTGCGCGGCGATTTCAAAATGCCGGGCTGGCCGGTCAAGATGTCGGCCTCGAACGTGCCGATCATCGCCGCGCCTCTTCTCGGCGCCGATACCGAGGAAGTCTACAGCCGCGTCCTCGGGCTCTCGAAGGAAGAAATCGCCGCGTTGCGCGCGGAAAAGGCGATCTGAACGAGGCCGCCTTCCCGAAGCCGTCGAGGAGCGTCCGGGCGAGCTCTGCGCCGCCGGTCCGGCCGCCGGCGCCGCGGCCGGGCCTCCTTTTGTGCGCGGGCTTGAAAATTCTCCCTTTGTTCCCATATGGTCTTCGCGCCTTCTCGCGCAAATCCGCCTGTGTTGAAAAACGCCTCTGAAGGTTTCCAGAGGCGCGGGATGTTTGCCGGTCGGCGATCATCGAGAAAGAAGAAACATGATACCGTTCGACAATAAAGACGCTTTTGCGCATCTTTTGACCGACGCCAAGCGGTTCCCGATGCTGACGGCGGAGCGGGAGCGGGAACTCGCCTGCGCCTGGCGGGACAATCGCGACGAAGCGGCGCTGCGGCAGCTCGTCGGCAGCCACCTTCGCCTCGTGATCAAGGTCGCCCGCGGCTTCTCCGGTTACGGCCTGCCGCTTTCCGATCTCGTTGCGGAAGGCAATGTCGGCCTGATGCAGGCGGCGCAAAAGTTCGAGCCCGATCGCGGCTTCCGCTTCGCAACTTACGCGCTCTGGTGGATCCGCGCGGCGATCCAGGAGTACATCCTGCATTCGGCCTCGATCGTGAAGATGGGGACGACCGCGGCGCAGAAGAAGCTCTTCTTCAACCTGCGCCAGATGAAGGGCCGGCTGGAACACCTCGAAGAGGGCGACCTTCGGCCCGAGAGCGTCACAGCGATCGCCACCGCCCTCGATGTGCCTGAGAAGGACGTGATCGAGATGAACCGGCGGCTCAGCGGCGCCGATGGATCGCTCAACGCGAGCCGGCGCGAGGATGGCGACTCGGAATGGCTCGACCTGCTCGTCGAGGAAGGGGCGAGCCAGGAGACGGCGCTTGCCGAGGCCGATGAATTAGCGCAGCGCCGCAGATTGCTCGGCGAGGCGATGGCGGGGCTCAACGAACGCGAGCGCGAGATCCTGGTCGAGCGGCGCCTGCGGGACGAGCCTTTGACGCTCGAAGATCTGAGCCGGCGCTTCAAGGTGTCGCGCGAGCGCATCCGCCAACTCGAGGTCCGGGCCGTCGAGAAACTCCGCAAGGCAATGCTCGAAGCCGGCAGAATGGCGGGTTTGCCAACCGGACTTGCGACGGCTTAATCGCCGCCCGCGCGCGCAGGAGCGGATCGCGCCTCTTTCCCGCGCCAACGCCAGTTCTTGATTTCGGGCAGATCGTCGCCGTAACGATCGACGTATCGGCGGTGCTCGACGAGCTTGTCGCGCAGGCGCTGCTTCAAATGCCCGCCGATGTCTTTGAAGCGCGGCACCCGATCAATCGCGTCGCTCGCCAGGTGGAAGCGGTCGAGATCGTTGAGCACCGTCATGTCGAAAGGCGTCGTCGTCGTCCCTTCCTCCTTGTAGCCGCGGACGTGGATGTTGGGGTGATTGGTGCGGCGGTAGGTCAGCCGGTGAATGAGCCACGGATAGCCGTGAAAGGCGAAAATCACGGGCTTGTCGGCAGTGAAGATCGAGTCGAATTCGCGATCCGAAAGACCGTGCGGATGCTCGGTTTCGGGTTGCAGCGTCATCAAATCGACGACGTTGACGACGCGGATCTTGAGGCCGGGGAGATGCGTGCGAAGGAGATCGACCGCCGCCAAGGTCTCGAGCGTCGGCACATCGCCGGCGCAAGCCATGACCACATCGGGCTCGACCCCTTCATCGTTGCTCGCCCAGGTCCAGATGCCGACCCCGACTGTGCAATGGCGGATGGCCGCCTCCATATCGAGCCATTGCAGATCCGGCTGCTTCCCCGCGATGATCACATTGACGTAATTGCGGCTCCGCAAGGCGTGGTCGACGACCGACAGCAACGTGTTGGCGTCGGGCGGCAGATAGATCCGCACGACATCGGCCTTCTTGTTCACCACATGATCGATAAAACCGGGATCCTGATGGCTGAAGCCGTTGTGGTCCTGGCGCCAGACATGGCTCGTCAAGAGATAGTTGAGAGAGGCAATGGGACGCCGCCAGCGCGTCCGCCGAATGGTCTTCAGCCATTTGGCGTGCTGGTTGAACATCGAGTCGACGATGTGGATAAAGGCTTCGTAACACGAAAATAAACCGTGGCGGCCGGTCAAGAGATAGCCTTCGAGCCAGCCTTGGCAGAGGTGCTCGGAGAGGACCTCCATGACGCGGCCGTCCGCCGCCACATGGTCATCGCTCGGCAGGATCTCTGCCGTCGAAACGCGGTCGGTTGCCTCGAAGAGGGCATCGAGCCGGTTGGACGCGGTCTCGTCCGGCCCCATCACGCGGAAATTCCGGTGTTCGGCGTTGAGCCTCATCACATCGCGCAGAAATCGTCCGGCGATGCGGGTCGCTTCGGCGGTGACCGCGCCGGGCTGCGGCACCGCGACGGCATAGTCGCGGAAATCGGGGAGCTCGAGGTCTTTGACGAGAAGGCCCCCATTGGCGTGCGGGTTCGCGCCCATCCGCCGCTCGCCCGTGGGCGCGAGCGCCAAAAGTTCCGGCAGCGGGCGCCCTTCCCGATCAAAGAGTTCCTGCGGGCGGTAGCTTTTCATCCAGCCTTCGAGAAGCTTCAGATGCTGCGGGTTGGTTTTGACCTCGGCGAGCGGCACCTGATGGGCGCGAAAGGTTCCTTCGACCGGCTTGCCATCGACGACTTTGGGGCAGGTCCAGCCTTTGGGCGTTTTGAGGACGATCATCGGCCAGCGCGGCCGCTCTTTGAAACCTTGCGCACGCGCTTTCGCCTGGATCGCCCGGATGCGGTCGATGACCGTGTCGAGCGCCGCGGCCATCCGCTGATGCATCGGCAGCGGATCGTCGCCGACCACGAAATACGGGTCGTAGCCGTAGCCTTCGAGGAGATTTTTGAGCTCCTCCTCGCCGATCCGCGCGAGCACCGTCGGCCCCGCGATCTTGTAGCCGTTCAAGTGCAGGATCGGCAGCACCGCGCCGTCGCGCACCGGGTTCAGAAACTTGTTCGAGTGCCAACTCGCGGCAAGCGCTCCGGTCTCGGCTTCGCCGTCGCCAATGACACAGCAGGCGAGAAGATCGGGGTTGTCGAAGACCGCGCCATAAGCATGAAGGAGGGAATAGCCGAGTTCGCCGCCTTCATGGATCGAGCCCGGGGTCTCCGCCGCGGTATGGCTCGGCACGCCGCCCGGAAAGGAGAACTGGGTAAAGAGCCGTTTCATCCCGGCTTCGTTTTGCGGAACGCTTTGATAGATTTCGCTGTAGCTGCCTTCGAGCCAGACATTGGCGAGAATGCCCGGCGCGCCGTGACCCGGACCGGTAACAAAGATAAGGTCGAGATCCCGCTCTTTGATGACGCGGTTCAAATGGACGTAGATGAAATTGAGGCCGGGGGTCGTGCCGAAATGGCCGAGGAGGCGTGGCTTGATGTGAGCGGGCTCTAAGGGCTCCTTCAGAAGCGGATTGTCGAGAAGGTAGATCTGCCCGACCGACAGATAATTGGCGGCGCGCCAATACGCGTCGATGGTGCGGAGAGGTTCGGGAGAGAGAGTCTCGGGCATGGAATTCTCCAGTCAGTGTCGATGCCGAGAACGATGGGCCTCTGTCGCGCGCGGTGGTGGCAGATGGCCCGGGTGACCCCGAGAATATGGGTTTCGTTGAAGGTGCGGGTGAGCGAAGAGCCGCGATGCCCCGGAAGTGCCGAAGGCGACGCGCTCTTCCGGCACGGCAGGATCGGGCTTCTCCTCGTATGAAACAATAGCCGATGTCGGCAATCGCCTTCTACCCCGCCTCGAACATGATTGGAGTGCCAAGTTCCCTCAGATGAAAAAGCTCAAAGGCGCGCTGTCCGTTAAAGTCAACAACTCGAAGATCACCGGATTCACGAAGGTCTTTCATGACAACATCGAAGTGCCCGGCATATCTGTTCTTTGCGAGGTCGGGAGGCAATTCGTATGCGATAAACTTCTTGATTCCCTTGGCTTCCAGTTTCTCGAGAAGAGCGGGATCGGTCAGGGAGCCGTGCGAGGTCGCGATCACCAGCAGGCTGCTTCCGGTGAAGAGCAGGGCTATCTTCATGTAAGATCTCCTGATGATCCTTTGGGCACGGCGCAGCCATCGACGCGCCGGGTCTTCGCCGCCTTGCGCATCGCGCGGGTCTGGCCCGCTTCAGGCGCCGAGCATCCGCTTTGACGCTCCTCCCGGCCTTGACGCCGATCAACCGCCGCTTTGCACCGCGATCTCCGAGGGAGAGTACCGGCGGGGCAAAGTCGCGACCATTCGATCCCGCGCAAAGGGAAGCCGCCCAATCCTCAGCTTTCGGGCCGGGCTGCCCGATCCATGCCCCGGGAACGAGAAGCGCCCCCGAAACCCGACGGTCGGAAAGAAGCGCCCCCTTCACCCTCGCCCCCGGATCATGCCCCTTTTGCGGACATGAATTTGGCATGCGTGCTTCGGACCTTGCCGGCGATGATTGACCTCGGTCAATGCAGCGGGCAAAGCGGCCCGCAACGATCGCGAACCGACAGAGGAGGAGGAGATGCGCTATCGCGTAACGCTCGTTCTTGCGCGCTCGCGCGAGTTTCCGCTCGGTGATTCGCGATGCTCTTACGAACTCCTGCTGCCCTTGAATGAGGACCACGGTCTCGATCTCGAAGCGTGGAACCGCCGCCGCTATGGCAACCCGGTTCGCCGCTTTTGCCGGGATATCGGCGAGGCAGAAGGCGAATTAAAGCACGACCGCAGGGGCTGGTTTGTGGCTTTCGGCCACGGCGAGGCGAGAGAAGAGGCGTTTTTCGCGGAAGACGGGCCCTCTTTTGCGCTCGACGAGAGGATCCCGATCGTCGAGTGGGACGGGCAGATCCGGATCTTTCGGGTGGCCGACCTCGCGCCCGAACCCGCCGGTGCGAATGAAATGCCGATCGCTCCGAGCCTGCCCTTTGGCGGCGATCCGCTGTCGGCAGCGCTAGATGAGCTGAGCGAGCCTCTGACCGCCCTCGCCGGCTACACCACAGCGATGCGCCGGCTTTTTGAAAGCGATGCCGGCGGCAATAGCGGCGCGCTTGCGGAGATCCTCGACAGGATCCCGGAGGAAGCGCAGCGGGCCGGCAAGATCGTTTACCGGCTGCGGCGTCTCCTGCAATGAAGGATCCGATGATGGGCCTCGACGCTGCGGCCGGGCGTACCGATTGACGGTGAGGAGAGGCAAAGTGTCGGATCCAGCTCGAACCCGGAGAATAGAGGAACGCGCCTATGCGATCTGGGAGAGTGAGGGGCGCCCTCACGGCCGCGACCGGGAACACTGGCACAAGGCCGAGGCCCAAATCGCAGAGGAAGAAGGGGCGGAGAAGCGCGCCTTTGGCGCCCCCCTTCCAACTCGCGCCCAAACCGGCAAAGAGAGCGCCGGAGCGCGAAATGCGGCGCGGCGAGGGAAGCGGTTATGACCTCCTCACGCTCGAAGCAATGCTGGTTGTCGAACCGCGCGGCGAACGCCATGTCGGGGCATGACCGGACGGGCATGGCGGCTTGAGGCCCGCGGGCGTGCGGTCTCTATCAGGCGGCCGGCGTGAAGGCGGCGATACCGACGGGTGCGATGTCGCAAGCGCCGGGCCGCGAGACTTTCTCGGCGATCGCGCGCAGGTCGTCCGCGAAAAATGTCTCTTTCGCCACCAGCTCTTTTGCGGCTTCGTTGAGGAGCGCGTGATTGGCCGTCAGGATCGCCACGGCCTTGCGGAAGGCGGCGTCGATGAGGCCGCGCATGGCGCTGTCGATTGCCGCCGCAGTGACGTCGGCATAATGGCGCGGGCGCCAATCGGCGCCGCCCGGCGCCCCCAAGAAGGGCGCCGCCTCGGGTTCATAAGTCACCTGGCCGAGCGTCTCATCCATACCGAAACGCACCACCATGCCGCGCGCGATTTCGGTGGCCTTGGCGAGGTCGTCGGCGGCGCCGGTCGAGACCTCCTCGAAAGTGAGGCTCTCCGCGGCGCGACCGCCCAAAAGAACGGTCATGCGATTCATGAGCTCGGTCCGGTCCATCAGGAAGCGATCCTCCAGCGGCCGCTGGATCGTGTAGCCGAGCGCCGCGATCCCTCGCGGGATGATCGAGACCTTCTGCACCGGATCGACACGAGGCAGCGACATCGCAACGAGCGCATGCCCCATCTCGTGATGGGCCACGACATCGCGCTCATGCGGGTTCAAAAGCCGGTTTCGCTTTTCGAGGCCGGCGACGATGCGCTCGATTGCCCGCGTAAAGTCGTCGAGAATGATCTCCTCGCCCGCGCGGCGGGTCGCGAGGATCGCGGCTTCGTTGACGAGATTGGCAAGATCGGCGCCGGTAAAGCCCGGCGTCATCGCCGCCACCTCTTCAACGGGAACATCGGAGGCCGCCCGAACCTTTTTGAGGTGCACCTTCAAGATCTCGATGCGTCCCTTCTTGTCGGGTCGATCGACCAGCACCTGCCGGTCGAAGCGACCGGCGCGGAGAAGCGCGGGATCAAGGATCTCGGGCCGATTGGTCGCCGCAAGCAGGACGATCCCGACGCTCGGGTCGAACCCGTCCATCTCGCTCAAGACCTGGTTCAGCGTTTGCTCCTTTTCGTCGCTCGCGCCGCCCGGAAGTCCGCTGCCGCGGGCGCGGCCCAGCGCGTCCAGTTCGTCGATGAAGACGATCGCGGGGGCGTGCTCGCGGGCTCGCTCGAAAAGGTCGCGCACCCGCGCGGCGCCGACGCCGACAAAGAGTTCGACGAATTCGGAGCCCGAGATCGAAAAGAAGGCGACGCCCGCCTCGCCGGCGACCGCCCGCGCGAGCAATGTCTTGCCGGTGCCGGGCGGGCCGACGAGAAGCACCCCCTTCGGCACGCGGGCGCCGAGCCGGCCATAGCTCAGGGGGTCCTTTAGAAACGAAACGATTTCCTTGAGCTCGTCCTTCGCCTCATCGACGCCCGCCACGTCGGCAAAG